>CANIEM010000037.1 GCA_947466515.1 Verrucomicrobia subdivision 6 bacterium | reverse complement strand
CTTGGGGCCGAAGTGGAATCTGGTAATGATCTGCCTGCTGGCGAAGGTTCCGCATCAACTGCCGTCCCTGCTCCTGCAACTCTTTGGGGTGCGACGTCCCGAGTGCGCGAATATGATCGAGGCACCAAGCAGAGGCCGCCAAGCAAAGAGGATTAGCATTCAGAGTCCCCGCATGAATCACGCGACCACTTTCAATCTTGGCCATGGCGGCTCGCCGCCCGCCCAGAACCGCAAAAGGCACGCCTCCGCCGACCGCTTTTCCGAGGATCGTCAGATCTGGAGAAAATCCGTAGTAGCCCTGAGCACAGGATGCCCCGAAACGAAAACCAGTGATCGTCTCATCGGCGATCATCAGCATTCCCTCCTCGTCGCAACATTCCCGGATGGCTTCGATCATCCCTGGAACTGCCTCCACACAGCTGGTATTGCAAAGAACGGGCTCGAAAGCCACGGCCGCGAGTTGCCCACGATACTTCTTAACTAGTCGACGAAAATGATCAGGATCATTCCATCGCGCCACGACAAATTGATTCAGCACCTCAGAAATCACCCCCTCGCTGGGGTGGAACCGAGCAGGTTCATCCTCAGGTCCCCATTGAGTCGGAGAAGCCCCAAATCCTACCAATCCCTCATCTCCCCAACCGTGATAATGCCCCTCAAACTTAAGAATCAAGGAGCGCCCACTATGCCCGCGAGCCAAGCGGAAGGCCGCCCCAGCAGCTTCCGTAGCAGAGTTATTCATACGAACAGCTTCGACCGAAGGAATCATTTCACAAAGGCGCTCCGCCACCTCAATTTCCAAGCGTGTCTGAGCCGCAAAGTGAGTTCCCTTCGTGGCTTGCCTTGCAATCGCCTCCGCTAATCCCGCAGGAGCATGCCCAAAAAGCAGGGCTCCTTGGCCTGTTTGGAAATCAATCGATTCGTTCCCATCCTCATCCCATAGCCGAGCCCCTGAACCATGAGAAAAGTACAGTGGAACTGGCTGTTCCATTTTTCGGATTCCACTATTCACTCCCCCAGGAATGACGCGGCAGGCCCGTTCATGGAGTGCCTTCGAAGTGGGAAAAGATGCGCTCATATTGCTTTTCCCATCCTGCTGTCGGTGGCCCATTCCATACCTTCCCCAGCCGATCCATTTTCGGTAGATTCGCGACGTTTTGAGGTTGAGAAAAGGGATGTTCATGGCCTGTACTTCAATCCCTCTCCACTGCCAATGCAATGCCCATGCCACCACCAACGCAAAGGGAGGCGATGCCACGTTGCCAACCGCGATCCTCTAAAAGATGAAGGAGTGTGACAAGAATGCGTGCTCCACTGCAACCAATGGGATGGCCAAGTGCAATCGCTCCGCCGCGCAGGTTAACTTGATTCTCCCTCAACCCCAATTCGCGTATGCACGCGAGGGTTTGAGCGGCAAAAGCCTCATTGATCTCAACTGCTGGTACCTCAGAAAGATTCCAACTCAGTTCGCCGCAAAGAGCCTGTACTGCCGCCACAGGTCCTAATCCCATCATGGATGGATCACACCCTATTGATTGAGCTCCGACTACCCGCGCCCGGGAGGAAAGAGCGTGCCGCTTCATAGCCTCGGCGCTGGCCAGTAAAACCAAAGCCGCCCCATCATTAATCCCAGAGGAATTCCCTGCTGTTACCGTACCTTTTTCTCGGAAGGCGGGCTTGAGGGTTGCGAGTTTCTCTAGGGTGATCCCGCTCCGTGGATGTTCATCGCGTTCGCACCGACCTTGTCCCGTCGTCATGGCCACAATTTCCCGTTTGAAATCCCCGCTCGCCTCTCCTGCTCGCTGTTGACTAGACAAAGCAAAGGAGTCTTGCTCATGACGATTGATCTTAAACCGATCGGCTATTCGTTCCGCCGTCTCCCCCATGCCGATATTCAGATAAGGGTCGCTCAGGCCATCGCACTGAATCGAATCCGTCAGCATCGCTGGTTCTGCTTTTTTTTGCCAGCGGGATGAAACGTCCAGAAAAGGGGCTCGGCTCATGTTTTCCGCTCCCCCTGACAAAACTACCTGTGCGTCCCCTGCGGCAATCGCGGAGGCAGCCAGAACCACCGATTGTAAACCCGAGCCGCAGGCCATACTCACCGTGAAACCAGGAACGGAGGGTTTCAGTTTGAGATGCATAACAAGTTGCCGTGCAAGATTCATCCCCGTACCCGCCGGCAGTGCTTGTCCTACGATCACCTGATCGGGAACTAGACCACCGCAAGGGAGGAGCACGGCCTGCGCAACTTCCGCAGCCAAGGTTACCACTGACACCTCCTGAAATGCCCCGCCAAACCGTCCGATAGGGGAACGTTGGGCAGCGAGGATATGGATGGGGCGAGGAAAAATCATAGGGACGCGTTCGGACTTGGTGCGGGAAAGCAGTCGGCTGGCATCCCCATAGGTTTGTGTAGGACTGGCCGGAAGTCCATGCGAGCCAAAATATCCCTCTGCAGATCCATGCCTGGAGCCGTCTCGAGAAGTTCCAGCCCCTTGTCACCCAAACGAAAGACCGCGCGTTCGGTGATATAAAGTACTTCCTGACCACGCTGGCGGGCTGAGGGCCCGTGAAAACAGATGGATCGGACCCGTTTAACAAATTTACTGTGCCGACCTTCATTCCGAATACACAGATTACCGTCCAGCCCCACGCTCACCGCCAGTCCACCCGCACGAAAAGAACAACAGAAGAGAATCTTTTTTGTGTTTTGTGAAATATTAATGAAACCACCCACACCAGCAAAACGATCTGGAAAGGTGCTGACGTTGACACTTCCCTCTTCATCCACCTCAATCGCCCCCAAGGCCGCTACATCCAGGCCACCTCCATCATAGAAATCAAATTGGGCAGGCTGATCGATGATCGCCTCGGGGTCATAACTACAACCAAAGTTCATGCCTCCCGCTGGAATCCCCCCAATGGGACCGCTCTCCACGGTAAGGGTAAAGTCGCGTAAACGATTCACTTCGTACGCGACCGACGCAATAGCCTCGGGCATTCCAATTCCGAGGTTCACAATGTCTCCCTTGCGAATTTCCTTCAAGGCGCGGCGGGCCACAATGGTCCTCTCGGAAAGAGGTAAGGTAGTCACCTTAGTGGCTGTACCTCTGCGTTTCACAAAACCTTGCTCGAAACCTCCCGCAAACGTTTGTTCGTGATGCGCGGGATCAGATAAAACTACGTAGTCCACTAGGATTCCTGGCACACAGACAGACTTTGGATCCTCGATCCGATCTACCAACTCCTCTACCTGCGCGATAACAATGCCCCCGTGGTTGTGCGTAGCCTGAGCAATCGGTAGCACTTCACCAATCAGAGCTTCGTTTGCCATGCTAAGATTTCCGAAAGAATCAGCCCTTGTAGCTCGGATGAAACCAACCCCCAAAGGAATGGTGCGATACCACAACCAATCTTCCCCACCCAACTGGATTCGTTCCACCAAGGATTCTTTTGTTCGTGGGTTGCAACGCCCTCCCCCGTGGTGGGGATCCACACATGTATCTAGGCCTACTTTTGTAATCACCCCCGCCCGCTTCGCCGCAATCTCGCGAAAAAGAACACTCAGCACCCCTTGAGGAAAATTATAGGCTTCGATCTTATCCTCCATCGCCAGACGCACCATCTTAGGCGCGAGGTTCCAGTGCCCCCCGATCACTCTCCGCACCAGACCTGGATGTGCAAGATGGTTGAGTCCACGGTTGGCACCGTCCCCCTGACCCGCCGCATAGATTAAAGTAAGATCCCGAGGTTGGCCCGTTTGGAGAAAACGGCGTTCGAGTTCCACTGTGAGCAGTTCAGGATGGCCAGCACCCACAAACCCAGAGACTGCCACCACGGAACTCGAAGGGATTTGTGCGACCGCCTCGGTTGCGGATACGACTTTGGCTAGTGCCCTCATCCCCTCCACCCGCCGTTTATTTCGATGGTCTGCCCAGTGATATAGGAAGCCATGGGAGAGCAAAGAAAGAGCACCACTTGGGCGATTTCATCCGCCCTTCCAAAGCGACCTAGAGGAATTTGCTGAAGCATGGATGTGCGCACCTCAAGGGGGATGGTTTGCGACATGGCCGTTTCGATCACCCCCGGAGCAATGGCGTTTACGCGGATGCCCCGACGTGCCACCTCCCGCGAAAGCACCCGCATCATGGCAGCCACCCCCGCCTTGGCGGCAGCGTAATTACACTGCCCGTAAAAACCCATCAATCCCGCGATGCTGCCTGTGCTCACTACGGCTCCGCCATCTCGGAGAATGGGGAGGGCATGCTTGCAACAGTGAAATACCCCAGTCAGGTCCACATCAATGACCTGCTGCCACTCCTCCTCAGACATTTTCGCAATCGAGCGATCGCGAATAATGGCCGCATTGTTCACAAGAAAATCCAAACCACCAAAACGATCGCGGACTGCCCCCATCATCCGAATGACTTCATCAGCATGGGCCACATTTGCGACTACCACTAAAGTCGAATTCGGTCGGCTCTCCTCAAGCTGTTTTGCAATTCTGCCAGCATCTTCTGCGGTCTGATCAATACCTGGGGAGTTCAAAACGACACTGGCCCCAGCGTGATGAAAGGTGCGCGCAATCTGCTCGCCAATTCCCTGAGAAGCACCCGTCACCAAAACAACCTTCCCCGAGAGGTCGACGGCGTGGCTCATGACAATTTACGAAAGCCCGAAGGAGCGGCGTCTCCGCTAGCCAGAATCTTCAGAGCCTTCACCATTTGCATCCGAATCTTCCCTTTTAGTCTAGGAGTCGGTACGGCCAAACTAATCGCATACTGCGGATACCCCCATTGCCCTAGATGCACCGCCAGACAGGAAATGCCGTCTACCGATTCCCCATGTTCCTCGGCGAACCCATTTTTTCGAACGGCTCCCAGAAGAGATCGGAGGGAGGACTTTGCCAGCAGGGTCTTGGGAGTCTGTCGTTTGGGATGGGTAGCTTCAATGATCCTTTCACAATCCTCCAAGGGCAGAGCAGAAACCATGGCCCTGCCCAGGGCGGTGCAGTAGTAGGGATCCTTGTCCCCGGGACGTAGCACGATGCGGAGCGCGTGGGAGGTCGCCTGATATTCGAGGTAAAGAACTTCTCGACCCGAGAGCATACCGAGATTAACCGTCTCGTTAAATCGTTGGTGCAACTTCGCCATTGCGGGTCGAGCCAAAGCTTTCACATGGGCATGCGCATCTCCTGCCTGCAGGCGCGCCAACCGAGGACCCATAGAGTACGAGCGTGTTCCTGGAGGACGCGAAACGTAACCGAGTTTCTGTAAAGCCCGCAGCAAGCGGTGAGCAGTCGGTTTCGGTAGGCGCGTCATCTGGGTTGCCTCGGCTAAAGTGGCCGATCGTTCTGTCGCCACTAAGAATTCCAACATGGAAAACGCCTTACCCACCGCGGTGACTGCACTCATAAGGGGGAATTAGAGCAAAATTTAAGGATTCCATCAAACGGAATTTTAATTTATAAAAATGATATATGTTAAAGGGGCTGGAACGCGGATTAATCGACGGCCATACCCACCTCGGGGTGGATCTGCTCTTTTATCTCCGAGGGCACTCACCCTACGCCCAATCTTGGGACACCCTTTCGGCGCAAGGTGCCGCGGTTGGTTTCGAACAGTTCGTCGTCTTTCCTATGGTTTCCTACGCGGGACTTCATCTTCGTTCGTTACAGCAAGGGAAAATCAACGGAAAGGGAGGCCTAGAAAAAGTTCCTTATGCCTTTGAGAATCGGCGCCTTCTCCAAGAGGTGCGTCGCTTTCGCTCCTCGAACCCCGCGCGCGCCATCCCCCTTGGCATGTTTGATCCCGCTCGCTCTCTCGACGCCCAAATCCAATCCCTGCAACTTCTTCATGCAGAATTCGGTTTTCGTGGACTCAAGACCCAGCCCACTATCATCCAGTCTCCCATACTCAGTCTCCTATCCTCCCGTGGCGGTCGCCTGCTCGATCTCGCGGAGTCCCACGCTTGGCCCATCCTCATCCATAGTAGCGTTCACCCAGAGGATCCTTGGTCCCAAGTCCATGACATCCTCACTCTAGTGAAAAGCCGGCCCAACTTGCGCTTCTGCCTGGCCCACTCTTGCCGTTTTGATCGACCTGGGTTGGACGAGATTGCCACGTTGCCCAACGCCTGGTTCGACTGCTCCGCTCACCGGATCCACTGCCAATTAGCCGTGGACAATCATCCTTCGGTTGCCCCAAAGAAAAGCCGATTCCCATCTGACTATTGCAACCCTACCCAGGTCCTTCACGATCTTGCTTCCGCCTACGGTCGGAAGATGATCTGGGGTACAGACGCCCCTTTCGAGTCTTACGCCGATGATTCGCTCCAGCTGCTCAGCAGCTACCGCGAAGAGGTGGAAGTTCTTGCAGGGATTCCGGCTGCTTACCAAAGAACTATCGCCTACGACAACCCCATTACCCTTTATGGAAAACCGACCCCCTAACTTCGATCTTTCCGGCCATGCCGCCCTCGTCACTGGATCCACCCGAGGAATCGGCGCGGCCATGGCCGACGGCCTAACGGAGGCTGGAGCTACCGTCTTGCGTCATGGTACCCGCGCAACCTCTCCACAGAATCCCGCCGTACTTCTGCAAGACCTCCTGCAACCCGATGGGCCGAGTCTTTTACTTCAGGCCGCTTTCGCGATCCACCCATCCCTGAATCTCCTGGTTTGCAATGCAGGCAGTTTTTTCGATGTTCCATTTCTTCAAATGGATCGTGCCCGTTACGAGAAAACCATGCGCCTCAATGTCGAATCCGTATTTTTTCTGGTGCAAGAGTTCGCCCGTCGTATCTCGGAACAAAAGCGGGAGGGTGCGGTGGTTCTTGTCAGTTCCACCAACGGATTCCAGTCGGAGGAGGACTCGGTTGCCTACGACACCTCCAAAGGAGCTCTGGTCATGCTTACCCGTAGCCTTGCTCTTGCCCTTGGCCCCATGAAGATCCGAGTGAATGGCATCGCCCCAGGCCTGATTCGCACTCCTCTCACTCAGGGCTGGATGGATCGGGAGCCAGACCGTGTGCGGCACGTGGAACAGAAGATCATTCTCGGTCGAGCGGGCAAAGCTAAGGATTGTTCAGGGGCGTGCGTTTTTCTTTGCAGTGCGGCCGCCGCCTACATCACGGGCGAAATTCTTACCGTGGATGGTGGATTGACCACAACCCAAATCGGCCGCTTCTCCAAATGAAATCTATCGATTCGCTCGCCACTCCCGCCGCGCTTCTTCAGCCAGAGAAAATGACCGAGAACTGTCGGCGGATGCAGGACATATGTAGGAAAGCTGGCGTGGGCCTTTGGCCTCACATCAAGACTCACAAAACAGTTGCCATTTTAAAAGCTCAACTCGCTCTTGGGGCTGAGGGCGCGACCTGTGCAAAGTTGGGGGAGGCAGAAGCCATGATCCCCTCTGGGGTCCGCCGGATTTTTATGGCCCACTCCCTCAGTGATCTCCGTCACGCTCCTCGCCTCCGCCAGCTTCATTCCCAGTTAGATGAACTGATTCTCGCTGTGACCAGTTCCGCCCACTGGGAAGTGCTTGAAAAAATCGTGGCCGCAGCGGATATCCAAGTCCCTGTCTCTCTCGCCGTCGATACCGGCCTATCCCGGGAGGGAGTCCGGAACGTTGCCGAGGCGCGCACTTTAGCCCAACAGATCCGTGGCTCCCGCCGTTTACAACTGGTTGCTCTCTATACCCACGAAGGCCATGCCTACGGCGCCACTTCCCCAGAGGAAGTCGACCAAGTCGCCGCACGAGTTCACGCCCACCTGCTGGTTATCCGCGAGGCGGTCGGGGGCAACCTCCCTCTCTGGCCAGGGTGCAGTGTAACCGCAACTCGCATGGTGGGCCGTGAGGCCGTCACCCGCGTCCGCCCAGGAAGTTATGTGCTGGGTGATCTATCTCTCACCGAATCCACTCAAACCATGGACACCCAACAACCCGCCCTCTCCATCCTCGCCACGGTGGTGGATCGTCCCACCACTGAACTGGCCTTGATTGATGCCGGTTCCAAGGTTTTCAGCTCCGATCGATCTCGTGCAGGACTTTACGCGCGTTGCGTAGACCGACCAGAACTAGTCATTCAAAAGGTCAGCGAAGAGCATGGCTACCTCACGGGCCCTGGGGTCGGCACTTTACCCATCGGCACAAGGCTCCGCTTCTGCCCAGCACATGTTTGTCCCGTGATGAATCTCGCAAGCGAAGTCCACTGGGTCCGCGGATCGGATGTTCTTGAAACTCATCCCGTCGATGCCCGAGGGCGCTCAGACTAACCTTCCCTTCACCCTAAGCAAAACAGGAGACTCCCTATGAAAATTATCCGTTATCTCGACCCGAAACAAAAAGAACACTTTGCCCAAATCCTGCCAGACGGCACCTACGAGCGTCTCTCGGGGCGCCTCCCTGACAAGGTCACCTCAACTGGAGAAAAGGCAGAGGTAGCCAAGCTTCTGGCCCCTCTCGTTCCCTCCGCCATTCTATGCATCGGACTGAACTATCGTCACCACGCCGCAGAAAGTGGAAAGCCAGCTCCGGAAATTCCCATCCTTTTCGTTAAAGGCCCCAATACACTGCAAAATCCAGGGGATCCTATCTATCTACCCACCTTCCTCAAGAGCGACGAAGTAGACTATGAGTGTGAACTGGCGGTGGTGATCGGTCGTACTTGTAAAAATGTCCGACGCAAAAATGCGCTCGAGTATGTCTTGGGCTATACTTGTGGCAACGATGTCAGTGCACGCGACTGGCAAATCAAAAAAGGCGGAAGCCAATGGTGCCGAGGTAAGACCTTCGACACTTTTTGCCCGCTCGGACCTTGCCTTGTTACTCCCGATGAAATTCCTAATCCCAACGCCCTAACCATCCGCACGATCCTCAATGGTCAGGTAGTCCAAGATTGGAATACTAACGACATGATCTTCGATGTCCCGGACCTCATCGAGTTCCTTAGTGGCAGTACCACCCTTCTCCCAGGAACGGTCATTCTTACCGGCACCCCGCACGGTGTGGGCATGGCCGCGAAACCCCCTCGCTGGCTGAAATCGGGAGACTCCATAACCGTAGAGATTGAAAAGATTGGGAAGCTCACCAATCCGGTCCTCTCGGAACCGTGACCCCTCGAATCATCTCGGCACGCCCATTCCTCCCTGAAAAGTTTCTTTTGGCGGAGGGGCCTTTCTGGTTTGACCAGCGCTGGGCTTGGGTAGATATCGATGGCGGATCCATTCACTTTTCTGACTCTTGTGGCACCCAACGAAAAACCATTGAGCTAGGAGAACCCGTAGGATCCGTAGTCCCAGTTGCCCCGGATCACTTTTTGGCCGCTTTATCGGATCGCATTCTTTGGCTGGATATCTCCTCTGGACGTCGACAAACCTTTGCCTTCTGCCCCAAGGAGTCCTCTCAAAACAGTCGCCTCAATGATGGTCAGTGCGATCCCCTCGGTCGTTTCGTGGTCGGGAGCCTAAGGCTGGATGGTGTCGCTCAGTCTAGTTCACTCTACTCGTTGGATGCAGGGGGGAGACTCACCAAAGTTCTTTTTCCCGTTGGACTTTCCAACGGCATGGCCTGGAGCCATGACGGAAATACTTTTTACTACATCGACTCCCCCACGCGAGAAATCGCCCGTTTCTCATACGATCTTACAACAGGAAAACTAGGCCTCCGCTCCGTCGTCGTCCGGGTTCCAGATTCCATGGGTCTGCCCGACGGGATGACGATTGACGAGGCTGGCAATCTTTGGGTGGCCCACTGGGGTGGGAGCGCCGTCCGATGCTGGTGCCCAAAAACTGGTCAGTGCCTAGCCCAGATTCCTCTTCCATGCACTCAAGTCACCTCCTGTGCCTTCGGCGGTAAGGACCTCGATGAACTTTTGATTACCACGGCCCAGTCTGGATTGTCGGAGGTGGCCCTAGCCCAAGAACCAATGGCAGGCGGCCTTTTCGTATCGCGCCCCGGAGTACGTGGGTTGCCCACTAGGACTTTTGCCGCTGAGAAAAGCTAGCATCCTTTTCCAGTCCGCCATTCGCACAGGTGAGCAGCACGCTTTCCTGTAAATACCTTTCGGCCTGGGATAAAGCCTCGGCGATCGGCACATGGGATGGCGAAATCACATGCACCTCTACACCACGTGGAATCATCAAACCGGGTTCCACTGCACCAGTAAAAACATGCACTTTCTTTCCCATTTCCAACGCCTTCCCGATTACCAACCCTGGCCCCTTGCCTTGCAAAGAAGTCCGATCCAATCGTCCCTCCCCCGTGAAGACGAGATCCGCTGCTTTGATTCGGGCGGATAAATTCAGCCAATCCGAGACGAGCTCTCCACCAGAAATCATTCGGCCACCAGCAAAAGAAAGCAGCCCGAACGCAGTCCCGCCCGCTGCCCCAGCTCCAGGAACTTCTGTCAGCGAGAACGATTGCCCTCCAAGTTGGGTCAACATCTTAGCCATCTGGTGCGAAGCCAGATCCATCCGCCCAACATCCTCCCTGCCTAGCCCCTTTTGCGGACCATACATTGCGGCCGCTCCCTGAGGCCCCAACAAAGGATTAGTCACATCACAGGCCAGGAAAAGAGGTGGAAACGTTGGCGAGATTTTTCCACCCAACGATCGAATTCTACCCCATTGGGCAGGCGCAAGGGGCTCTACGATCTGCCCATTCATATCAGTGGCTTCCAACCCCAAAACACCAAGCGCCCCGAGACCAAGGTCATTCGTGGCGCTTCCACCAAGTCCCAGAAGAATCGCCTTTGCCCCCTGCGCAGCCGCTTTCTGCAATAGTTGCCCAGTCCCACGGCTATCAACCTGCCAAGGATCCCGTTCGTTTTCCTGTAAAAGCGATAATCCACTGGCCGATGCCATCTCGACCAAAGCAACCCTATCCGTCTCGCTCATCGATAAACCAGTAAGGCGTGCCCGAGCTCCCACAGGCACTTGGGCCCACTGCACCCAACCGATTTCCGCACAGGTAGGCTGATGTCTTGGTCCCGCCACCATTACTTTCTCCATCCGACCCCCAGAGGACCGCGAAAGAATAGAGGCAAATCCATCTCCCCCGTCGGTTAGGGGACATAAATCGACCTGCGAATCAGGGGATTCTTTCTTCAGGATTTCAGCAACGACTTCGCAAGCGCGGATGGCCCCCAAAGAATCTTTAAATTTATCCAAAGCGAGAAGAAGACGCATCGCATAACATTATGCCGGCTTGTTTTGGAGAAACCAACTCATCCGCGGATAGTAATTATATTAGGACAAGCATCTCGCTCCATCAGACCGAGCTCTATGAATAGGAATCACCTCTTCGAAGCATCCGAAGATCGAGCCAGACGAAATATCACCCCTAGCCTTTGGCATGATCTCAATTAGTGTGGGTTGCCACGATTCGGCAAACGGCTTCCTCCGATTGGCCAGGGGCAATCTTTCGTAGCCCTCTTCCATGGTGGATTGCATTGGGCAATGCAGTCCAAGGCTCCACACAAAAAAAGTCGGAATCCTCCTTCTCCGTCCATGTCGTCACACAAGACCAGACTCCTGATTTAGTCGGGCTAAGTTCAAAGGCGAGCCGCCGCTTCGAAGGCAGATGCTCTAATTCTACGCCTCGTGGATCTGGTTGCAGATGAAGTCGATCCACCCAATCCGGATTCGCCACAAAAGCAGAAGAATTTCTCGCAGGCTCTGTACTGATTTTCCCTTTTGTGAATTCCTGCCGCCCCCACTCTTGGCAAGGCAAGGTCAGCTTCCACTCCTTTCTCTCATCCGCAGGCACCTTGAAGTAGAAATGATGCCCCCCCGACCAAGGCATCGACTCCCCTCCTTGGTTCGTTACCCGAAAGACCGTTTCCAATGCTTCTCCTGTCAGTCGGTACTCGAGATCAAAACGAAAGGAAAACGGATAGCAGGCCAGCGTGGTGTCGTTCGCACTCAAAGCAAGGTGGAGATAATCTTTCCCACCATCTACCACCCGGAAGGCAGAGTCTCTAGCGAATCCATGCATCGGCGCAGGTCGTACCACCCCCTGCTCATCAGCCCACAACCCCTTCTGTCCCTGAAAGAACGTTCGACCGAGAAACGGGAACAAGATGGGGTTACCCCCTCGCGCATGACTTAAATGATCCCAATCAGCATCCTTCGGCCAGTGCAGAATTTCCCACCCCCCTTTTCGCCAGACCAAAATGCGCCCCCCTTGAGCTGGATCGATCAGCACCTCAGCATCGCCCGAACGCAATCGGGAAACCCACTGCCCTTGAAACATAACTTGCTCCAACATAGTGGTCTAGGATCTAGCAAAACAGACCCTCCGTCCACCCAAGGATAGCTCAAGGTGGCGGATTGTGTCGCTTCACCCAAGAAAAGTTACAGATCATCGAGATTGAGAACTCTGAGTCTTTAGGCGATTCTGACTGGAAGGATGGATTCCATCGTATGAACGTTTTTCAGATCGATCAAAAGTTAATCTCTGCTCCGATTCAAGACGTGCCCAAGGCAGTCCACCACGCCCTCGACCAAATGGGCAAAGAACCACCACAAGGAGATGTCGCCATTACTGCCGGAAGTCGCGGAATTTCCAACCTCGTTCCCATCACCAAAGCGGTCGGCGATTGGCTTCGTGCCCACGGCGCCAAACCCTTTCTCGTTCCCTCGATGGGCTCCCACAACGGAGCCACCGCCACAGGGCAACAAAAGATGGTCGAATCCCTCGGCCTCACCTTCGCCGCCACGGGCCTTGAAATCCGCTCCAGCATGGAATGCGTTAAGGTCGGCTCGGTCGATTCGGGGGAAGTCTGGATGGACCGCCACTGCTTTGAATCCGCCGGTGTCCTTATCCTCAACCGAATCAAACTCCACACCTGCTTTTCAGGGCCCGTCCAAAGCGGCCTCACTAAAATGATGGTCGTCGGCATGGGCAAAATTCGCTCCGCCGAAACTTTCCACTCCGCTCGACCCGATCGTATGCCCCGCATCCTTGAAGAGATGGGCTCCCTTCTTGTTCAATCGGGAAAAATCTTTGCTGGTCTCGCCCTACTCGAAGACGGGTTCGATGCCACCGCCGAAATCCACGCACTCCCAGGGAACAAAATCCTCAAAGAAGAGCCCTCCCTTCTAAAACGGCATCGACACTACTTTCCTGCCCTCCCATGCGATAACCTTAACGTCCTCATCGTCGATGAAATCGGAAAAACCTACAGCGGAACAGGGATGGACACCAATGTCATCGGACGGCGTGGCGTTCACGGCTTCGAGGACCTCACCCGACCTACGATAAAGACGATCGCCGCCCTCGGCCTTGCCCCCCAAGCCCAAGGAAACGCCCTTGGCGTTGGCTTGGCTGATTTCATCACTCGCCGACTCCGTGATTCGATCGACGAAGAAAAAACCTTCCTCAACGCTTTCACCACAGGGGATATGCAGCGCATGGCCATTCCTTGTACCCTCAAAGACGACGAAGAACTCATCGCCAAGATCCGCGAGCGATTTGGGGAAAAACGATGGATGTTCATCCCCAACACCCTTCACGTGGAAAGGATCTTCGTCAGCCAGGACTTAGCCCACGACCTTCGATCTCACCCCAACTGCCATATCCACCCTACTCCCATCCCTCTCCGCTTTTCCGCTGGTCGCCTGCAACTTTTCTCCGCCTAACCCACTGCTCGTAGGCGTCGCCTGCGCTATTTTAGTGGAGCCGAAATGCGAATAAATTTTCCGTTATTTCGTGTGACCAGACTCTGGAGAAATTTCTCCTCGGCCGGTTTCGACATGAACGCTACCGCGTGAATCGAAGGCAGGGGATAGTCATCTTTACGGTAAGTCTCTTTTAAGGTGGTCTTAAGATATTCGAATATCTGCTCATCGGTCCAGTCTCCCGAGACGCTCGAAGCCACAACTTGGCCTCCTTTTTTCGCTTGGGGTGGCTTGGGCTGTACGGGGGCCGTCGGAGCCGGCAGTAAACCAGGAATTTTTACTGCCTCCACAATAAATCCTTGTCCCTCCACAACCTTGCCCTTTCCCTTTGCTCGATTCTCCGCCTCTTTTTTCGCTTTCTCCGCAAGCTTGTCTTTGTACTTTTCCTGATACGCTTTCATCTCCGTTACATATTTCTCATACTCCTTACGCCAATCGGCAACCTCATTGGCGTATTTCTGACGGTCCGCCTCCGAAATTTCCGATCCAGCCCGCTTTTTCTGGTCCTCTTTTCGCTCCTCCTCCGTCATTCCTCTGTGAATCACAGGCTTTCCATCCGTCAGGACAAAGATCGTATCCGCCCTACCCTCAAAGGCCGCTACCAGACCCAGATCCATCCGACTTGTCCCTCCGCTACTTGGCAATGTCGCAATCTTGGGTTTAAAGTTTCTTAAAATATTCCCCCTTTGGGTAGTACTCGCCATGTACTTGGGTAGGAAATCTCGAGCCGCCTTCTGGTTCTCAGGTGTGGCCGGTACCGATTCTGGACTAAATAGATCTACGGTATCTCCGTAAAACACCACGTTAAAATGGGTCTCAGGAGCCAAGCTAGCAATCATCTGTGCTAGTTTTTCTTTCAGATTCTTATATCCGTCGATTCCTCCTTTGTCGGTTTCCACCATACTGTCCGAGACATCCACCACAAAATATACATTCGTCCCCTCCCCTTTGGCCCCGAAAAAGTTGACCGTCGACGGCTTCCCTACTCCACGCGTTCCAGGCTTTGCCATCAGCTTTTCCGCGCCACTTGCAGGTGTGGTAGGCATCGCTGGAGGTGCTGCCGTGAAAGACATCGAAGGACTGACCATTCCGCTCACCGCAATTACTGTGTCCGCCTCCAGAGCAGGACGATCGGAAGGCATTTCAGCAGAATCGAGTTGTGGTTCCTCCATTTTTTCTGGGACCTCAGTCGGAGGAGCTTCTGACCCTATCTCCTCTCCTGGCACCCCGTTTTCACTGGTAAAAGGCATCCGAGGAGCCGACCCCTTAAAAATCGTGTATCCGCCAAATCCGACAAGCAAAAGCAGATGCACTAGCACTGCCACCACAACACTTTTTGCCGCTAGCCCCTTGTAATTCTGAAGAAATCCACCCAGTCCACCAATCGAAGCTTTTTCCTTCTTCTTGGTCCCCTTGGCTTCTCTTTCTCTCGAATCCGTAATCATCCGTATTCATCCTGTTCCAACCCAACAAAAAGCTCAAACCCTAAACCTCCCTAGCGCCACCAGTCCCTCGAGCGCATTAGTAACCATTGGAAGGCTTAAGGTTCGAATCGGCCAATGATGACCATCTGCCCTACCACCACCCGCCCGCCCCGGGCGCCCTCCGAAGCTAAGCGAAGTTTACCGAGACCGAGCGAGGGAGGGTTGGCTATACCCCGTGCTCTTGTCGGGGCTTAGCGTGAGTAATCCGCGTGCAAGCGCCACCTCTAATCCTCCGGCTCGAGGGTTTCAGGCTTGCTTGGCATGGGTCGCTTCGCCCAAGCCTCTTGACTCATGGGTATCGGATCCTTCCCCACCGTCCAACGAACCGCATTCACCACAAGATGATGAATCGGCATGAAAGGTTTTTCAGGATGCGGACTAAAACATACCACCCGCCCTTTCCCAAACTCCGCTAGAGAAATCGCCGTAGTATTGAGCATCACGCCAGGAGAGGCCCCATTTTTCACAATCTCGCTTCCGTAAGTCGCCAACTCGGTATACGAGGGCAAGCCAACTTCGTTGGTCGGTGCAAAAAGTGGTCCCTGCCCATAGTACACCTCCACCTCAGGTTCGGGATGACCAAGAAGCTCCCGCCCTTTCACAGTGAACTTGAGATTGACCGTCCCCGTCCCACGATTCCAGTGGTCCCGATCCACCACCCGGGAATTAATAATATGAAGCGAATAGGGGTACTGGCATGACGCCAGATACGATCCTGCACAGAAACCCACATACCCACCTCCTTTACGGACAAACTCGCGGATCGCATCGACTCCACTGGTTTCAAGATTTGTCGCCTGCTTTTTGCCCGATCCCCCAGGCATAATCAGCACCTGCAGATTCGTCAGCACCCCCTCACGGATTTCCAGCGGGGTAACTTTTCGAACGTCAAACCCCTTGTCTGCTGTAAGTATATTCGTGAAAACCGCGACAATCGATTGCGCTCGGACGGGATTGGTGGAGTGAGTGTAGACCCCTACTTTGATGAGTTCCCCATGTCCCACAGCCAAAAAACAGATCCACACTACTAAGAATAGAATTTTCCTGCTCATTTCTCGTTTCGAAGATATTTCGAAACCGATTTAAATCGCGTCACCTGCACCGCCACCCCTACGGCCCCAACTTAACCTGATAAAATCTTTTAGGAAAGTTGGCCGCATTCGGATCAGCCCAAACATAAGGAAATGCCGTCGGCGTAGTCGTAGTCAGATTCACCCAACTCACTAGGTCTTCCGAGGCCCACACAGTGTAATCAGGTCCCACTTGCCCACTCATGGAAAGTTGGACCTGAGCAGAGGATCCCTCAGAACCCGCGATCCACGAGGTGGTGACCTGTGGAGCGATCGCAGGATTCACCGTAGTCTGAAAACTCAGATCTGAGCTCAATCCTCCAACTCCACTTTCCGTCGCCTTAATGACGATCGGGTAGGTTCCACCCGACTGAGCAATCGTCGGTCTCCATGTAACGGTTCCCGTGGAAGGGTTCACAGCGCAACCTACGGGTCCGGAAACAAGAGAATACCCCAGACTGGCCCCTTCCACATCGGTGGCGGTGGCAGGGATGGCTAAGGAGACCCCAGGATTGATCGTTCGATCCGCCACAGAGGGAAAGATCGGAGGGTCGTTGACAGGATTCACCGTGAGATAAAACCACTGCACTCCCACTCCCCCGCTTAAGCTGGTGGCGGTCACCGTGACCATAGCGTTCGATCCGTAGGCGTTAGGTAGCGGATTCACCGTCAATGTTCGATTCACCCCACTACCTGCGAAGGCGAATCCCGACGAGCTGACGATGGAACTGCTGGAGGAGCTAGCGGCAAGAGTGACAGAAGAATCACCCAAAGTAAAAGAGAGCGGGGAGCTAGGGTTGTCTTCTGCGATAACCGTATCGGCAATATGAGTCATCGAAGGAGGTGGGGCGAGTGTGCTGAGTTTCATTCCTACGTGGAGAGGAAAATAAATATCCAACGCGTCAGTCAAAGCCGAAGCAAAGGCGGCACGATTCGAAGAAGAATCTCTTACCCCAGTATAATTACATTCGATCTGGATAGCATTGAATGCTCCTGAGTTTGAGCCTTTGCTCCCATAAATCTCCACGGTATAGCCTCCAGTAAAGTAGGGGTTGTAGACTCCATTCACAGTGCCTTGGTTAAGATTGGTCGTGCTCGGCACGCTTGGATATCCGCGAGATTGCATAAGTGTACCCAGACTGAGATCCCCACGGACCAGCTGATCAAAAGTAAGCCGCGACCTTTCCCCTAGTTCGCGAATCGAAGAATCATACCGATCGCTACTCGTCAAAGTTGATTTAAAAAGATCTCCAGTATCCGTGTTATACCCGATTTCTAGACGCTGGATGCTGTGACCCTGCCCGTGCAGATCAATTAAGAGCCCACGCCCGGTTGAGGAAATCACCGCTTGTTTGGCGATCTGAATGAAGGTGTGATATTCATTCCAAGCGAGGATCGTGTTCGCATTGCCTTGGGCTCCTTCAATAATCTCACGGTTACAATCGATCTTTTGCCGATCGATATTACAAATAATCACATGCGGGTATCGTCCATAACGATTGAAAACCGCGGTGCGGACTGCTCGGGCAAGATTATCGGTGGACGTATCGGTGTCAAAAGTGCCATAGGTGCGATCGGGCAACTCAGATGGCAGTGATGTTCCGCCGTGGGGTGCAGAAATAATCAGCGGCATATTCCCCGCAATGTACTCGATGTACTGAACTCCAACGCGACCATTATAGGTGGCGCCTGGGGTGTAGGTTGCCAAATTAGTTTGGGAGTGGAGTGAGGGCGCCAAACACAAAAACATCAGAGCCAAAAAGCCGTTCAAAACATTTACGGCAGAGGCACAAACAGAAGAAATGTGCTGGGGAGGATCGATTTGTTTGATTCGACATATTAGCACATTTTACCCTTTTTCTCAAGCCCACCCCAGTTTCAGCCCCAATCTTCTGTTTATCCCACCTCAGATCGAATTTCCCTCTTGAAAACCACATTCCCCAAATACGCCAGCCCTTCGCAGTCGCGCAATTGTGGGGATTCAGCAGCGCGCCTCCCTACCACCCAATGGCAGAACATTCCGTCACTAATTACGGTGTATAAACCGCCTCCAGCTTGAAGAACCGACTGCTGGCGATACCTCGTTCAACACTAAAAGTCTTTCGTACTAGGCCTGTTCCTAAACCTGTCTGATCCGCTGCATTGACAACGGAGATCACTGGCTCCGTTGCACTCCAAGTTCCACTCAGGCTATTCACCGATTTGGGTGTGATGACCAGGTGCGTATCATCCGTCCGCACAACTGCTGTCACGCTAAGAGTGGTGGATGTAGTGCTGCTACTCAGCTTTTGCGGAGCAGAGTTCTTGTCTGCCGCACCAAATGCATAACTGCTAACTAGATCCTGGGTCACTACAGCATTTCCGCTCCAACTACCTAAAGTCGTACCCGCAGGATTAGCCGTCACGCTAGCCGTGCTAGACGCCGTGTTGTAGTTGGCCCCATCAGCTGGGGTAAAGGTCACTGGATAGGAAGCGGTCGCGTTCACCACTGTGCTCGAAGACGTCCAAGCAAACGTGCCCACCACACTTGCCGTACCGCCGCTCAAGGTCGAACTACTCAACAGAGCTCCCATCGTAACCGCCGAGGCGGTCGGAGCCACCGAAACCGTCGGAGTGGCCTTAGCAATCGTGAAAGCAGTGGGTAGTGAGCTCGCCTCGTTATAAGTCGAGCCCGCAGCTACCGTAGCCGTCAAAGTGTAAGTTCCTGCGTTAATCGGAGGAGTGGCGGAAGGTCCATACGTCGTGCTCCCAGTTCCCGCATAACTCAAGGTAACTCCACCTGTCGAACCGCCCTTGTTCACTTCATTAACACCAGGGCCCTGTATTGAACCTGTGTATGTGTAACTCCCAGGCGTTACCGTAATCGTCGGTGTTAACTTGGAACCGGCTGGCGCAAAACTCAATAACCCATCCGAAGCCACCGAAGCCACATAGGTTGGGTTTTCTGCCGACTTGAGCTGAGCCAGTTGGCCAGAACTTAAGTTTGTCGGAAGATAGACCGATCGGGTGGCCTGAAGGTTTGCAAAAGTCAGAACGCTATTCGCCTGCCAGTTGGGCAAAGAAAGAACATTCAGTCTTACCCCGTCGACTCCCATGTCGATGGTTCCATTCATCGGTTCAGCAATCGTGGTGAGCGGAGGAGTATTGTTAGTGTCGTAGCTTACTTCGATGAGGACAGGAGAGATGCTTCCCGCCTGGTACGTTTCCGCAGAATTTAGCTTCAAGGCGGCGGTGCCAAACTGGATTTTCCCATTTAGAGGGAGAGCTGTATTCGTAGCCAGGATCACCCGCCCTTCCGATAATCTTAAATAACCGGTGAAAGAGTTGCTTCCACTCAAGGTCAAATTACCCGAACCAATCTTCCGCAGGTGCCCACCTCGATCGACGGGGAAGTTAGTCGAAGTCGAGAGATCATAGTTCTTAATCGATCCAGCAATGGTTACGCTATTATTCTGCGTGTCAATATTCGCCGTATTATCTCCATCAACCACGAAGGAGCGAGCCTCTGGGAAATCGATATTTGCTGTGGCCACAAGATAGCTATCCACCCGAGTTTCGAATCGCACACCTCCGACGGTTTTCGAGGCGTCAACTCCAACCAACAGATTTGCGTCTGTGCCTAGCGCCTCGTTATTGGCGACGAAGATTTTTCCTGTACTGATGCGGGTGCCTCCTCCATAGGTATTAACACCCAAGAGATAGAGGTTCCCCATATCGTGGTCGCCAGGGGACATTAAACGTACCCCGCCCACCCCACTAATATCGCCCGTCAGTCTAAGTGTCTTGGCTACACCCTGACTGTTCGTACTCAGAATAAACGCCGCAGCCCGATTTGTGCTGGTTGCGTTTCCTGATGAGAAAATCAAATTATTAAGCGTGACGTCATCTGCGCTATCCGAGGTTAACCCCAGACGAGCATAGCCTGACGTATCGGTAAAATTAATCGTAGCCGGGTCCATTGTACTGGGGTCGTAGAGTAGATTGGCCTGCTTCTGGATCAATAATCGCCCACTCCGATCCAACACTACTTGGCTCTGGAATATATTTGTTCCTCGGAATACCACATAGCCACTCCCGAGTGTTCCATTGTAAATCTTAACGGGTCCTCTGGAGTAGATCGGTCCGTTCAGTTCGAGTGTGGTAGTTGGGTTAGTTCCTGCACTCAGAACTCCAGTGATGCTCGCTGAGGAAATTCCGATCGTGTTGGTTAAAACAAGGTTGGTCGTATGCTCCTCATCTAACTGAAGCGTTCCGCCGCCTGTGCTCAAACGTAAATCTGTGGCCCCGAATATTCCGTTGGAGAAGGTAAGCGGATCGAGTCGTGTCTGCGTAGGTAAAGAGGCTTGGCTTGCCACCAAAAGCACCCCGTTGTTGCTCACATAGGTTACTCCCGTATAGGAGTTGCTCCCCGCCAACCCAAAAGTCCCTCCATTCACATACAGTGAGCCAATACCTTGAATACTCCCACTATAGGTTGTGGGAGTAATGCTTCTGATCTTCAAATCATTATTGCCAGCCAAAGACGTAGATAAGTCGTTGGTGTTAGTGACCGTGACCAAATTGGTCATTCGGATCGTCCCTAAGCCGCTTAAACCTGCGAGCGTCTGCTGATCACACGCTCCAAAATCAAAAACTGTGCCTGCAGCCATCGTCAAAATCGGCGTGCCTAAGGTTTCTTTCTCCGTTTCGCTAAGCTGGAGCTTGAGCGTCCCGCCCGTGAGCTCAATTGCGTTGATAACATTCGTAGTATTCAGTGTGTTGGAAAAAACCAGAGTGCCACCTCCACTTTTGGTTAACTTAGCCGTGGTTAAAGCACCCCCAGAAAGAGTGGTCGTTCCAGAGGGGATATCGTTGGTGACGGAAGCCGCAAAGACCCCTCCAGTGCTGACAACGACTGTCTCGGTCGAGTTGATCGTGGCAATGTCTCCACTATTAAAAGCCGCGGGAGTAGTGCCACTGAGCCAATTAAAATCGCCCGAGGTATCGCTCCATAGTCCTCCGTTCCCTCCGTTCCAGGTCAGACTTTGCAATGTGGCATCCGCAACCGTTCCCAGAATTGAGAAATCGGGAACAGTTCCTAATTTAGCCATCCTTCCAGTCCCAGCACCTGAAGTGCCGCCATATCCAACGATCCTAAAGGTTACCGTTCTGCCTGAGCCAATGATCACATTCGCCGCAGTGTTAGTAGTTCCGCCTAATCCAGCATTATAATCATTCACAGCGCTAAGGGTGTAAGATGTGCCACCAGGGACGCCTGATTTAAAAATTGCGTTGGTTCTGTAGGTGGGATTCGTCCATGAGTTAACTCCGTTATTTGTATCGATATCAAACTTGCCACTGGTAGATGAAATTAATGCCCAGTTTCTTGGGCCAGAAGTACCTGCATAAAATGAGAGTGCACCCACTCCGTTTACCCTGATTTGTTTCCCTGCAGCAGCGCTTATCGCAAATTCAAAATAATCCCCTCCCTGATTAACACCATCCATAGTAACCGTAGCTGTTGAATTATTAGGCAGCACTTCAGTAGGATAAGATCCAGTTGATGTACTTCTCCAATTTGTCCCTCCCCACCCGTTTGCAGAAGAAACGAGATCCACTCCAGTCGAGATTGAAAGAGCTGGGACTGTGGCAACTGCAGTGGAAAAATTTGTCGAATTCGTGCTTCGAATCGAAGTAGTCGAAACAGGAATCGTAAAGTTCACCAGAGATTGGGCCAAACCAGAAGAAGTCAGAGCAATTCCAGTCGCACAAAACAAAGACACATATTTAAAGAAATTTTTGGTTAACTTTTTGCTCATACTGATCCTCCTTGTAACACCAAAGTTTCAATACGGGTACACTCAGTAACAATCGCCACATGAGCAAATTAACACAGAACTCCTATTTTTCAATAGGCGCGTAACTCTTTATCAACAAAAGTCACAGATAATCTAAATATGCGTTAAGCGTATAAGTTACTCTAATTATGCCAATGCTTAAGTTGTTGTATGTAAGCATTTTTATTTCTGCTTCATATTAGAGATCGACATCTCAAGGTAGGTTTATACAGCAAATTTAATAGCTCCTCACCTACTCAAGCAACAATCCGCGCGTAATCGTGTCTCTAGCCCGACCTACCCCGACCTGCCCCGATCATCGTCGGGGCCCGCGTCGGGGCCGCAACCGCGGGATAAATCGCCCGTCTAGGCGGCCTCGGAGATGCCGCCACTACCTAAGCTTCCAGCCACAAAACGACATTCCGACATTCGCACTTTCCTACATTCTCACATTTAGAATTCCTTAGCGTCCTTTGCGGGTCTACCCCGTACTCTTGTCGGGGCTTAGCGTGAGCAATTCCTTCCCCAATCAAAAATTCAACATCCACGCGTAAGCGTGTCCCGCGACCGCGGGCCCCCCCCCCCCATTACTCGCCCGAAAAACCAGATAGCGGCACGTCGGTCATCAACCTCACCCCAGGTTGGGCCGCCAGTAGCCTCGGAATGCAGTTCACCACCGCCGCCACCGTCGCCCGATCTCCCGCTACTCCACCCTTCAGATACGCCTCGATTGGTGGGTCACTCTCCAACTTCACCAAATCATGCGGATCCTTCGCATCCAGATACATCTTTAGATCAAAAT
>CANIEM010000036.1 GCA_947466515.1 Verrucomicrobia subdivision 6 bacterium | reverse complement strand
TCCATTTACTCCTAGAGATAAGTCCAGTTCTTTCCCTTGGTGGAATCAGGGAAGGCCGTGAGAACCGGCCACAGTTGCGCTGCGGTATCGGGTGACAAATCCCCATGCGAAAGCATGCCAATCTGGACATTCTGTTTAGGCAGTATGAAAGGGTGAAGGCGGGGAGGAGGTTCGCAACCCGGAGTCCGAACATCTGCCCACCAAGGCTCATCGCACCTCTTTCGCTAGAAAGAGGTCAACCCTCATCGCAAAAATGAAGGGCGAGAGTCCGGATGCCCGCATCCCGTGCGGACACGTCTGGCTATCGCCAGAACGGAGTCGGTATGGCACACCCCATCCTGAGCTGGACGAAACATCACAGTTTCTCCCTCCTCCTCATATTTTCATTTCTCACCTCCACCCATCTTCACGCCAATCTCACCGTCAAGGAGCTATCCGACTCCATTACCATCCACCTTGGCGAGGGTTCCAACGTCTCTTACCTCGCTTTCGCCGAATCCTCTCTCGGATCAAAACCCGTGATCTACGCTTGGCACTACAACGATCTGACTAACTCTAACGGCACACCTCGCACCGGCACCGATCTTCTTAACGCCGTCATCTCAGAAACCGCCGGAACTACCTGGGCTCTAAGTTACACCACAGGTGCTTACGGTCTCACCGCGAGTTACTCGATAGGCTCCGTTACCTCCACTGCGGTCGACCCACTGGACAGTCCCGTTTGGACATATTGGATTCAAGGAGGAACTGAGTTTGTAGAACTCGGCGATAATGGAAGCTTCACTTTTCAAGTCGGAAACTCCTTCATTGTCTCCCCTTCCTACTCCGACACTCGCTATTTAAGTAACGGCTCGTGTGACGCTTGGACCATCAGTCCGTACATCTACACTGGCACAACCAGTGATACCCGCTATCTCACCGACACACTCGGAAATACCCAACCCGTTTCCGATGGTGTCTACACAGGTCCTGCCCCAAACCTTCGGACAGCTCCCACCGCCCAATCCGTCAAAGTACTCCCCAACGCAGACCTAGAGATTACTTTCTCCGTTATCGAAGGCGCCCTCTACCAACTCGAAGAACAGGAAAGCTTAAATCCCAATGGCTGGCTAAATCGTGGAACCTCTTTTACCGCCACCTCTTCCCAGAAAATATTCACCCTCCCAACCGACAACCCATCCAAAAAGGGGTTCTTCCGAATGCTAAGAAAAGAATGAAATACTCCCGCTCCTTCACTCTCATCGAACTCCTCGCCGTCATAGTAATTCTGGGCGTCCTCATGACCCTCCTCGCCCCCGCTGCCTTAGCCGTCAAACGACAAACAACTCTTGCGACTTCTTCCAGCGCACTTCGCCAACTGAGTATCGCTGCACAAACTTATCTGGGTGAAAATAACGGCCGTTTTTTTCGCTCTCGGGAAAGTCTTACCAACGGGGTCCAGTGGTGGTTCGGCTTTGAGAGTGCCTCAAGTCCCAAGACCGAAGGTCAGCGTGTTTTAGATAAATCCCGCGGACCCCTCGGCCCCTACATCGCCGATTCTGCAGGAAATGTTCCAGATTTTGCCTTCACCTCGATGGGAGCCAGCTTTAAACCCAAGTTTAAAAACGGCTACTTCGGCTTCGGGGTAAACACAGAACTCACGGGCGATCCTAAAGTTCAGGAGATCTCAAAAATCAGACAAATCAATCAGCTGGAACGTCCTGGCCAGATCGCACTCTTCGCCACTTGTGCCCAAATCAATACCTTTCAATCCCCCGCCTCCTCAAGAAATCCCATGCTCGAAGAGTTTTATTTTTTTAATACAACCGATTGCGCGAATACCATCCACTTTCGCCACTCGGGCAATGCCATCGTCGCCTTTGCCGACGGCACCCAAAGGGAAGTTCTTGGCAACCGCTCCTCCTTCAACTCCCGCCTTCCCTCCGCCTGCGTTGGAAATCTAGAGCGCAGCATGATCCTTCCCTAAGCCCTACCGCCACCAGGGTCCAGAGCCCTGCAATCGCGCCGTGACCGAATCTTGCATCGTCTTGGAAAGACCGCTACCCGCCAGAATTTGTAAAGCTGCTTGGGGGTCTTTTCGGTATGCATCAGCAATGGCCCCCGCCGCCGCTTTTTCCTGGGTCTTGGGATCCGACACAATACCCGCCCATTTTAAGCCGGAAGCTGGATCCTCCTGCCCAATCTGTCTGGCTAACGTCAATGTCATGGTATCCTTGCTGGGACCGGACGACTGGGAGCTCACATAGACAGCTACCTCGGTGGGATTCGACTGAAACCAATTCGAAATAGCCGCGTTGATGGCATGCACTTGATCCAATCCGGCGGGTAGAGATCCTGCCCAATTCACCGCCGTCTTGGGATCCTCCTTGGACCACTCGTTGGCCACGGTAGCCACCAACCCACTCCAGCTTCCCGCCTCCCGATTGCCCGCCGCAAAAACTGCGGCCCCTTGGGGATTTTGCTCAGTCCATTGCGCGACCAAATCCGTTCTTATGTCAGCTTTTAGACCATCGGACAGTCCCAAGGACTGCAGTTTTTGCAGGGCTGCATTGGGATTCGCTTGGGCCCAGCCCTGTAATGCCTCCCGAAGGGGACCGGCATTGCCAGTTGTATCGAAAAGCTGAGCCGCATAGTCCGTTGCTCCCAATCCATCCATTTGCGCCCACCGCTCCAGAATGTCTGCCATTGCCGCTTTCTTGCCAGGACCGTCCGGCAGAGATTCCGCCCACTTCAAGGCCCGCTTCACCTCATCCAGATTTGCATGGGTCAAAGCCTCCTCCATACCTCGCTCTCGCAGTCGCGGATTGGACAAAGCGCTCAACTGTTGAAGTTTCTGCTCGGTGAGGATGTTTTCCGCAGAAGATTTGCTGACCGCCGCATAAGATGCATTCTTCAACGACACATCATCACCATCTGGATCAGATAATTTACCCGCTACTCCATGGGATAATTTTTCCCTATCCGCTTGGGGCACCGTCAGTCGTCCCACCCCAAATCCCACCAGCAAAATCACGCCCGCCCCAGACAAAAGAACGGCAGGTGAAAGACCCATCCGGCTTTGATTGGAGTTCTTCATAGCAGCTTGGAGAAAGCCACTACGCACTAACTTTCAAACAGCCCTTGCTCCCCGTCGCCCCACAGCAGTTCTTGAATTTTTTCTTGGGATCAATCGGGCATGGATCGTTCCGCCCTAGCTTTGGTCCCTGCCTCTTCACTGGAACCAACGCCTCCTCCACCACGGTGTTCCCCCCACCACCTCCCCCAATACTCATCGAACCCTCCGTCGGCTGATCCTGCCTAGGTAACTCACCCCGACCCGTCCGTTGAGGCAACGCCGCCAAGAAATGCTCAAACGCCGACAGACTCGACGCCGAGCGGAATAGATTATGTACCACTTCCTCCTTAATCCGCCCCATCAACTCCCCAAACATCCCATACGCCTCATTCTTATACTCAATCAACGGATCCTTCTGTCCATACGCCCGCAAATTAATCGATGTCCTCAAACCATCCATCGCATAAAGATGCTCCTGCCATAACCGATCAATCGCTCCCAAAACTACAAACCTCTCCAAAGCCTTCACCGCTTCAGGATTCTCAAACTTCACCTTCACCTCATACGCTTCCCGCACTCTCGCTTTCAAAACCTTCGTCCACTCCTCCTTCCCCCCCGCTCCCAACAAATCCTCTTTCGATAATCCCACCGGCATGGCCGCATTCGCCCAACGTACAAGTCCATCCAGATCCACGGGATCCGTCCCCGCCCGCGCCTCCACCTCCGCCGCAATCCGCTCATCCACCGTCTCAAACACCTCAGGCCTCGGATCGGTCGAATTCAAAATATCCGTACGCCACGCATAAATCACCGTCCTCTGCTGATTCATCACATCGTCATACTGCAAGGTGTGTTTACGAATCTGATAATTCCTGCCCTCGACCCGCTTCTGTGCCGTTTCCACCGATCGATTCAACCACGGATGCTGCAACCCTTCGTCTTCCTCCATCCCTAACTTCGTCATTAACCCCCCAATCCTCCGCGAATCGCCGAAGTTCCGCATCAAATCATCCTCGAAGGAAATAAAGAACTGACCCGAGCCAGGATCTCCCTGTCGCGCACACCGCCCTCGCAACTGCCGGTCGATCCGCCTCGATTCATGACGCTCCGTCCCCACTACGTGCAATCCACCCAACTCCGCCACCCCCGCCGAAAGCTTAATGTCCGTTCCTCGTCCTGCCATATTCGTCGCAATCGTCACCGCACCCCGTTCCCCCGCTCGCGTAACAATCTCCGCCTCCTGCTGGTGCTGCTTCGCGTTGAGCACGTTGTGCGGAATATTCTCACGCCGAAGCATTCGGCTGATAATTTCAGAGGATTCAACCGAAGCCGTTCCTACCAGCATCGGTTGCCCCACCTCATTCCGTTTTTTAATCTCCTCAATCAAGGCATTCAACTTTTCCCGACGTGTTTTAAAGATCATGTCATCCGCATCCACCCGCACGCAGGGCTGATTCGTCGGAATCACCACCACCCCCAGCCGATAAATATCCTTAAACTCATTCGCCTCCGTTTCGGCCGTTCCCGTCATCCCGCCCAGCTTCTCATAGAGTCGAAAATAATTCTGAATCGTAATCGTTGCTAACGTCTGCGTCTCCCGATCAATCTGCACCCCCTCCTTCGCCTCCACCGCCTGATGCAGACCATCACTCCAACGCCGCCCAGGCATCAACCGCCCCGTGTACTCATCCACAATCATCACTTTGTTTTCCTGCACCACGTAGTGCACGTCCTTCTCAAAAACACAGTAGGCCCGCAAAAGTTGACTGATGTTATGGATCCGCTGACTCGCATCCTCATATTCCGCCTGCGCCACCTGTTTCTCTTTTAACTTCTCCTCCTCGCTCAATGCCCGATTTGTTTCGATATCGTGATTCTTTGTAATCAGATCGGGAACCAAAAAGAAATTTGGATCATTCGGATTGAGGAACGTCCGACCCATTTCCGATAAGTCCGCTTCGCTATTGCGCTCATCAATCGAGAAGTACATCTCCTCTTTGGTCTTATAAAGTTCCGTCCGCCTCGTGTCCTGATACATCTCCAACTCCGCATCATCAATCGCTCGGCGCATCGCAGGATCTTCCTGAAACTTCAAGAGCAGCTTGTTCCGCGGAGAACCTAGCTTCACCCGATAGAGCAACCGCCCTGCCCCAGGCAGATCTCCCGCCTCCCCCTTAGCCTTCGCTTGATTCGCCCAGTCCGTGCACAATCCATTCTGCTTTCGTACCAATCCATCAATCACCGACTTGTATTTATCAAACTGATGCGTGGAAATTGTCACTGGACCTGAAATGATTAGCGGCGTCCGCGCCTCATCAATTAGAATGCTGTCCACCTCGTCAATAATCGCAAAAAAGTGACCCCGCTGAACCTGATCCTCAGGGGTCGTCGCCATTCCATTATCCCGCAAATAATCAAAGCCAAACTCCGAACACGTCCCATAGGTAATATCACAGGCATACTGCGCCCGCCGCTCCGACTGGGTCTGCCCATGCTGAAGACATCCCACCGTCAATCCCAACTCCCGATAGACCTCCCCCATCCACTCCGCATCCCGCGCCGCCAGATAATCGTTCACCGTCACCACATGCACCCCTTTACCCGCCAAGGCATTCAGATATGTCGGCAAAGTCGCCACCAAGGTTTTGCCTTCGCCCGTAGCCATCTCCGCGATCCGACCTGAGTGCAGCACGATCCCACCGATTAACTGCACATCAAAGGGTACCATCTCCCATTTCATCTCCTGCCCACGCACCCGAATCTTTCTTTTCTCCTCTGTTAATCTGCGACACAACGCCACCACCGTAGCAAAAGCTTCAGGCAAAAGTTGATCCAAGGTCTCTCCCTTCGCCAAACGCTCACGAAAAAGCGGCGTCTTGGCTCGGAGTTGCTCAATCGAGAGACTACGTAGCGCTTCTCCCTGTCTTTTTGCCTCTTCGACAAGCGGGAGCAGACGCTTCACCTCCCGCTGGTTCTGCGTCCCTAAAATTTTCTTGATGACCCATCCAATCATGGACTTTCCACTCTACCCAAACCCCTTGCCCATTCCAAGCCCCTGATCCTCACACGTCTCTGACACGTGTCTGGCCACTACCCATCGAACTTTGCTTTTTTAAAGCTTTTATTTCCAGTGCAATTCTCCAATTTCCTTATCTCAGAGTTCGCAGTTTGAATTCCTACTGATGTTCCCCCTACCCAAAACCGGCATCCCCGGCGCTACCTTTCCCGCCGTTCCATCGTCCACCGCTGCCTCAATGATGCTCGGCGTGCTCCACCAGCTTCGCTCTACCCAGTTTCTCTCACCCGCCGAACTCCAAACCTTACAATTCCGCCAACTCAGCGAGCTCACCTCCCACGCCTGCCGCACTGTCCCTTTCTATGCCAACCTTCTCCGTCAATCTGGGATCAAACTCACTCAACCCATCTCCCGCGAAATCTGGCACAAGGTACCCATTCTTACCCGGCAAGCAGTCCAGGAAGCAGGTGCTGCCCTCCATGCACGCGAGTTGCCCCAAGGCCATGGCTCAATTTCCACCGCGACAACATCCGGTTCCAGTGGACGCCCCGTCACGATTCGTAAAACTGCACTCGCTCAGTTTTTCTGGCAATGCTTTGTCATACGAGAACATGAATGGCAGGGGCGCGACTTCTCTGCCCTTTGGATGACTATCCTCCGAGATGACCTCCGCACCGATCCCGCACACTCCAACCCGCTCCGCCGCTTCCCCGATTGGGGGGAACCCTTGGCCGCCATCTATCCCACCGGTCCCGGCTTGCTTCTCGACTACCGAGTCGATGTCGCGGAGATGTTCCGCATCATCATCAAAGAAAAACCCGCCTACCTCACCACCTTCCCCTCTCTGTTACGTGAATTATTGCGTGAGTCCCATGCTTCCGGCGTCTTACCCCAAGGCCTGCTCGAGGTCCGCTCGACCGGGGAAGCCCTCTCCACAGAAATTCGTTCCCTCTGTGGGGAGCTTTGGGGCGCCAAGGTGTCCGAAATGTACAGCGCCGCCGAAATCGGAATCATCGCCGTTCCCTGCCCCGAACAAAATGCGTTACACGTCCAATCGGAGGGGGTCTTTCTTGAGATTCTTCGCGACGATGGAACCCCGTGCGCATCAGGCGAAGAAGGGAGGGTTGTTCTCACTCCACTCCATAATTTCGTCATGCCCCTGATTCGCTACGAACTGGGCGACCGCGCCACTCTCGGAGCTCCCTGTTCCTGTGGACGTACCTTGCCTGTTCTTAGCACCATTCCAGGACGGGCTCGGGATATGATCACCACCCCCACGGGCGAACGCCGCTTTCCCTTTTACAGCCACGGCGAGATAATGAAGCTCGACGCGATCGTCCAGCACCAAGTCGCACAGACAGCCATCAACCAAATCGAGATCCGCCTTGTCGTCCGCCGCCCCTTAACCCTCGCCGAGGAGACTCACCTCCTCTCCATCGCCCGTGCAGGTCTTGGGACAGAGCACGAACTGCGCATCGTCTATTGCAAAGAAATTCTTCGCCAGGAAAGTGGGAAATTTGCCGAATTTACCAACGAACTAAATCCGTCCCTTTAAAACGCAGGGATCCACTTCGAGAGCGTCCCTTAATCTCTACGGCGACGAGATAAGCTAACAATCACCACAGCGCCAGCAGCCAAAAATGCCGCCGTGCTGGGTTCAGGCACACTTAGTGTCAGTGTAGTTCCAACAGGAATACTTAACTGCCTATTACCCCCTTGGGGCATCCACTCGACCACAAGTCCAGTGAAGGTAGCTGGAGCTGAAAAGGTACGAGGCGTAATCGAAGCGAACACCCCAGGCTGGAAAACACCCCAAGAACCAAGTAGAACATCAGGTTGCTCCAAGAAACGAGCAAAAAGCCCTGCATAGCCCTCTGCTCCAGTTAACCCTCCACCGCTCAAAGATACAAACGCGTCGGCATTAATAATACTAGGTGTAACAGGAATGAAGGTGCTGTAATTCACTCCCCTCGGCCCACCCAACGTTTGGTTGATTGCCTCATTGAAAGTGTAGATGAATGTCGTTTCCGCCAGAGCGTTGATTGGTCGAGCTAGAAAAATAAATGCGCCAACAACTAGACTTGCCACCAATCTTTTTTGCGAAGGTGATATCATTTTAATGCAATTACTCATAAGTTCACCTTAGTGCATCCACCCTACTTTTACTAGTCTGGCTATCATGATAATATAAAATAGTTGTATTTGCCTTCCACATAGATACTTGCAATAATCGTTCCCTGGGACAAGGCCTCCCTTGAGAATTGAACTTAATCGTGTGCAAGTCTCGCTGCAAAACCCAGAACCTAATCCCCGCTAGGGGGCATCATCCTTGATGCACCGATTGAACCACTGAATCGCTCAAACCTAACCCGCTCTATCGGCCGATGGAGACCATCAGCCCTACCACCACCTTCACACATTCTAACATTTGCACTTTCACACCTTTCCGTCCTTAGCGACCTTGGCGTGAGCAATTCACGCCTCTGCGTCCTCCCCAACTCCGCCCCCTCATCTTACCCATGCATTGGGAATCGATTTCTGTAAGCTCATTCTATGAAACTTCTTCTCGGCCATAGTCCCGATGCTGACGATGCCTTCATGTTCTATGCCATGGCAAAGAATCTGGTGAATCTGCGTGGACACGAATTCACCCATGTTCTGCAAGACATCGAGACTCTCAACCGCCGTTGCCAAGCAGGCGAACTCGATATCTCCGCCGTCTCCTTCCACGCCTACACCAAGATCGCCGATCATTATGCTCTCATGCCCTGTGGGGCGAGTTTCGGTGATGGCTACGGTCCGTGCCTAGTCGCCAAGAAAAAGATCGATCGTGAATCGATGAAGAAGATGCGCATTGGCATCCCTGGGCTTCTCACCAGCGCTTATCTCACTCTCCAACTCTACCTCGGTCTGCCCCACGGCTCCTTTACCGCCATCAATCTTCCTTTCGATAAGATCCAAGAAGAAATTCTAGCAGGCCATATCGATGCAGGCCTGATTATCCACGAAGGCCAACTCACCTATCAGGAGGAAGGATTCTTTCTCTGCGCAGACCTCGGCGCTTGGTGGGCCCAAGACACAGGGGGATTACCCCTTCCCCTCGGAGGTAACGTTGTCCGCCGCTCTCTCGGCGAGCAAGTCATCGCCGATACCACCCAAACCTTGAAGGAAAGTGTTCGTTACGCCTTAGACCACCGCCAGGCGGGAGTTCGCCATGCCCTCCCCCTCAGTCGCGGGATGGACGAACAGCGCACTGATAAGTTTATCGGAATGTATGTCAACGATCTGACCCTGGATTTCGGCCCCCGAGGCCGTGCAGGATTAAAAGAGTTCTTCAGCCGCGCCCACCAGTCAGGCCTGATCCCCCACATCCCCACCCTGGGGTCGTAGGTCCGAATTTAAAAGTGCCCTTTCAAAGCCTTGTGCATCAACCCTTTATATGGGGTCATAGGTCTTGTAAGTTACTTATTACCAGTTCTTTACGAGGCAACTTTTTGAAAATGGGGTGTATGCCATCTCTCCTTGCTTACCATATTTATAATGGTATGGTATGTGGTATGGCAGTTATGACTTACAGAAAAACCTTCGCTTTGGACAAAGAAACCTCTCGGCGATTGAAAACCCTATCCTCGGCTTGGAATATTTCCCAAGCGGAGGTGGTCCGCCGTGCCGTAGGGCAAGCGGCCAAATCACCTTCCCTGCAATTCAAAAATCCCGCCCAGATCCTCAAGGAACTTCATGACCATGGCCAGGGTCTCACGCTCGAAGTCGCCAATTCATACCTCTCGGAGGTCACCCGGGATCGTGAAGCTTGGCGCAACTCGTGATCTGCCTCGACACGAACTACCTCATCCGATCCCTGGTTCAAGGGAGTCACGAAGTTGGCGAAATCCTCGCTTGGGTCGATCAAGGCCAACTTCTCACCACCTCAGCAATCTGCTGGTACGAGTTTCTTGGCGGCCCCGTCTCCTCCAACCAAACTGAAGGAGTTCGATCTCTTCTCCACCAGATTATTCCCTTCACCGAAAACGAAAGCGCGGAGGCCGCCCGCCTTTTTCACCTGATAGGAAGATCCCGCAAACTGCGAGTCGACTGCATGATCGCAGGAACCGCTCTTCTCCACGAAGCTCACTTGGCTACTGCGAACCGCAAAGATTTTACCCCCTTCCTTACCCACGGACTCAAACTCGCCTAGCTACCCGCTTACCTTCCCCACCCTGGGGTCGTAGGTCGTTGTCTTCTTCTAGCCGTCTAGCGCAAGACCACGCCCCGCTCCGATGTCTTAAGAAATTCGATCAGCTCCTTCACCTCCTCTGTCTTCGCCCCCTTCTCCGATAAATACTCCCGCGCCTGAGAAAGATTGTATTTAGGATTGAGCAGTACCTTCAGCGCCTCTTTCAAGCCACGAATCGAATCCTCCGAAAACCCTTTCCGCTGAAGCCCCGTTAGATTGACCGCACGGGTTACCGCAGGATTCCCATCCGCAATCATGTATGGCAAGACGTCCTGCACCACCTTAGTGCATCCCCCAATCATCGCGTGCCGCCCAATCCGACAAAACTGGTGAACCGCTGATAAGCCCCCAACCACCGCAAAATCCCCCACCACCACATGGCCCGCTAAAGTCCCATTGTTCGAAAAAATGCAATCGTTCCCCACCACGCAATTATGAGCGACATGAGCGTACGCCAAGAAATGGTTGCGACTCCCAATCACTGTTTTCTCACCAGGACTCGTCCCACGGTTCACCGTAACAAATTCTCTAAAGTTATTTTCATCCCCCACCTGCAACAACGTTGGCTCTGCCGTATACTTCAGATCCTGCGTCCGCCCCCCAATTGAACAAAACGGATGAAAGATATTCCTAGAACCAAAGATACTTGGCCCCTCCAAATTCACATGGCTACGTAAAACACATCCTTCCCCTAACTCTACCCCAGCACCCACCACACAGAAGGGTCCAATCTCCACCGAGGCCGCCACCTTGGCTTTCGCATGCACCACGGAAGAAGAATGAACCGCCACGCTGGTCGCCTCCTCAGCGATCAATGATCGCAAACATCAGCTCCGCTTCCGAAACCACTTCTCCATTCACCAAACACTGCCCTGCAGCCTTGCCAATCTTCCCTCGTGATTTGGTCAATTCCACATGCATGGTCAAGACGTCCCCCGGCATCACTGGTTTGCGAAATTTAGCTTTATCCACGCTCATGAAATATCCCAATTTTCCCGCATTCTCCGTATTGCGTAACAAAAGGATGCTGGCTACCTGCGCCATCGCTTCGATTTGTAACACTCCAGGCATAATCGGATGATCAGGAAAGTGTCCTTGGAAATAAGGTTCGTTGATCGTCACTAGCTTCATCCCCACCGCTTTAGTTGCCCCTTCAAACCGCAGAATCCTATCAACCATCAAAAACGGATAACGATGAGGCAGAATCTTCATCACCTCGTTCGTATCCATCGATCTCTCGCCCACTGGAATGTTCTCCACCGGCATCAGCGCGGACTGGTAGGCACGGTACGCCTTGTAGAGAGCTTTAGCGAAAAGTAGGTTCAGGCCGTGACTGGTTTTCGACGCCAAAATATGCGCGCGAATCGGCACGGGGAACAAAGCCAAATCCCCCATGATGTCCAAAATCTTGTGCCGAACGAATTCGTCTGGGTAGCGGAGTGGTTCTTTACTCATGACCGACTCGCCACGAATCACGATGGCATTCTCCAAACTCCCACCCTTAATTAGCCCCTTCGCCAAAAGAGGTTCCACTTCTTCGTAAAAAACAAAGGTTCGCGCCCGACCAATCTCCTTCGCGTAATTTTCCGCTCCCACCTCAATGCTCAGATACTGGGTATGGTAAGGAGTATGATTGGCATTGGTACAGGAAACCTTGAAACCATCGTGGGGCAAGGCCGCCATGTAGCCTCCATCAGGAGTCGTCACCCAAACTGGCTCGCGAATCTCAAAAACAGTTCGCGGAGCTTCCAGCTCTTTTCGACCCGCCTTGGCCAACATCTCCAAAAAAGGAGCGGCACTCCCATCGCCAATCGGAGGTTCGTTCGCATCCAACTCAATCAGTGCGTTATCAATCTCCAACCCGCGTAGCGCCGAGAGAAGATGCTCCACCGTACTCACCTTGACACTGCCTTCAGCCAAGGTAGTCGCACGCTCCACCTGCTTCACTTTCTCTAAAAAGGCGGGAATCGTTGGTTGATCCGCCAAATCCATCCTGCGGAACTGGTATCCCGACCCCGCTAGCGCAGGTTTCACCGTCAAGCGGACCTTGGCCCCGCTGTGCAAGGAGGTTCCCGTCATGCTCGCCTCATGCTCTACGGTGGATTCACGTTGAGTTGCCATTCCACTTTCTACACATTTTTCCCCCTTGAGTCATCCCTCTTATCTCCCACATTTCACCCCTTGGCCCTCCTCTGCTATGGTACCCACTTGAGCCAACCTGTTCAGGATGAGGGGATTCTGTTTCATCTTCGCCGCCAAGGAGAAACCAGCTTCCTCGCCGTCTGGCTTACCCGCCAGCACGGAGTCGTTCGTACTCTCGCCCGCGGTGCCGCCAAACCAGGAAATCCGCTCAAAGGGCACCTCGATCTTTTTCACGAATGCGAGATTTCTTGGGACCGCTCCCGCCGAGGGCACCTGCACCATCTCAAAGAAGCACGTCTTCGGGAAACCCACGCTGGACTCCGCCAATCGTATTCACGCCTTCTTGCCGCCACCTACTTCTCCCAAACCATCGAGCACCTCGCAGAACCCGACGCCGATCTAGGTTCTCTTCACTCTCTTCTCCAATCCGCCCTTACGTGGCTTGATAAAAAAGATCCCCACGACCTACTTGTGGAAAGATTCGAACGAGCAGTCCTAAAAACTCTCGGCACCAACCAGGCCAATCGCACCGCCCGCTCCCTTCTTGACGACCTATCCCATCGTCGCCCCAAGTCTCACGCCGTACTCATGAAAATAGTCTCCACTTTCTCTGGATAAGCTAGATCGATTACTTCCCCTTCTTGCCCTGACTCAGCCCTTCTGCCAGCGTCCAACCTGTGAATTACCCATCCACTCTTCCATCTTTTTTCAAAAAAAAGTGGTCCCAGCTCCGCTTGACCTCATGAAATCTGATCTCCCCGCTCCTCATCTCGAAACCTGTATCCTCAGTCGACCCGAACTTCTCGCTCCAGTGCGCGCAATGTTGGAAGAACTTGCTGCACGCATCGGTTTCGACGAAACCGCCTGTGGTCATCTAGCGCTGGCCATCGATGAGGCCCTGACCAACATCATCCGTCATGGCTACAACAATAACCCCGACCAAAATATTTGGATTTCCGCATGGGAACTATCCGACCCCACTGGTTTGCGCATTCAGATCGACGATCTCGCTCCCCAGGTCGAAGTTTCACAGCTCAAAGGTCGCGACCTCGATGATATTCGGCCAGGCGGTCTCGGGGTTCATCTCATCCATTCCCTGATGGATCTTGTCCAGTTCTCCAAACGTCCCGGAGGGGGTATGCGACTGATCGTCGAAAAGTACCAGCCCAGCAAAATCACACCTACTTTGTAACCAAGTTAAGCCCTCCCAATACAACCCCACCCCACAATTCTTCTCGCGACCCAATCCTACCTTCATTAAGTTCTTCTATGTCCCGCGCCACTGAACTCATCGTCAATATCGAAACTCTCACCGACGGCTTTCTTCTGCGTCCGCATGGAGATGTCGATATGGCCCGCTCCCCCGCTTTTCGAGCGAAACTCACCGAAGCACTGAAGAATGTCCCCGCACGTCTCGTGGTAGATCTGGCCCTAGTTCCCTATATGGATTCTTGCGGCCTCGCGACTCTTATCGAAGCCCTGCAAATCACTCGCGCCCAGAAGACCAAATTCATCGTTTGTAATCTTTCCGCCCGAGTGCGCAGTGTTTTTGAATTATCTCGTTTGACCACTGTCCTGACCGTCGTCGATAGCCACGAGAAAGCCCTCCTAGCCTAGCCCAACATTCCCTTTCGTTTTTGGAATGACTTACGGTTTGGAGTGGATATCAGCTCCCTCCACTTTTCAACGTCGCCAGTAGTTCATCTAGCGAGACAGTGACGATGGTGGAGGCCAAATCACTGACCGCAAAAGGTAAAATTAATTCCCGCCCATGCACCATCGAACCACAGCTATAAACCACATTCGGAACATACCCTTCCCGCTCCGCCCCCTCAGGAGCCAAGAGCGGCTCTCGCAAACGCCCAATCACCCGACTGGGGTCATCCAGATCCAAGAGGGCCGCCCCAATACAATATTTCCGCATCGGGCCAACCCCGTGGGTGATGACCAACCAACCCGCTTCCGTCTCAATCGGAGATCCACAGTTCCCAATTTTAACCGATTCCCACATAGCCGCGGGTCGCAAAATAAGTTGAGGATCTGCCCAATAATAGGGGCTGTCAGAATACATTAGAAACAGATTTTCGTCGTCATACCGAGAGAGCATGGCGTAGCGCCCACCAACCCGACGCGGAAAGAGTGCCATTCCCTTATTCTGCACCCTGCCTCCATTTAAGGTCAGAATTCGAAAATTAAGAAAATCTAAGGTCTCAATGAACTGAGGCAGAATCGCCCTGCCGTTGTAAGCAGTGTAGGTTGCGTAATACATAACCGATCCATCGTCCTCCGTAAAACGAACGAAACGCGCGTCCTCAATTCCGTTCGTCTCGTTCGCAGAAACCGGAAAGATGATCCGTTCACTCAAAGCCAAAGTTTCGGGAAAATGCAGTTCATAATTAGAATCCGCTAGCCATTGAATGCATTCCAAGGTGCGCTTCAAATCGCGGGTCTCTGGTTTCGTTTCCTGCCTAACCATCCTCAGCATTTTTGTTAAATCAACCAGAGTGAAGGCCTCCCCCAACGGGTTCATTACTGAGTCGGCATAGTTATTATCAAATCCCATTTCCGCTAACTTAATACTGAAGCGTTTCTTTTTATAACTAGGATTCGCCACGATTTCAGGCGCAGTCACATAATCAGAAATAGGGTCCATCGTAATCTCCCCTGAAGGCGAAATTAGTCCCGCACGAAACTCAATCGACGAGATGTGCCCCTCTCCCGTCGCACGCAAACTCATCAGGAATCGTACTGCCCCTTTGGCAACTCCACTCTGATCAGGATGGACCACCATCGATGGGTTAAAGATCGCCGCCGATTCGAGAGCGTACTCCCCAGAAAAAAGCGCCCCAAGGAGTAGCTTTCTTTTTTCCGAAAGCGGTCGCTGCGTAAAAACATGCCCCTGCACTCGCTGAAAGTTCGCCAAAAGAAGTGTTCCCAGGTCGCGATGTCTAAATTCGAAATCCTTCAAGACCGTAGCCAGTTCCTGAGCCACCTCCTCCTCCGTTAAGGCGAGAACTCGCCCTAAGGTCGTGGTAATTCGGTGCACCTCGGAAGGAATAAAGGGCCGAAGTAGAACCCTCCTGTTCTGAGGTACAATGGATAAATCGTGGCGACGCAAGCGAATGGCGTTCATGAGGTGGGACTCGGTGGATGAGTGATTAGCTGCTCCGCATAGTTCATTTCTGCCAGAGAAAGATGAAAGGCTAAAGTAGACTCCGCTCCCTGATTCTCGTTCACCCGATCGGCGTGTAACCCGTCACTGCAACCACCCGTCCCTGAGTCATACAACGCCAAGCCAAGATCATTTCGCCCTAAAAACCACTCGAACGCTCTTCGCGCTTCTTTTGTCCACTGAGGGTCTTGGGTTGCCCGGAAGGCTTCATGGCAAGCAGACACCATAGCCTGGGCCTCCACTGGTTGCTGATCAAAATCCGCCCGTGCCCCATCCTTCTCATAAAAACCATTCGAACCAATCGGCCTAAAACAACCAGCCTGTGTTTTCTGAATCGATACCAGCCAACGCAACGAAGCCAATCCCACTTGAAGCGAATCTCCACACGGCATCCACTGCCCACTTAGAATGAGCGCTTGGCAAAGCCGCGCATTTTCATACGTCACACTCGATTCGAACCAAGGCCACTCCTTCGATTGGCAATCTCGCCAACGTTGCATCAGCTTTTCAGTCAGACTGGCCCGAATCGTCTTCATCATTTGGTCGTCAGGAAAAGTACGCAAATATTCATGAATTCCCAAAAGAGCAAAACTCCAGGCCCGCGGGGAAGAAAATGTTTGTACGATAGGTAGCCCCGCTTCGAATAATCGAGCTGCCAATCGTCGATGGCCTTGATGCTTGGAACGTCCAACGCCTGAGCCTAAGGCCCATAACGCACGCCCTTGACTATCCTCACTCCCAAAAGGCTCTAACCACTCTCTCCCGTGGCTCATGAAGTTGCGAAACCGACTTTGGTCAGTATCCCAAGCTGCACTCAGAAAGGCTAGATACCTCGTCGCCAACTGCTCCAGGACTCCCTCAGGGGCAGGATCCCCAAGCTCTTCCAGAACATGACAAAGAATAAACGCTCTGGCGTTGTCGTCTGTGCAGTAGCCGTGGCTAAAGTTTGGAACCGTGAAGGTCGCATGCTGGAAGATGCCTGTGCCATCGCTCATATGGATCAGGTGGTCCAACCGACTCGGTGGCAAGTCATAGGGCCGATGATCAAGGGTCCACCCCCCGAAAGCCGCTCGCGGGTTGGCTTTGCGATCTGCTCGGGCTCGCTGAAATGACTCCAGATAACGCTCTCCCACCGCAGGCCAAATCATCTCACGGCCGAGAGCATAGGCGTTACGGCGCATCTTATTCAGATGGGCAGGATCGTCCAGTAGGGCACAAACACTTTTGGCAATTGCCCCAGCATCTCGAAACGGCACAAGCATCCCCCGGCCCTCCGCGAGCAGTTCCTGCGCATGCCAATAGGGAGTGGAAATCACCGCTTTGCCCGCACCGAAAACATAGGCCAACGTGCCCGAGGTGATCTGGCTCTCCTCAAGATAAGGAGTCAGATAAATATCCGTCGCTCCAATAAACTCCTGCAACTCCTCCAACTCTAAGAAGCGATTATAGAAAATAATATGCTCCTTCACCCCACGATCCTCCGCCAATCGCTCCAAGCTTAAGCGATAACTCTCCCCTTCTTGTGCCAATAGATGGGGGTGCGTCACCCCTAACACCAGATAGACAACCTCGGGATGTTGCTGAACGATATTAGGCAACGCCTCAATCACATGCTCAATTCCTTTGCCCGGCCCGATCAAACCAAAGGTGAATAAGACCTTTCGACCCTCGACCCCCAATCGCGCCTTAAATAATTCTGAATCGATAAACTTCGTGTTCGGGATGCCGTGCGGGATGATATCTACTTTCTGCTTCGAGACTCCATAAACCTCCTCAAGAATCTCTGCCCCCTTACGCGCCATTACGATCAATCGGTCACTCCGCTTAATTAACTCCTGCATTACTTCGCGCTGGGCATCATTCGGCTTCCTTAATACGGTGTGCAACGTGGTCACCACCGGCATGCGCACCTCTTTTAACAAGGCTAAGAGATGACTCCCCGCCGCTCCTCCATAGATTCCAAATTCATGTTGCACACTTAAAACATCCGCATTGTGAAAATTAAGAAAGTCCGCCGCACGCCGATAGGAATCTAGCTTCTTCTCCGCCATTTGAAACCGCACCCGAGGTGGGTAGGCATATCCTTCCACTCGGTCATTGACTGCCCCGACGTAACAATCCGAACCTAAGGCAGCGCCCGCCACCGCCTCGCATAAATCGCTTGTAAAGGTGGCAATTCCGCAAAGCCTCGGCAAATAGTCCCCCAAAAAGGCAATCCTTTGGGGTACCACGGAAACAGCCTGACCGGTTTTCCCTTTTGTGACTGCCTTCAGCTTTGTTTTTTCTAATGGCTTAGAAAGCTTTTTAAACCGCCCAGATCCACTCAACAGGCTTCTCTTTGTCTCTTTAGACTTTCTCGGCTGACTCGACTGCCTTCGCCCCTTTTTTACCCCAGAAGAACTCATCGTCATAGGATACCTAAGAACTCCTTGGAGTCCGTCTAAATAGAAAGCTGATCAATTCGACGAGCCCAGCAACCCAGCGAAGAAATCGTTCGCGATTCCTAGTTTAAACAACTACAGGGACACCACCCACGGGAGCATCGACCCACTTGCCATGTTCCCGAATCAAATCTTGCAACCGCTCCACCGCTTCCGCTTCAGGAATATTAAATTTTACTGGTGTCCGCCCTACGTAGAGATTGATCTTTCCAGGCGCTCCCCCCACATAGCCGAAATCTGCATCCGCCATCTCCCCTGGTCCATTAACAATACATCCCATCACTGCAATTTTCACCCCCTTCAGATGCTGCGTTCCCGCCTTAATCTTGGCTGTAGTACTCTGTAGATCAAAAAGGGTCCGCCCGCAGGAGGGACACGCCACATAATCGGTTTTAAAGATCCGACTTCCCGCCGCCTGTAAAATATTGAACCCTAATCGCAAACAGGCTCCTGGCGCTGGCTCGCCCCTTACCAGAATCGCATCCCCAATTCCGTCGCAAAGCAAAGCCCCAAGGTGAATCGAGGCCCGAATCAGACCACTCAGTCCGCCCTCCGAAGCGTCTGGTTTCAAAGTGTCCTTTAAAAGAATCGGGTGCTTTGCCGGAATTCTCGCCGCCAGCATCCGCGTGGCTGAAACGAGATTCAAATCGAGCCCATCCTTAACCGCCACAACCACCGCCTCATTCATCGCCTCCAAAGCCGCAATCTCCGCATCGTTACGCGGATCTACTTCCACCACCGAAGTTTTTTCGTAGACCAACTCAGGCGCCAAATCACCCAACTGCGCTAAACGAGGGCGCAAGGCCTCCTCCACCTTAGCCGAAACAAAAACCCTCGGCGGCTCCTCCCCTCCCATGGTTACGCCAGATCGCACCACCTTCGAACTCACCCGCTTTGTAAAACTAAACGGATCATAGGAAAGGCTAGTCGCCGCATCGAAACTCCCTTGAGCCCTCTCTTCCAAGTATTTTACTAACGCCCGCCCCACGGGAATCTCGTGAATACTGTCCTCTGTCAAACTCACACGAATGGTATCGCCAAGACCATCCAGCAGGAGCGAGCCAATGCCGATCGCACTCTTAATTCTCCCATCCTCTCCGTCCCCCGCCTCCGTCACCCCAAGATGCAAAGGATAATTCCAATCTGCCCCCTCTTTCTCGAGCGCTACGGTCAGCAGACGATACGCCTCAATCATAACCTTTGGATTGGATGACTTCATCGAGAAGAGGAAGTTATGAAAATTCAGCTTTCTCGCGATTCGCGCAAACTCCAGGGCACTCTCCACCATTCCGTGCGGAGAATCCCCGTAGCGGTTCATAATCCGATCTGAGAGGGAACCGTGATTCGTCCCGATCCGAATTGCGATCTTTCTCTCGGCGCAGATTTTCACCAAAGGGGTAAACGTCTCCTCAATTCGGCCCAACTCTTCCGCATACTGCTCATCGGTATACTCCCGAATCGCGAACTTTTTCTTATCGGCAAAGTTCCCAGGATTAATCCGAACTTTTTCGACCCATTGAGCCGCTTCCAGGGCCGCATCTGGTTTGAAATGAATATCGGCGACGATCGGCACGTCGCATCCAGCAGCCAGTAGCTCCTTTTTTATTTTCTGAAGATTAGCCGCATCCTTAATCGTCGGTGCCGTAATTCTTACGATCTCACATCCTACTTTCACCAGTTCGAGGGTCTGCTTGACCGAGGCCGCTGTATCCATCGTGTCCGAGGTAATCATACTTTGAACCCGAATCGGATGGCTTCCCCCAATCCCGACCTTTCCCACTTTCACTTCACGAGTTGGGCGCCTTAAGTAGCGATAAGCACTGGCACAATAGCTTTTCATTTCGTCCTCTTTTGAAAAATCGGCATATCCGCGCTCTCCGCAGGCTTTTCCATCCGCCTCTTTAAGCGCATCGAGTCATGGTAAGTGACCAAAAGAAAGAATCCAGCCAGCAGAACGACGAAGCAGGTCTGAATCATCCCTATGGTCTTGGCTTGCAACTGTCGCTTTCGTACCGCTTCCACAATCGAAAAAAGGATGTGCCCTCCATCGAGAACCGGAATTGGCAGAAGATTGAGCACCGCCAAATTCACATTCAAGATCACACTAAAATAAAGCACCAACCTCGGGTCAGTACGCAGAAGGGAAACCAATCGTTCAAAGATCCCGAGAGGTCCACTCAGATGTTGCAACCCCACACTGGAGGCAGGAGTGACCAACGCACGTAAGGTGCGCAAGACCAACCCCGCCGCTGAACTCACCTGCTCCTGCGGGGTCGGGTGGGTAATCTGAACCTCGCTCGGCTTCCAGATCACCCCGATCATTCTATCCTTCCGATTGGTCGCTTTTTCTGGCCTGACATTTACCGAGATCTCTTCGCCCGAAGCCCGCTCCACCCTAAGAGCAAGCACCGCTTGGCCCGCATCCACCGCCGCCTTAACCGCTGCAGGACTCCATAATTTTTTCCCGTCTAACATCACTATCCTATCCCCACCTCGGATTCCCGCACGGTCAGCTGGGCCATCCACAATCACTTTATCCACCACCGCCGATTGAGCCGGATACATCTCAAAACCCAATCGCCTCAGTCCTTCCATCTCCGCATCTCGCTCGGGTAAAATCCTAGCGGTCACGATCTCCCTGCCCCCCCGATCCAGTTCGAGCAGGATTTCTTTGTCCGTTCCCAATAAAATACTCTCAACCACCGCCCCTGGGCGCCCCGCCCAACGCTCAGGTCTCTGCTGGTCAATCGCCAGAATTACATCCCCTGGTAAAATCCCTGCTTTGGCTGCGGGGGTGCCTGGCTCCACCCAGCCAATTGTCGTTGTCCGATAAGTCATATTCGTCGGCACCCCAAAAATCCACACTCCCACCGCGCAGAGCACCCCCAACCCCAAACTGGCCACTGGACCCGCCAATGCCGTAAAGATTTTTGCCTCAGGGGATGCTGGAGGCAGATCCTGCACATCCTGCTCCGATTTGCCTTCAATCCCCTCGGCAGGACTCATCTGCGGTAGTTGAACGAATCCCCCAAGAGGGAGTAAGTTTACCTGCCACTCCACCCCATCCACCACTTTGCCATAAATCTTAGGCCCGAATCCGATAGCAAATTTCTCCACCACTAATCCCGCTCTGCGAGCGGCACAAAAATGCCCGAACTCGTGAGCCGCTACCGTCAGCCCAAAAAGAAAAAGAGCCAAAATAATCGTTCCCGCCACCGTAACGATTTCCAACCAAGGCAAGGAGGCCAGAAAACTCATACAGCTCCCTGCATCGCGCTTTTGGCCTGAGCGCGAGCCCACTGATCGGCCGCAATAATCGCCGCCAAATCGGGCTTCGTTTCGTTGGCGTGAGCCGCCATCACCTTTTCCACCATTTCCCATATCCTCGGGAAAGAAATTTTTTCTTCAAGAAAAGCCTCCACCGCCACCTCGTTAGCCGCGTTAAAGACTCCTGGCAACGTCCCCCCAACCTCCCCCGCTTCTCGAGCTAAGCGCAAGGCAGGAAACCTTTTCTCGTCGGGGGCTTCGAAAGTCAGGGAGCCAATCTTGGCCAAATCCAAGGGCGGCAACCCGCTGGGCAGGCGCTTTGGATAGGTCACCGCGTACTGAATCGGAAAACACATGTCGGTCACACTCAGTTGGGCCAAGACCGATCCGTCTACAAACTCCACCAACGAATGGACCAAGCTCTGCGGATGCACCACCACCTCGACTTGACTCATCGGCAACCCGAAAAGCCAGTGGGCCTCGATCATTTCAAGCCCTTTATTGAACATCGTCGCGGAATCGATCGTGATTTTCTTCCCCATCGACCAGGTCGGATGTTTCAACGCTTGCGCCACTGTGACCTTCTTCAACTCCTCTACTGAGCTCTTTCGAAACGGCCCGCCCGACGCCGTGAGAATAATTTTCCGAACCTCCTGGCTTTTGGCCCCTTGCAAACACTGGAAAATGGCGTTGTGCTCACTATCCACAGGCAGGACTTGGCGTTGATGTTTTTTTGCTTCCCCCATAACCGCGGAACCCGCCAGAACCAGAATCTCCTTGCTCGCCACCGCCAAATCTTTTCCCGTTCGCAGAGCCGCCAAGGCAGGAGCCAGCCCCGCCGTCCCCACCACCGCCACCAGCACCATATCTGCTTCTGTCTCTTCCACCATCCGACTCAGACCTTCGGTTCCTGGATAAAACCTTGTTCCTTGGGGTAATTCTTTTTTCACTTGCTCCGCCGCATCCAGATCAGAAACCGCTACTGCCTTCACCCCAAACTCCCGAGCTTGAGCCAAAACTCGCTCACCGCTTTTGGCCACTCCCAAGCCCACCAGCTTCATCGTTTCGGGTAGCGCCCGTGCAACTTTGCAGGTGCTCTCCCCGATCGAACCGCTTGAGCCTAGTAGAATGACCCGCTTCATATTCTCCCCGTGAAAACGAGATATCCGTAAAAGACAGGCAAGCTAAAGAGCAAGCTATCCACTAGATCCAAGGCTCCGCCAATTCCTGGGAGAAATTGCCCCGAGTCGGTTACCCGAGCATCCCGTTTGACCACCGACTCTCCCAAATCTCCGATCACACTAACCACCGCCAAGCCGATTCCCAAAATCCAGCCATGAACCCCCGCTAGACTGCCCAAGGATTGAGGAAAATAGTGAATCAAGCCCAGACTCGTAAGTAGGGCAACCAGCACTCCACCCACCAATCCTTCCCAAGTCTTTTTTGGGCTGATCACTGGACTTAGTTTCGTACGCCCAAAAAGATTCCCTGCCACGTAGGCTCCAACGTCAGTAAATTTAGTCACTGCCACCGCATAAACTAGGAGAGCCACCCCACCCCCTTGAGGCACACAGTAAAGAATCTTAGTCGCGTAGTTCAACAAGTACGGAACGTAAAAGAAGCCGAAGAGAGTCAAAGCCATTGCAGTGGTCGC
>CANIEM010000035.1 GCA_947466515.1 Verrucomicrobia subdivision 6 bacterium | reverse complement strand
AGAAGCAAAACTCCCACCAAACCCCCTTGAGGGAGAAACTCCACTCGGTCCACCAGCCCCGTTGTCCCATCGGGAGCTGCCCAGAACTCATGCAGGTGCCGCCAAAATGGAAAAGGGCCCCGCTGCGCCACATCCAAAATATGGGCGCGGGCGGGATTTCCTAAAAAATCTTCTACTTCTTGGACGGTAACTTCCCACGTCTGAGTAAGTCCCATCGAGCGGACTTTGAGGTGAATTTTAGCGCCTGCCACGATCTGTTCGGGAGACTGGAGCGAAACTACGCGAATCCACCAAGGGTTAACCCGTGAAATATTTTTGGGCTGAAGATGAAATTCAAATACTCTGCGCGGGTCAACCTTAAGATTGCTGGCGTACTCGAAGACAAAAGGAAGAGGATCGGGTCTCACTCCTTCATCTTGTTCGATTTTGTGGCTTCGGCCAAGACGGCGTTTCGGGTTGGCGATTCCCCGTCTCTGAACGAAACTCACCCCATGGCACTTCCTTCTTGGAAAAAAGTACTCGTGGTGGATCTGGGTTTTTTAGGAGACACCGTTCACTCGATTCCTGCCCTGCGCGCCCTCGCGCAGTCCGGAGCCCAAGTCGATGTCATGACCACCTCTGTTGGTGCGGAGCTCCTTGGGTTGGTGCCCGAAGTGAACCGGAGCTGGATCATTCCCCTTCGAAAACCAAGCCCGCCCCCGTGGCGTCATCTCGGAACTCTGCGCGCCATCCGAGCCGAGAAGTACGATCTCGCGATCACCTTCATTGGATCGGATCGAAATCTTTACTGTACTGGCTGGAGCGGAGCCCGCCAGCGGATCGCCCATCTAAGTGGCCGCAACTCTTGGCCCGCCCGATGGCGCCTCACCCAAACAGTAAGCGGCCGTGATCGCGTCCATCCCGTCTACGAACAACGCCTCTCAATTCTTCGGCATCTCGGTTGGACCGAAAATAACCCGGGATGGGCTTGGAAAATACCCGAGGCCGATGTCAGGTGGGCTCGGGAGCAAATCCGCGCACCCTTTCTGCACCTCTCCATCAGTGCCGCCAGCTCCCCGCTCAACGAGTGGCCCTTGGATGCGTGGTCGGAAACACTTCGGCAGGTTTGGCTTAAATCTCCTCACACCCGAGTGGTCGCCACCGGGGTGGGGTCGGAACGTGAAACCGCCCGCCTCGCGGATCTCGTGTCTTTAGTCCAAGATGAACGCCTGCAAATCTTTTTCGATCCCTTGCCGATGTCTCGACTCGCCGCCTTTCTACAGGAATCCAGCCTTCACCTCGGCCTAGATTCTGGTGTCCTGCATTTTGCCATGGCCCTCGGCAAACCCACCGTTTCCCTCTTTCGCGATTCGCAAGGCCGTCCAGGCTGGGCCCCGCGAGGGGAAAAACACCGCGTGTTCCTGCGCGACTGTTCATGCAACCAGACCGGCAAAGCCGCCTGCTCAGGAAGTCGCGCACTCTGCCTTTCCAAAATCACCCCTACGGAGGTTGCTCAAGCCGCGCTGAGTGTCCTTCTGATCAATGGAAAAAACTAAGATGATGGCTTTGCCCGACTACTACTCCGAGCTGCGCCCTTTTAATAAGTACTTTAAGGAGGGACACCCCATTTTGTGTTATCACAAGATTGCCCTCCCACCCGGCAAGGCCCGGATCAAGGGACTCTATCTCGACCCGAACCTATTCTTTACTCAGATGAATGAGATTTCGCAGGCGGCGTTTATTTCTACGCGACCCAATGAGGCGACTCGCTCCATGGGATCTCCCATTACCATTACCTTCGATGATGGATTCGTAAACAATCTGACCGAGGCGGTTCCCCTCATGCAGCAAGCGGGCATCCGCGCAATCAACTATCTCGTGGCCGATCGGATTGGCCAAACCAGTGATTGGGAGGCTGGCGAAGGGGGCGAGGCCGATCCGCTGATGAATGAATCCCAGATTAGGGATTGGCTCGCCGCCGGACACTGGATTGGTGCCCACACCTGTACCCACCCGCGTCTTTCCCGGCTTTCTCGTGATCGGGCTCGGGAGGAAATCACTGCCGGCCGTAAAAAACTGGAGGATCGATTTGGGATTTCTGTAGAGCACTTTGCCTATCCCTATGGCGATTATGACGACTCTACCGTCGAGCTCGTTCGAGAAGCTGGGTTCAAAACCGCCTGCACCATGCACCGCGGGATTAACCTGACCAAAACCCCAACCCTTGAATTAAAGCGCTGGACCGCTCGCTACCCGAGCCGAACCCTTAAGAACTTTTTCCGGCGTTTTTTCTAAAGCCGCCGACCCTGTCGAAACTGGGCGGCATTCAGCGATAGCAGCACTGGTGATTCGTGTTCGTAACTCAAGACCCCCATCGTTCCAGTCTGAATCACAAAATGTCGGCCATCCTCTGGGGGCAACTCCAGCCAGCGGGCAATCAAAACTCGCAAGACATGGCTGTGGGCAAAAAGCAGGCTATCGCCAGAGGTGGCCCGTATTCTTGCAATTAGCCGATCGCAACGAATCGCGACCTCGGCGGCGGACTCCCCACCGGGAGGGGTTTTTCCAAAAACGGTCCATCCAGGATCGGTTTTCCTAATCTCTGCTGTGGTCATTCCCTCATAAGCCCCGTAGTTCCACTCGGACAAGTCGGAGTTCTCGATCGCGCACCCCTTGAATCCTGCCAACTCCGCTGTTCTTACTGCCCGCTTCCGCGGACTGGTTTCGACTAGTGTAAATTTCCAGCTCTTCAGAGATTCACAAAGAGACTTGGCCTGCTTTTCTCCCGCGGGTGTCAGAGGCAGGTCGGTGAAGGAGGTGTGCTGTCCGCTTTGGCTCCATTCGGTCTCCCCGTGGCGAACAAGGACAACTTGGGGGCCAGAAGAGCGCATACTTTACCTAAGCATCTGGAGCGAGTTCGTCGAGAAATCGGATTTGCCAAGAAAGACGATTTTGGATAGTCAATAGTGCTTCTGACTAATAAAAGGCATTCGAGGAACAAGCGGACCCTCTTGGTTCTTCCTGTTTATAATGAAGCGCATCTCGCGCCCAAAGTTTGCCACGACCTTCGAAGTTTTCTTAGAAAAAACCGATTAATATCTGCGCTGGTAGTCGACGATGGCTCTGCCGATGGTACCGCCGAGGCCTTTCAGCGGGGGCTTTCGAATGTCGGGAAAGCTTCTCTTTTGGCCTTGCCCACGAACGGGGGAAAAGCGAGAGCGGTCCGAGTGGCTTTCCTTTCCGCTAAAGCTGATTTCTTAATATTTATTGATGGGGACCTTGCGTACTCCTTCGATCACATTGCCCCACTTTTGGATTCTCTAAAACAGCACGATGTTGTCATCGGCTCTCGATCGTTAGCTCCACAACCTCAGGGAGGGGCGCCCGCGCGCCGCGTTTTTTTAGGCTGGGGATTCAATCACTTGGTCTGTCTTCTCTGTGGCCTCGACTATCCCGATACCCAGGCAGGGCTGAAGGGATTTACCGCGGAGGCAGCCCAAAAACTTTTTTCTAGGCAAAAGCTGGATGGCTTTGCCTTCGACGCGGAGCTTCTTTATCTGGCAAAGAAACTAGGGCTTTGCGTTGGGCAAATCCCGGCCCAAGTTTCTGGCGAGCACACCTATAAGACTTCACAGGTGAAGCTGATCTTTGATTCTTTGCGGTGCCTTAAAGATCTATTGCTTATCCGTTGGTGGTCGGCAGTCGGGTCCTACAAGCTACCCTAATGCGCTCCATTCTACTGACCTGGGACATCGAAGAGTACGATGCCCCAGCAGATTTCGGAGCTGCCCCCTTTCCCGATGGAGGCCTTTCTCGTGGAGTTGATATTTGGCGCGATTGGCTTGCGCTTACGCGGACTTGGGTTTGGCCTAGCACCGCTTTTTTTACATCCCTTATTGCTAACGCCGCGCCCGAACTCCTGCGTGAAACGGCCGCGAGGGGTTATGAAATTGCCTCCCATGGTTGGGCACATGCCCCGAGCGCAGATCTACGATTGAGAGTCTCTCGGGAGGCGCTCGAAAAAATTGCAGGAGAATCTGTTTTAGGCTTTCGCTCTCCGCGCCTGCGCAAGGTCAACCCCAGCGAAGTGAGTGGTGCCGGTTACGCCTACGACGCCTCCGTAAACCCTGCTTGGGTCCCGGGCCGATATAATCATCGAGCTCAACCACGCACTCCTCATCGCATAGGCTCTTTATGGGAGGTGCCTTCCTCGGTTATGCCCATAATTCGCTTTCCCCTTTTCTGGGCCAGCTTTCATCTTCTTCCCCTTCCCCTTTATTTGGCCGCATGTCGTCTCGTTCTAGCCAAAGACAGCCTGCTCTCACTCTATTTTCATCCGTGGGAACTTTCCGACCTATCCGAGGTGGACCTACCGTCTTGGCTGACAAGGAGAACAAAAGCCCAAAGAGTTGAGCGAATGGGAAAACTATGCCAATGGCTTGGCCAGCAGGGTACTTTCCGGACGATCGCCGACTACTTAGCTCTGGGCAAACGCGTTACCTGCCCGTGACTGTCGCGAGAGGATTTAATGTAAAATACCTTAGGTCCCGGAGTCTCGGCGCACTCCTTCGGGTTGGCGTATTCTGGGTTGGCATCCCAGGCATCGTTCATCACATTGGCCACAGGCACATTCAAAGGATTCATCATCTTCTGCATTCTCTGATGACGTGCGGTGTAGTCCGCATAGCTCTCAGCCCAGACCACGCCCGGCACCACCCAGGCCAGCAAAGATAAAAATATTATGCGTGGCACTATTTCTTTGCCCCAATGATTTCTTCGATTTTCTTTAAAACCCCTTGGGGAGGCTGCCACTCGTTCCCTGGCTGACCCGTCAGGTCCTTACCGTTTTCATCCACCAGCACGAGGTAGGGGATTCCGCTTGCGGCATACTTGGCTGCGGCTGTTTCTTTTTTCTCTCCAAACTTCAGCGCGGGCCACGGCATTTTCATTTCGGTCATGTATCCGAGCATCGCCGCCTCGTCCTTGTCGGAGCTGACGAAAACCAACCGAAAATCTTTGTGTTTTGGCTGAAACTCATTGTACCACTTAACCAGCTCGGGCGTAAAAGCACGGCAGGGTGGACACCAGTGGGCGGAGTAGTAAATGGCCGTGTATTTTGGACTCGCCCCCTCATTTTTAAATGGAACCGCCTTGTCCCCTTTTGCGGAAATGAGTTTGGGCTGGAGATCTCCAAAGAAATCCGCGCGACCGGCGCTGGTCAACATAGCAGCCAAGGTTACAGATAGTAGGGCAATTCGGTGGTGGATGAGCATCCAATGATGTTCCCCCATATTTTGGTCTCCGCAATCCGTTTTTGACCTATGCCCCCGCCTCCGCCACCCTCTTGCCATGGTCGCCATCAACGGAATGATATCCAAAACATTTGCCCAGCTCTCGCCCATTTACCATCAACCGCTGTTTTCCCTTCTCGACCAGTCTCGCAGGCTCCATTGCCAGCACTGGGGCGAAAAAGAAGGAGTTCAGCTTTGCCGCCTGCTCAGTATCAAAACCGGCGGTTGCAGTGAAGATTGCGGGTACTGCGCTCAAAGCGCTCGCTACAATACCGGGGTAAAGGCCGAGCGATTGATGGAGCGCGAGGACGTCCTTTCGGAAGCGCGGCAGGCCAAAGCTGCGGGTGCAGGGCGCTTCTGCATGGGAGCCGCATGGAAGGGAGTCAAAGAAGGGGAGGCCAAGTTTGAGTCGGTCCTGAATATCGTCCGCGACGTCAAGCAGCTCGGGATGGAAGTCTGCGTCACTCTCGGCCAACTCACCGATGAGGCGGCCCGCCAACTCAAAGAAGCGGGCGTTACCGCCTATAACCATAATCTCGATACCTCTCCCGAACACTATCGGAACATCGTCACTACCCATTCGTTCGAAGACCGACTTCGCACTATCCGCTCTGTGCAAAAAGCAGGTATGGCCGTTTGTTGCGGAGCGATTCTTGGAATGGGTGAGTCCGAGGATGATCGACTCAAGATGCTCGAAGTTCTTTGCGGTTTTGATCCCGCACCCGAAAGTGTTCCCATCAACTGTCTGATGCCACAAGAGGGAACCCCTCTCGCCGACCAAAAACCAGTCGACGTTTTCGAGTTGGTCCGTCTCATCGCCACTACTCGAATCGCCCTGCCCCGCGCCCGCGTTCGACTGAGCGCGGGCCGAACCATCCTAAGCCGAGAGGCCCAAGCCCTCTGTTTTTATGCTGGCGCCAACTCGATCTTTTTCGGAGACAAGTTGCTCACGGCGCCGAATCCCGACGAGTCGGATGACCGCGCCCTTCTACGGACTCTCGGGCTGGTTCAGGCTTCCTAATTTTTCATCAACCATTGGCCGCCCGAGCGGTTGGGGCTACTCTGTCATTCCCATGCCTACGGCTCTTCGCATTGCAGCTTACCTTCGCAAATATCCTGGCTTTGCCGTTGGCACGATTACCGCCGCCCTTCTCTCTACTCTGCTCGGCCTGGTTTATCCTCGGCTTACGGGAGTTCTGATCGACGACGTCATTGCCAAGGGCCAAGCGGATCGCCTTCCTTGGCTGGTTGGCCTTCTGCTGCTGGTTTTTCTTGGGCGCGACGGCCTCAACGCCGTGCGAATCCTCCTTAACAATCTTTTTGAACAAAAGGTCATCCTGGATCTTCGACGGGACCTCTACCTTGCTTTCCAGCGTCTTTCTACCTCCTGGTACGACCATCGTTCCAGCGGGGATCTTCTCACCCGAGTCAGCGAAGATGTCATGAACATGGAGAGGATGCTGATCGATGGCATTGAACAGGGGCTCATCGCCATTCTTCAACTTGTCGGGGTCGGATTTATTCTCTTTCGAATCGACCCCATTCTTGCCGCTTGGTCTCTCGCCCCCATTCCCTTTCTTGCAGCTGGAGCCCTCTACTACACCCTGACTGCCCACCCGCGTTACCGAGTTCAGCGCAAAGCTTCCTCGGCCATGAATTCTCTTTTGATGGACCATTTACAAGGGATGCGGCAGATCAAAACCTACGGCTGGCTTGAAGAAGGAGCGCGACGATTTGAAAAAGTCGCCCAAGAAGTTCGCACCGCCTCTTTGGGGATTATGAAGGCTTGGGCTTTTTACTCCCCTGCCATGGCTTGGTTTGCCGCAGCGGGAACCTGCCTAGTCCTTTGGGTGGGCGGAAGGTCGGTTCTGGAGGGAAAAATGGCAGTCGGAGAGCTGGTCGCCTTTCTTCTTTATGTCGGGATGTTTTACGAGCCCGTTGGGCGTCTCCACAGCTTAAACCAGCTGATTCAAGCGGGCCGCGCCGCTGGCGAGAGAGTGTTCTCTATTTTGGATGCTGAGCCCGAGCCGGGGCACGTTCCCACGACTTCTCTCCGTCACCTACCACCGCGACGGAGTTCCGCTCGAGAGGTTCTTTTCCAAAACATCCACTTCTCCTACAAGACTGGCCGAGAGGTTCTTCACGGGATCAACCTCATCATTCCTGCGGGAACCTCCCTCGCCCTCGTCGGCCCAACGGGAGCGGGCAAAACGACTTTAGCCTCTCTGGTGGCTCGATTCCATGATCCCAGCCAAGGGCAGGTTCTGCTTGATGGCACTCCCCTCCCCCAGATATCTCTCGATGAGTTGCGTCGAGAGGTTGGAGTTGTTACGCAGGAACCGTTTTTGTTTCAGGCTACCATTCGCGAAAATCTCGAGCTTGGAAAACCGGGCGCAAGTGATCAGGAAATCGAAAAGGTTCTTCAGGCCGCATGTGCTCTGGATTTCGTTAGACTGCTTTCTGATGGATGGGACTCGAAAGTTGGGGAACGCGGGGTGCGCCTCAGCGCTGGCGAACGACAGCGCCTGTCGATTGCGCGGGCCCTTCTAAAAGATCCGCCGGTACTTGTCTTGGATGAGGCAACCGCCAGCGTCGATACTGCCACAGAAAAGCAGATCCAACTTGCCCTCGATCACCTTCTGGCAGGAAGAACTAGCATTGTTGTGGCCCATAGGCTTTCTACCGTGCGCAAGGCCGATGCGATTGCCGTTGTGGAAGCTGGGCGAGTTATTGAAATGGGCAAACACGACGAGCTTGTCCGAAAAGGAGGCCTCTACAGCCGGCTCTGGTCGATCCAATCGGAACATACAGAACTTCAAACCATCGAAGAACTCTTCACCGCAAGCTAAACACACTTCGCGCGCTCCTCCCTCCCTTCCCGTTGTCCTTTTCCCCCGTGCTCGCGGCATAATACGAGCACGGCCATGCGCCTTTTCATTTTCGTGTTTTCCTATATCATTTTCGGATGAACAAAATTGGCCAGACAGTTGCCGAAGCCATTCGTGCTAGGCGTAGCATTAAATCCTTCAAAAGCGATTCTATCCCAGAGTCAGTCCTTCAGGAGCTGCTTTCCCTCATGCAGGACGCGCCTTCCTCTTGGAATTTCCAACCTACTCGGGTGGTGCTGATCCGTTCGAAGGAGCAGAAGGAGGCTCTTGCTGCTGCAGCGTGGGGCCAGAAGCAGATTCTCGAAGCTCCCGTAACTTTTGTTTTCGCCGTCTCTATCCGTGGTTGGGACAAGCACATGGACGAGATTCTAAAAACGGGAGTGTCATCAGAAGCGTGGCCCCAGAAATTTGCGGACTGGATTCGCGAAAACGCTCCAGGCTTCCAAAAAGGCCTCGGGGAAAAAGAGCGAGAGTACGCCATCAAAGACGCTATGATCATGGCAACCACCCTCGCCCTAGCGGCCCAAGAGAGAGGTTATGGAAACTGCTATATCAACGGATGGGATGAGGCAAAAGTCAAGCAAATAATTGGTGTAGAAGGAGATAAAAACATAGGAATAGCCCTTGTGCTGCCCGTCGGCGTCCCTGCTAGCCACCCTAAACATCCTGGCAGGTTGCACCCTTCCAAGACTATTTTTACCGACCGACTCCCCTCACCCGCTATTTGAGCCCAGCATGACTGCGAGTGGCTATTTTACCTTCCCGAAGAATTATGACGTCATCGTCATAGGGGCGGGGCATGCCGGAATCGAGGCGGCGCTAGCGTCTGCCAGGATGGGTGCGGAAACTATGCTCCTGACCATGAATCTGGACAGCGTTGGCCAGATGAGCTGTAACCCTGCCATTGGGGGTCTTGCAAAGGGGCACATCGTCCGTGAAATTGATGCTCTTGGCGGCGAGATGGGAATAAATGCCGACGCTACCGCCATCCAAGTCCGAATGCTTAATGCCAGCAAAGGGCCGAGTGTTCGCGGGCCACGAGCGCAGTGCGACAAAAAGGCTTACCAGTTTAGAATGAAATACGCCCTTGAACAGCAGGCGCATCTCGACCTCAAGCAGGGCCAAATAAGCGAGCTCATCGTCGAGAGTGGAGAGGTTTGCGGAATCGTCACCAATCTCGGGGTCCGCTACAACACGAAGAAAACAGTCATTACAACAGGAACATTTCTCAAGGCCCTGATGCATGTCGGCGACAGGAACGTTGCTGGGGGAAGAATGGGTGACGGATCAAGCGGCTTTTCCGACGAACTCAAACGGCTCGGATTCCAGGTGGAGAGGCTCAAAACCGGAACCCCACCCCGCCTCAATAAAAGAAGTATCGATTTCACAAAAATGGAACCGCAACACGGAGATAACCCCCCGCCGAATTTCAGCTACATGGTCGATACCATCGATAAAACAAGCGATCAGATATTCACCCTCAACCATTGGAAAGACGGACTGTTCCACGTGGAACAAATCCCATGCTGGGTGACCCATACCACCGCGATAACCGCCCAAATTATCAGGAAAAATCTACACAGATCTCCTTTATATAGTGGTGTCATTCAAGGAGTTGGACCAAGATACTGCCCATCTATTGAGGACAAAATTGTCAAGTTTCCAGAGAAGGAGGGTCACCAGATCTTTCTCGAGCCAGAGGGTCGGCACACCAACGAGTACTACGTTAACGGCTGTTCCACGAGTCTGCCCTTTGATGTTCAAGTGGAAATGATTCGTTCTATTCCTGGGCTTGGAGCGGCGGAATTTTTGCGCCCTGGCTATGCGGTGGAGTACGACTACTGCCCGCCGACTCAGCTCTGGCCCAGCCTTGAAACTAAGCAGGTCAGGGGACTTTATTTTGCGGGGCAACTTAACGGCACCTCTGGTTATGAAGAGGCCGCGGGGCAGGGAATCTTGGCTGGAATCAATGCGGCCCTCGCCTCTCGCGGTGCCGACCCATGGAAATTGGGGCGGCACGAATCATACATCGGAGTGATGGTGGACGATCTCGTCACCAAAGGAACTCGCGAGCCTTACCGAATGTTTACCTCCCGCGCAGAATATCGCCTCCTTCTTCGCCAAGATAATGCCGATCTACGCCTGACGGAAAGGGGAGGGGAGTTGGGCCTAGCTTCCGCCGAGCGAGTTCGTCGCGTGCGCGAGAAGCGTGCACAAATCGAAAATTGTCGCGCAGGCCTAGCCTCGACCCGTCGCGAGGGAAAAACGCTCGAAGAGTGGCTGCGTCGCCCAGAAATAACTTGGAACGATCTGCCCGAAGCCTTTCAGCGCGTGCCCGGGGAAGTGGCCGAAGCGGTGGAAGCCGATATCAAATATTCCGGCTACATCACTCGCGATCTCGAGAGAATTGGTACGATGAAAGAGATGGAGAGTCGAGAAATCCCCGAGGGATTTAACTACGAAAAAGTCCTGGGGATTAAAAAAGAGGCGAGGCAAAAACTTTCAGAAATTAGGCCCCGTACCTTCGGTCAGGCCGCAAGGATTGCGGGGGTCAATCCCTCGGATATCTCGGCGCTGGCGGTCTGGGCGACGCGGGGGTGAAATTCAGGAGGGGGACAATACATCCGTTCTCCTTGAGAAACAGGAGTACGGAGAGCCTAGATTAGGGGTGATGTTGGGATTAGAGCTCGCGGTTGAGCTTTTTGGCAGTCTGACTTTTGATCGCACTATAAAGAATAGCCTGTTCGCCGTACTCGATCCACGGTCCGTAGGGGACTTGATCATCTTCTACAAATTTCCAATCGGTTTTATCTAGCCCGCTCAAACCAAGGTAATCGCGCACCGTGGGGGAGACATCAAGCCCAGCTCGGGAGTAGCGCGTCGGGCGTTCATCACCAAAAACATACTCCGCATGGTCATAGCGGAGAGGACCGACATCTTCCCACTGGGCAAAGCAGACTCTATTTTGAAACTTAATCATCACCCATCGTCCCTTGCACTGGGATTCGAGGTGGTCCTTTTGAAAATCTTTCTCGTTCCACCAAGGAACAAATGCACGCGCTTTTTTTGGGAAGGCAATATCGTTGAAGGGAAGTGCCACGTAAAAGGGGTTTAAGGTGGGGGCAAACTTCTCGGGTAGGCTCGCTTCCCTGAACTTTTTTGCGTCTTTCCGGTCCTCTGGGCAATCGATCCCACCGAAGTTCTTTTTCCAAAACTCATCCCACGCACTTTTTATGTTTGTTGTGGAACTGATGCTGGTGCCACCCTGCCCAATCCAAAAATAGGTGGTGATAATGTTACGCTTGGTCGGGAAACTATCGGTAGTGGTTGAGGTGGGCGCCTTCCTCGGGTCAGCTTTTGGCTTAATCGTTTCAACCCCAATGGCTTGTGAAGCAAGAAAACAAGTTAAAACAAGAGCCAAGAGGCTACGAATTATCTGCATTAAGCCCACCATGAATGACTTAACACGCTTTGTCAATAGAATAATGTAAAAACTTTGGGGTCTGACCCAACGTCTGACCCAACGTCTGACCCCGAAAAACAAAAGGGAAGCTTGGCTGCGCAGAGAAAATCCCTATGTTGATGATGCTTCATTTTACTTTTTCGATTGGAGAGGTGACATGAAGCCTAGAATCCACGTTCGCTTTTGCGGACAACGAAACTGAAACCCTATTCCCTAGAAAGGGAAGCCCCGACTCGTCGGGGTCATAGACGAACAGGAGACACCATTATGGTAGTGACCGAAACAGAAGTGAAACGCCTACTCGAAGCCGGAGTCCATTTTGGACACCGCACCGACAAGTGGAACCCCAAGATGAAACAATTTATCTTCGGGCCAAGAAACGGGATCTACATTATCGATCTCTCTCGCACCGCAGAACAGGTCCGTAAGGCGACCGAATTTTTGCGCGAAGCCTCCGCCAAAGGCGGACGTGTCCTGTTCGTCGGCACTAAAAAGCCCGCTCAGGAAGTAGTCAAGGAATTGGCCGAACGGACCGGTTCCCACTACGTCACCGGCCGCTGGCTCGGGGGTACCCTGACGAATCTCACCACCATTCGACGTAGCGTCGCCCGCTTAAAGAGCATCGAAACCAAAGAAACATCGGGCGCCATGGACCTTTTACCCAAAAAGGAATCCGCCGCACTTCGTCGCGAAAAAGCTAAACTTTACCGCAATCTCGCCGGAGTACTGGAGATGGACAAGATTCCTGCCGCCATGATCGTAGTCGACATGCCCCGAGAAGAAATCGCAGTCAAGGAAGCCCGGCGCCTGCGAATTCCTGTCATCGCCCTTGCCGACACCAATGCCGATCCCGATCAGGCTGACATTCCTGTGCCGTGCAATGACGATGCGATTCGTTCCATTCGTGCCGTGATGGAACCGATGGCGGAAGCCATTGAAGAGGGTCGTCGTCGCGGATCGACCGAAGCCCAGGACAAAAAAGAAAAAGAGAAGGATAAGGAAAAGACCAAAGAGAGAACTCCCAAAGCAAAAGAAGCAGCTCTCACTGCCTAACCCACCGCCGCTCTCACCGAAAGGACAACCGAATATGAGCACCGCAACCGTGATCGACCCCAAGATCGTTAAGGAACTACGTGAACGCACCCACGCTGGCATGATGGATTGCAAAAACGCACTGACCGAAGCCAACGGCAATCCAGAAGAAGCCGAAAAGATACTGCGCAAAAAGTTCAACCTCTCCGCTAGCAAAAAAGCGGGCAGGGAAGCACGGGAAGGCGTCATCGCCTCCTACATCCACTTGGGAGGCAAGGTAGGGGTCCTCGTCGAGGTGAATTGCGAGACCGATTTCGTAGCGAAGAATGAAAGCTTCCGAGATCTCGTCAAAGACATCACCCTACAGATTGCCGCGGCCAGCCCGATCTATGTCAGTCGCCAAGAAGTGCCCGAGAAAGCCCTTCATGACGAAAAAGAAGTCGCGGCCGCTCAGATCAAAGGGAAGCCAGAAGCGGTCGTAGAAAAGATCGTCGCAGGCAAGGTGGAAAAATATTACACCACGGTCTGTCTCATGGAGCAGGCCTTCGTCAAAGACGCCAACTTGACCATCAAAGATATAGTCACCTCGAAAATTGGCGAACTAGGGGAAAATATTGTGATCCGCAGATTCACCCGCTTTGCCGTCGGTGAGGGGGCGGAAGCCACTCCTAAAACCGAAGAAGCCTAAAGGCTTCCTGGAAAGCGTGGCCGCAGACTGCCCAAAGGAAAACACCGTAAACTGTGGTGAAAAATGACCATAGGAATTGGTGCGGGGAGACTTAAGGCAAAGCTACCGGATCGAAAAGTGCTCTCCATCAATCACTCTCATTAGTTAAGAAAATTAAAAACTTGGCACGCCACTTGCTTAACAAGAAGTGATCTCTTGGAGGAAGTCTGCTTCAGAGATCCGTCCCTGTGACGAAAGAAACCAGACGAAACAAAGGAGATAGAAGTATGATGATACAAAGTATGCTGGGATGGCGCCCTCTTGTGGTGCTTGCGGTCTTAGGAGTGTCAGTTGCGGGAGCTTGGGCCGGTGCGCCCGCCCCAACCCTCGAACAGCGAGTGGCAGGTCTCGAAGCCTATGTTGGTAACGGCGATCCAACCGCGGCTCTCAAAGACGAAAAAGGAAATATCCCCGAAGGTTTGACCACCGCTTCGATTGGCGTCGCGGGTCCAGGACATAATGCCTGGATGATGACCTCCGCCGCTTTGGTCCTCTTCATGACTCTTCCTGGTTTAGCCCTCTTTTACGGGGGCTTGGTTCGTTCAAAAAACGTCCTATCGATTATGGCCCAGTGCCTCGGCATCACCGGAATGGTCACAATCCTCTGGTGGGCAGTTGGCTATAGCCTTGTTTTCGGGAAAAGCTTCGGCAGCCCAATTCTTGGTGGCTCCGAGTTTTTCTTTCTGAAGGGAGTCACCTCAGCACCCAACACCGACTATGCCTACTGGGTTTCCCAAAACGTATTTAGCATGTACCAGATGATGTTCGCCATCATTACCCCCGCGCTGATCATTGGAGCGATCGCGGAGAGAATTAAGTTTTCATCCATCCTCATCTTTGTTGGGGCTTGGATGTTTATCGTCTACTTTCCTCTCGCGCACATGGTCTGGGGCGTGAATGGATTAATGAATGGGGTGTGGAATGCCACGGCCGCAATTAAAGCGATCGATTTTGCGGGGGGTACTGTGGTCCACATGTCCTCCGGTTGGTCCGCTCTCATCCTCTGCCTCATCCTCGGCAAGCGCCTCGGGTTTGGCAAAGAACCGATGCCTCCGCATAGCATGGTTCTCTGTATGATCGGCACGGGAATGCTCTGGGTCGGATGGTACGGATTTAACGCTGGATCGGCTGTCGCCGCAGACGGCGTCGCAGCCAATGCCTTTATGACCACCACCCTCGCCACTGGAGTGGCCGCCTTTGTTTGGGCCACCGCCGAGTACTTTGACAAAGGAAAATCAAGCGTCCTGGGCTTCTGCTCGGGCGCTGTCGCGGGGCTCGTTGTCATCACCCCCGCCACTGGGTTTGTCGATGCCACAGGTTCCATCGTCATCGGCGTCGCCGCTGGGTTAGTGCCTTGGTTTTTCTGTACTCGGGTGAAGAAATGGTTTCGCTATGACGACGCCCTCGACACCTTCGGCGTTCACGCCATCGGAGGAACCATGGGCGCATTCCTCACGGGAGTATTCGCGACCGCCGAGGTCAACGCGAACCTGAATCTAAATTTGAAAGAGATCGTAGGAAAAACACTCGTGGCCGAGCAGTGCAAGGCCATCGCCTTGACTCTCGTGCTCTCCATTGTGGGGACGGCGGTCATAGCCTACGTCATCAAAATGCTCATGGGCCTACGCGCTTCTTCCGAAGCCGAGCGTGAAGGTCTGGATATCAACGATCACGAAGAAAAGGGCTACATCTATTGATCGGCGATCAATCCCAAAAATAAGGAAAACATATGGCACTTAAAAAAATCGAAGCAATTATCAAGCCATTCAAGCTTGAGGAAGTCAAAGAAGCTCTCACCGAGGTTGGTATCGAAGGCATGACCGTCACGGAAGTGAAGGGGTTTGGCCGCCAAAAAGGTCACACCGAAATCTATCGAGGCAGCGAGTACACCGTGGATTTTCTGCCCAAGATAAAATTGGAGATTATTCTCGGGGAGGCATCGGTCGACAAGGCGGTCGCCGCCATCGTGAAAGCGGCTAAAACCGGAAAGATAGGCGACGGCAAAATCTTTGTCCTGCCTGTCTCGGAGGTCATCCGAATTCGCACCGAAGACAAGGGCGAAAAAGCTATCTAGAAAGAAGATTTCTGGCGTGACGGGCAGGTGGGTGGCAGAGTATGACCATTATTCCCTCATGACCCGTCACGCTTGAATAACTAAAGAAAAAGGAACCGCTATATGGCACTTAAAAAAATCGAAGCAATTATCAAGCCATTCAAGCTTGAGGAGGTCAAAGAAGCCCTCACCGAGGTTGGTATTGAAGGTATGACCGTCACGGAAGTGAAGGGGTTTGGTCGCCAAAAGGGCCACACCGAGATCTATCGAGGTAGTGAGTACACCGTGGACTTTCTTCCCAAGGTGAAGCTGGAGATCATCCTCGGGGAAGCTTTGGTGGACAAAGCGGTCGCCGCAATTCTCAAGGGCGCCAAGACCGGGAAGATCGGAGATGGTAAAATATTTGTTCTGCCTGTGGATGAGGCCATCCGCATTCGTACGGAGGACAAAGGAGAGAAAGCGGTCTGAAATGCCCACCAGCAAATCAAACAACAAACAAACAGGAGCTAAAAAAATGGAAGCAAGATATCTCAACGCAAAAACAGGAAAGGAAGTCTTGGCCTTCGCCAAGGCGCATAACGCCAGATTGGTTGATTACAAATTCTGCGACATACCTGGCACGTGGCAGCACTTTACCACCACCCTTGCTGAGCTCGAGGAATCTACCTTCAAGGAAGGATTAGGATTCGATGGTTCCTCCATCCGCGGATGGAAGTCGATCAACGCCTCCGACATGCTTGTTTTGCCGGATCCCGCTACCGCCATGATCGATCCGTTTAATGCTGAGCCCACTCTCAGTCTCGTTTGTACGGTGATCGATCCGATCACGATGCAAACCTACGAAAGAGATCCTCGGAGCATCGCACTGCGCGCCGAGAAATATCTCCAGACGACGAAGATTGGCGATACCGCCTACTTTGGTCCAGAAGCGGAATTCTTTATCTTCGACGATGTTCAGTATGACTCCTCTTCGCGAGGGGCTTTTTACAAAGTCGACTCCGTCGAGGGCATCTTTAACAGTGGTCGCGATGAAATGCCCAACACCGGCTACAAAATTCGTCCGAAGGAAGGATATTTTCCCGTTCCTCCCGCTGACACCCAGCAGGATATCCGCAACGAGATCACCCTTTTGCTCGAAGATCTCGGCGTGCAAATCGAACGCCAACATCACGAGGTAGCCACCGCCGGGCAAGCGGAAATTGATATTCGCTTTGACACCCTTGTCCGAACGGGTGACAAAATGAATCTCTATAAGTACGTCGTGCGAAATATTGCGCGTCGTCACGGCAAGACAGCCACCTTCATGCCTAAACCTCTTTTCGGGGACAACGGCTCAGGAATGCACTGTCACCAAAGCATCTGGAGGGATGGAAAACCTCTCTTCGCTGGTAAAGGCTACGCCAACCTCAGTGAGTTGGCCCTGTTCTACATCGGCGGGATTATCAAACATGCACGGGCCCTGACCGCCATAACTAACCCCACCACCAATAGCTTTAAGCGACTCGTCCCAGGATACGAAGCGCCAGTTAACTTCGCTTACAGTGCTCGGAATCGGAGTGCCGCTATCCGTATTCCCACCTACTCGTCCAATCCCAAGGCGGTTCGGATAGAATTCCGTACTCCAGACCCCGCAGCGAATCCTTATCTGGCCTGTGCCGCTCAACTCCTCGCAGGGTTGGATGGAATCCAGAACCGAATTCACCCAGGAGATCCGATGGATAAGAATCTCTACGAACTTCCTCCGAAGGAACTCGCCAAGATCCCCAGTGCGCCTGACTCCCTCCTCGGCGCCGCCCAAGCCCTCGAGAAAGATCACGAGTTCCTGCTCAAGGGAGACGTCTTCACCAAGGACATGATCGATACCATCGTGGAAATGAGGGTCAAAGACTACGACGCCTTACGGTTGCGTCCGCATCCGCATGAATTTTTCATGTACTACGACGTCTGATCCGTCTTAGAAGCCAAGCTTGCGAAAACCCCTGATGGATAGCCATCGGGGGTTTTCCTTTTGGGGGCTAACGGGCGCACCCAACCTCACACATCAGGTTTTTTAGCTATAGGCTCCTAAAACAGGAAACTGAGTCCGCAAAATTCCAGCCGACTTCACGCCCATGTGTTGCTCCAGTACCGTGGCGTAAACGGAACGAAAATCGGTGTTGTATTTTACATCACCTTGAAAAAGATCCTTGGGATCAAGAGAAGGCATCTTTCCCAGTAGACCCGCCTTGATCCCCCCGCCCGCCAAAAAGAGCGGGGCTGCCGCTCCGTGGTCGGTGCCACCGCTGGCATTTTCCTTCACCCGTCGACCAAACTCACTAAAGGTCATCAGGCTCACGCGACCAAGATTTCCTTGGGCTTTCAGATCGCTCAAAAACGCCGCCACCGCATCCCCCATTTCTTTGAGCAGGCGATCGTGGGAGCCAGTTTGTCCCGAGTGGGTATCAAATCCACCCATCGAGAGATAATAAATTCGTGTTGGCATCCCCCCAGCAATCAAACGGGAAACAGTGGCAAAGTTTTGGCCAAGTCTTGTGCCAGGAAAGGAAACCAGATTCGTAGCTTTGGAGGTGGCTTTGGTGATTTCTTCCTGGCTAACCTTAGCGTCCAATTCGGTCCTCTCCAAGAAATCGAGCGCCGAAAGTTTCCCAAGATTTCCCGGCCCGTTCAGCATGCCGATTGAGCCACCTGCCTGGCCATTGTCATCGTCCTCTTCCATCCTCATCGTCGATCCATCCATTTCAACTGGGCGGGGATCATTTGTTTTGCCCTTTTTTTTACCCCCTCCGCTTCCTTGATATAAAACCCCTTTAGGGTTCGTGGCAGTCATGGCTTGGGGTATTTGTGAAGCCATCGCGATGCCAACCGAGGCATCATAGCCAGCACATGCGTTATCGAAATATCGACCAATCCACCCTGTATTCGAAAATCGATCGGACTCCACGCCTGTCGCCCAAATCTCGGTCGAACGAAAATGGGATCGGTTCGGATTTGGGTAACCAACGCCTTGCACCACCGCGACATGGCCTTCTTGGTAGGCAGCAGCCAGTGCCGAGAGGGAGGGGTGTAACCCAGTTTGAGAATCAAGACGCAGGATCGACGCCTCGGGGACCCCAATCTTCGGGCGAGATTTACGATACTCGTCGTTTCCCAAAGGAATCACAGTGTTTAAGCCATCGTTTCCACCCGCCAACTGAAGAACCACTAGAATATTTCCATCTCGCCCCGTCACCCCCTGGACCACGGCTCCGTCCGCTTCGGCATGAAGCGACTGCATAGTGCGACTCAAGAAAGCAGGCATAGTCCAGCAAAGCGATCCACCCAAAAGCCCCGTTCGCAGAAACTCCCGGCGTGTTTTTAGTTCATCAATATTCATTGGGTTCCTTTCATGTCACCTGGTACACAGCGCTTTGCACGATCGACAAAAGCATTTTACGAATAGCCACATCAGTCAGCGGAACTTTATCCCCAGCGGCCTGCTGGAAGCGTTGACGCAAATCGCTGGGAATCGTTTCTCCAGGAAGAAAACGTATGGCCAACCCCGCGAAAAGCTTCTCCGGGTCCTGGCGCTGCTCGGTCGTGGTCATCTTATCGACAGGCGCAGGTGGACAGGTAGCGAGCTGGCGCATCCGGTCTGTGGCCACACGCCTTGCTTCTACATCTATGTCTTTTACGCCCTGGGCAATCACTACCCCCTCAGGAGAAATATCCGGAAGGCCTATTTTTAATAGGCCACTCTCCCCCGCCATTTTTATCATGTTTAAGCCAGCCAATCGTTGCACTCCGTGGGTTCCATTGACGATCCAAGAGCCGTACTCATAGCGCCGAGTAAGGCTTGCCGTATTGATCCAAGCGATGCCGCCATCCCATCCTTTGACGTTGGGGGGTTCAAAGAGATTTTGTCCGAGTTGGGCACAAATAAATGCAGAGAGAGCGGGAGTAGGCAAGGGTCCTCCGACTTGTCGGCAGAGTCCCACCAACCACTCGCTCGGAGATTTAACTCGGTCAGCGGCGCGAACCGGATCATAAAAGTTTGGGTTCGTCCACATCGCCAGTAGAAATGGCTTAATTTCTCCCTTCACTGACTGCCACTCCCTGACCAACTCCTCCTGCAATGGCTCGGGAGGAGACCAACCCGCATAGAAGCGCCAAAGTCTTTGGGTGATCCATCGGGGGGCCGATTTTTGCGCTAAGGCCAAACGGACCACATCCGCGCCGTCGAAATTTCCCGTCTCATTGAAAATAGTCTTGGTCCCTTGATCGTGTAGCTTGGTCTTGTTAATGAAACTTGGGCGGCCTCCTACATCCAGTCCAACGCCAACCTCCTTGTTTTTGCCCCCGATAGTCCATCCTGTGAACGCCCGCGCACTTTCTAAAATATCTGTTTCAGTATAATTACCTTCCCCAAGAAGAAAAAGCTCGAAGAGCTCTCGCGCGAAATTCTCGTTGGGGGCTTCCGCGCGATTTTTTGATCCATCAAGATAAATCAGCATTGCGGGGTCTTGCGCCACTTCGAGGACAAGAGAAGACCATGGCCCGTAGGCTTTTTCTCGGAAAAGAGAATTTTGCGTATACAGCAGGTAGGGACTTCGGACCTTTTGAAAGCTCGTAGCAAAGTGGCCGTGAAGAAAAAGGGTCAGCTTTTCACGAGCCGCCCGAGCGGGGTCGGCCATCTGCTTCAGCCACCAACCGCGCAGCTCGGTCATTTGACGGTTTTGGGTGGCGTCAAGGTACTGCCGAACTTCTTTTTTAGCGACCCTCTGTGCTTCCATCGGAAGCGAATTAATCATTGAGCGCCTACTTTTTATGGCTTCTTTAGGCATGACTTCTTGGAGAAACGCTGGAGGCTCGGTCGGCAATGGCTTGCTCGGGCCAAGAAGGTAATCAGCCGCCTCCGCAGGCGAGAGGGCCGCGAGCGCATCCACCTCCTCGGGCGTGCCCCCAAATCCAGCCCGCTGGAGCAACATGCCCGCCTTAGTTCGATCCCAATCTGACCTGCTAAGGGTAGCCATCATGTCAAATATTCATGGTAGATCAAAAATAACAAAAGTCACTATGTTCCTAATTGAGTGGCAGAAGCAGAGAAAAAAGGCCGCGAAAATATAAAAGACTCCTTATTAACGAGCTATTTGCAAAAGAATCTCTTAGGCCTCGACAAATAAACATCGTAGCCCACCCTTCGAGCTATGAAATCCACCACAAATCCTGCCCCTCAAATCATACGCGTTGTCGGTTATGGCCTGCTTGTCTTCGCTGGCATCGATCTTCTCTTTCAACTTCTCGGCAATCCATTTGGTGGGGCTCTCCAAGCATTTCGGTTTAGCTCAGGACTAGTCGATCGCACTCCCGTTCCTCTTCTTGCTCTCGGAGTTCTGCTCGCCTTCCCGCGGGTCATGCCCCTGCCAATCGAAAGGACGGTGATGCGTCTTCTTTCCTTTGTCCCCTTTGTCTACGCGGGCGGGTTTCTCGTCGTCATCGTTGCGGCTTTGGCTACTGGCAATCGCTTGATCGTTGCGGCTGAACAGCAGATCACCACGCAGAGCCAAGCCCAGATGCGCCAACTCGAAACCACCGTTGATCGGGTTAAAATTCTCACTCCGGCTGAACTCCAAAGTGTGGTGGTAAATTTTAATCAGCAAAATCGCACGACCCTTCAAGCTAACGAATTTATTTCCAAGCTCACGGCTCAGACCGAAACCCAAAAGGCACAACTCAGAGAAGGCACCGCCCGTGCCTTGCAAAATCAGCGTCGATCAATGACCCTCGAGCTCCTCAAGGTTCTTCTTGGTGCAGTAGCGGGCTCGGGAATTATGTTCCTCCTCGGTCTCGCGGGGAGTTGGGCTCGCAGCTCCGGTGCGACTCACGACTAAGCCGAGCAAGAACTTGGTAAAAATCTCGGTCTCCTACGAGGGCAAGCTTCGCTGCTCCGCTTCCCACGGGCCCTCAGGGGCTACAATCTCGACCGATGCACCTGTCGATAATGAGGGGAAGGGAGAATCCTTCTCACCCACCGACCTTGTTGCCACCGCTTTGGCCGCTTGTATGGCTACGATCATGGGGATTTCTGCTAAACGCCACTCCGTCAAGCTCGAGGGGATGACCATTGAAACAACGAAAGAAATGAGCACGGATACGCCACGGAGAATTGTGGCACTCAAATCAACGATCACCATTCCACTCCCTGGAAATCATCCGCAAAGAAAATTGCTGGAAGCAGCCGCCCTCGGTTGCCCTGTTCACCACAGCTTAGATCCACGGATCACAAAGCCCGTAGAGTTTGTTTGGCAACGCTCCTAACACCCCATTCCCCCTTAATCCCTAAGCCGTATCGATAAAACCCCCCGAAAAGACAAAGCCTCTCAGGGTTTTCTTTAAAGCTGGGAATCTTCTTAGAAGCTATAAACAACCTCCGCACCAGCGTAGTAAGCCGGTCCGCCAGACTGCGAACCATTCGAGTAACCATCTGCGGTGTTGTAGATATTGCTGCCCCAATCCATTCGGTACTCTGCACGGATGAGGAGATTATCAATCACGTTAAACCCTGCTGTGAGGGTGTACTCCCAGAGGTTGTCACCAGTCACATGACTGTAGGATGTGCTGGTTTTCCCCTGATTGCCGAAAGCGTAGCTGTTGTTCGAACCAAGGTATTCACCACGACTGCAAAGAGAGAACCAGTCGCTAAACTGGTACTTCGCATATGCGCCCGCGCCATACCAGCAGGAATTCACGTTCGTATCCCCACCTGTACCGCCCGCCGACCCAGAACCCGAAGTGTTTCCTAAGAGAGCATTAAAGGCCAAGAGCAGTTTATCGTTGGCGAACTTCGGTGCCCAGTTACCCCAAGTGTTATAGATCACGGTATAAGCAGATACATTCGCTGATACCGAGCTCGATGTGAAGTTGCTGTTCTGTGTTAAGGAGACAGAAGTGTTGTTGTCGTTACCAGTGCTGTACTGGAAGTTGTTGCTCCAGTTCGCATTGGCGCCAGGGGCAGTCACGTTCAACGCTGCGAGCAAGGCCACGCCGTCCGAACTATTCGGGTTAGTGGTGGTGTTGTTGTCACTGTTGGAACCGTTAACTACGCCCAATTTTCCATCGAGGTAATCGTCAAACTTGTAGGACGAAAGTACGCCAGTGTAGTAGAGGGGCATGACATTGAACAGCAAACCAAAGGTCGTGTTCATGTTTGCGGGACGTTCCATCACTTCGTATCCGAGAATGGAAACGAACTTTCCAACCTTGAAGTCCCAACCGTTACCCACAGGGGCGCGGATCTCGACATAAGCCTGCTCGAGGAAAAGGGAGTTAGAGTTGTTGTTCGTGTTGGAGGTCGAACCCGCCGAACGATTCAAGAAGTAGGAGGCATCTTCACCGAGCATGATGTCGGTGCGGAAACCCGCCTGCGCCTTGTTCGCTGAGGTCAGTGCCTTCTCGATGGCGATTTTCGCTGCATAGAGATTGAAATCCCCACGCTGAGCGGTGTCGCTGCCAAAACGGCCTTGCACCTGCGATTGGTTACCCGATCCGGTGAAGTTATAGCTATAACCGGAATCGATGTAGCCGCTGAGCTTCACACCCTTTTGGGCGGTCTCAACGAAGTTATTCTGAACCATCTTTTTAGTATCTTGAGCGGATGCTTCCGGGGCGCTGT
>CANIEM010000034.1 GCA_947466515.1 Verrucomicrobia subdivision 6 bacterium | reverse complement strand
GGAAGGGGCAAGGGAATTAGTGGAAGTTGCGACACTGGTCTGGGTAGTGGTGCTGGGAGTTTTTGGGGTGGAGATGCTGGGGTTGGGTGGGGCGGCTTGGGATTCGAGTTTGGTGACCTTGTCCATGAGGAGTTGGAGTTGGGTTTTGAGGTCGGCAATGGTTTTGGCGGTTTCCTCGTCCATGGCGTGGGACGAGTTAGTTGGAACAAGAAGCAAAAGAGCTCCGAGCACACCCGTACCAAAGGAATTGGATAAAACCTTGATCATCTGCAGACGAGAATCGAAGGAAGAATATTAAATCCAAGAGCGCACTGAGTGATAAAGTAACTCTTGGTGAACAAACAAGGATAAGGGTAGGAGGAGCTACTCGGCTTCTGGTTGTGAGTGGATTGTTTTTACAATCCGTGATGCGCTAGCTGTTATTATTTGCTAGGCTTTAGTCTGTGATGCAGAAACCCCCATGGTTACGGGCCAAAATTCCTGGCGGACCCGAGTACGCCAAGGTTCGTGATTTAGTGAAGGGGAATAAGCTGCACACGGTGTGTGAGAGTGCGCACTGTCCAAATCTGGGAGAGTGTTGGAGTCGTGGGACGGCCACGATCATGATTTTGGGGGAGACTTGTACGAGGAGTTGTCGTTTTTGTGCGATTGCCACGGGCAAGCCTGGGGAAGTGGACTTTGGAGAGCCTGCGAGGGTGGCGGATGCGGTGAGGATCATGGGGTTGAAACATGCGGTGATTACGTCGGTGGCACGTGATGATTTGCCAGATGGGGGGGCAGAGATATGGGCGCGAACGGTGAGGGCGGTGAAACTTGTCAATCCCGAGACCCATATTGAGGTTCTTATTCCCGATTTTAAGGGACAGGAGCAGTCATTAAATACAGTGCTGGATGCGGATCCTGATATTTTAAATCATAATATGGAGACGGTCCGGCGCTTGCAGAAGCCGGTTCGGGTGCAGGCGAGGTATGATCGGAGTCGGGAAGTTCTCCAGCGGGCGAAGGATCGTGGTTTTGTGACGAAGACGGGTTTGATGCTGGGGATTGGGGAGAGGGAGGAGGAGATTGAGGAGACGTTAGCGGATTTGGCGGAGGTGAAGGTGGATATTCTTACCTTAGGGCAGTATTTGCGACCGACGGAAAAGCATTTGCCAGTGGATCGGTGGGTGACGCCTGAGGAGTTTGCCCGGTGGAAAGAGAGAGCCTTGGTGTTGGGTTTTGGAGTTTGTGAAAGTGGGCCGCTGGTGAGGAGTTCGTATCACGCGGAGGAGCAGTCGGCAAAGTATACGGGGTGGACCCCGACGCAGATCGGGGCAGGTACGCGGTAGAGACGCGCTAATAAGCGGATGTTTGATTTTGGATTTTGAATTTTTAATTATTTGAAGTTGGAGGCTTAGGTAGGGGCGGCATCTCCGAGGCCGCCTAGCTGGGTGAACAAAGTTGGATATGCATCGCTTGTTTACGTTCTTTTCCGTTTAGAAAAGAACTAGGACGACCGAGCCTACTACGTTCCGCTGACGTTACTTCGAAGGCTAAGGGATGGTCGTCCCTACCGGTGTTGTGCTTTGGGGATGAGAAGCCCCGACGCACCCTAGTGTGCGGTGTTTAGGGTTTGTTGGGGTGATAGTCTTGCAAGGCTTGGACGTGGAGTCCGTGGGTGCGGAGGGCTTGAATGCCTTCGAGGCTGGCCTCAGCGGCGGCGACTGTGGTCATGACTGGAATTCGATGTTTCAGTGCACTGGTTCGAATTTGAATCTCGTCGGCACGTGCGACATTGCCTGCTGGGGTATTGATGACGAGGGTGATCTCTTTGTTTTTAATAAGGTCGACTACGTTGGGGCGCCCTTCGGAAAGCTTAAGAAGAGCGGTGCAGGGAATACCAGCATCGGTCAGTTTGCGAGCAGTTCCAGAGCTGGAAACAATTTTGAAGCCAAGTTTATGGAGTCCTTGGCCGATCTTGGTGGCTGCTTCCTTATCGCTATCGCGGACGCTAAGAAAAACAGAGCCCGATGTTGGCAAGGGTGGCTGGGCGGCCATTTGAGCTTTGGCGTAAGCTAGGCCGAAGGATTGATCGATGCCCATGACCTCGCCTGTAGATTTCATTTCAGGGCCTAGAAGAATGTCGGTCCCAGGGAAACGAGCGAAGGGGAAGACGGCTTCTTTGACGGAAAAGAAATCAGGAATGATTTCTTTGGTAAAGCCGAGTTCTTTGAGGGTTTTTCCCGCCATAACGCGGGAGGCAATTTTCGCGAGTGGCCTGCCGATAGCTTTACTGACAAAGGGGACGGTACGGGAGGCGCGAGGATTCACTTCGAGGACATAGATAGTCTCTTTCTGAACGGCGAATTGGATATTCATGAGGCCACGTACACCTAGCTCACGTGAGAGGGACAGGGTTGCAGTGCGAATCTCTTGCAGGATCTTTTTGGATAAGGAGCGGCTAGGAATAACGCAGGCGCTATCGCCAGAATGAATTCCTGCTTGCTCAATGTGTTCCATGACCGCGCCAATGACTGCATCTTTTCCGTCGGAGACACAGTCAACATCCACCTCGGTGGCGTCTTCAAGAAATCGATCAAGGAGTATGGGTCGGCCAGGGGCGACTTCGGTGCACTCCTTCATATAGGTGCGAATTTCCTCCACGGAGTAGACGATACGCATGGCCCTGCCGCCCAAGACAAAGGATGGGCGGAGTAGAAGTGGAAAGCCGATTTGGGCTGCCGCGGCGACAGCTTCGTCGGAGGTGGTGGCGGTGGCATTGGGTGGTTGGCGAAGTCCGAGTTTTTCGACCATGGCGGAGAAAAGTTTCCGGTCTTCGGCCCGTTCGATTGATTCGACGGAGGTGCCGAGGATACGAACTCCAGCGGCTTGAAGTTCGGCGGCGAGATTGAGGGGGGTTTGGCCGCCGAATTGGACGATGACGCCGAGAACACGATCGTCTTTGTTCTCCGCGCGATAGATGTGGATGACGTCTTCCGCAGTGAGGGGTTCAAAGTAGAGTTTGTCGGAGGTATCGTAGTCGGTGGAGACAGTCTCGGGGTTGGAGTTGACCATAATGGTTTCAAAACCATCTTCCCGGAGGGCGAAACTGGCGTGGACGCAGCAGTAATCGAATTCGATGCCTTGGCCGATGCGATTCGGGCCACCGCCGAGAATAATGATTTTCGGTTTTTGGCTTAGGCGTGATTCGTCGTGATCTGGATCGTAGGTGGAGTAGTAGTAGGGCGTGTAGGCTTCGAATTCGGCGGCACAGGTATCGACGAGGCGAAAGGTAGGATGGATAAGGTGTTTTTCCCGCCAAGCGCGGACGGTACGGGTGCGGGTGACAACTTCTTCAGGTGGTCCTGGTAGGATGCGGGCAAGGTCGGTATCGGAAAGGCCAGCTTGGCGGGCTTGTTGGAGGAGCGGTAATCCAGGAGCATGGCCCAACCAGGACTCTTTTTCGAGGCGGCGCCCGAGGTCGGTGATTTCCTTAAGATTCTCGAGAAACCAAGGATCGATGGAGGTGATCTGGTGAATCCGTTCAACACTCCAACCTTGGTTCAAGGCGTGGCTGAGATACCAGAGGCGAGCGGGGTGGGGGGTTCGGATTTGGACGGTGAGAAGATCTTCGGCGACAGGAGGGGTGCGCGTGCCTAAGTCGAGGCGACCTTCAGGTCCCTTTAGATCAAGCGAGCGAAGGGCTTTCATTAATGATTCTTGGAAGGTGCGACCAATGCCCATGGCTTCGCCGACGCTTTTCATGGAAGTGGTGAGGACGGCTTCTGATCCTGGGAATTTTTCGAAGGTAAAGCGGGGGATTTTGGTAACGACGTAGTCGAGGGTGGGCTCGAAAGAAGCGGGGGTGACTCGAGTGATATCGTTTTTGAGTTCGTCGAGGGTGTACCCGACGGCCAGTTTGGCGGCGATCTTGGCAATAGGGTAACCGGTGGCCTTGGAGGCGAGGGCGGAGGACCGGGAGACGCGGGGATTCATTTCGATAACGATCATTCGTCCTGTGCGGGGGCAGACAGCAAACTGGATATTGGAGCCGCCTGTTTCGACGCCGATTTCGCGGATGACGGCAAAGGAAGCGTCGCGCATGCGTTGGAACTCGCGATCGGTCAGAGTTTGGGCTGGGGCGACGGTGATGCTGTCGCCCGTGTGAACTCCCATGGGATCAAAGTTTTCGATGGAGCAGATGATGACGCAGTTATCCGCGTGATCGCGCATGACCTCCATTTCGTACTCTTTCCAGCCGAGAAGGGATTCTTCAACGAGGATTTCGGAAGTGGGAGAGGCATCGAGTCCTGAGGCGGCAAACTTCTCGAACTCCTCGCGATTGTAGGCGATGCCTCCGCCAGTGCCTCCAAGGGTGAAAGCGGGGCGAATGATAAGGGGGAAGGTGCCAATCTTATCCATGGCGAGTTGGGCTTCCAACATGGTGTGGGCGGTGACGGAGCGGGCGCACTCGAGTCCGATTTTGGCCATACACTCTTTGAAGAGTTGGCGATCTTCGCCTTTGCGAATGGCATCAACTTGGGCACCGATGAGTTTGACATTGTGGCGGGTGAGGGCACCTGATTCGTGGAGTGCCATGGCTGTATTGAGAGCGGTTTGGCCTCCGAGAGTGGGGAGGAGTGCGTCCGGCTTTTCCTTAGCGATGATTTTTTCGACGACTTCTGGGGTAATGGGCTCAATGTAGGTGCGATCGGCGAATTCCGGGTCGGTCATGATGGTGGCGGGGTTACTATTGACGAGTATGACCTTGTAGCCTTCTTCGCGCAGGGCTTTACAGGCTTGGACACCTGAGTAGTCAAATTCGCAGGCTTGGCCGATGATAATGGGGCCCGAGCCGATGATGAGAATCGATTTGAGGTCGGTACGGCGAGGCATACCTAGCTAAGGTAGAGAAAGTGTGGGGATGGAGAAGTCAGAACTGGCGAGAAGGATGGATTTTGTGAAAAAAGATTAGGAAAGTGGAAAAAAATAGTGGAGAGCTTCAGCGATACCCGCGCCTGCTTCTTTTTTAGCAATAAATCCCCCCTCTTTTTTGACCTGTTCGATGACCTCGAGCACAGAGTTGGAGGGGCAGGCGAGGTAGCGGCCGAATTCGGATTGAAGCATAGGCAAGTCGTTCAGGTTATCTCCTGCGATAAAGGTGGAGGCTGGATCGAGATCGAGGAGTTTTTGAATATGCGCGAGGCATGAGCCTTTATGGTAGTCGACGTGGGAGAAGCGGAAATAAGGTCCGTTACGAACGGTGGCGATCTCGGGATGGTTCTGCAGGATATCGCTAACGAGTGAGTGGGTGCGAGCGATGCTTTCTTTGGATCCAGCGATAAGGCCGATGGTGCCTGCATCCGGAATAACGGTGACATCGTCATGGGATCCAACTTCACGTTCGATCTGTTCGAAGAGGGCTCCGTGGCGACCGAAGAGGGCTTGGTGGGCATCGGTGCATGGCTGATTCCATTCTTGAAGAGATTGGGCTTGCTGATCTTTGACCTGATGAATTTCTCGTTCAACGGCGACGACCCAGTCTGGGAGGAGGGGAGCTTGATGAAAGACAAGGGCCTCCTTAAGGCTTTCCCAAGAGCGTCCCGTGGCGACGACCCAAGAAACGGAGGTAGCTTTCCGAGCCTTGATGAGCCAAGCAAAAAAATCTGGGGCGAGAGGAGCTGTGGGGTCTTCTCCTGCGAGGGTGCCGTCGAAATCGGTGCAAATGAGGAGTGGCTTCAATGGGGGAGATTGAACTCGTAGTGTAAAACAGATGCGAGAAAGAGAGATGCGGTTTCGGAACGGAGGACAAGAGGTCCAAGAGAGGCGGGGCGAAAGCCTGCAGCGCGGGCTCGCCCGAATTCGGCGGGGGTAAAATCACCTTCGGGTCCGATGAGTAGGTCGAGGGAGGGTGCCTTTCCGGTGGCACGGATTTCGCTAAGGAGGAGGGGAAGAGGTTGGGCGTCGGGTTGGAGGGAACCGATGATCCGCGAGGAGGCAGGGGCGGGATCGGGGGCGGAGAGAAAAGTATCCAAGGGAGCAGATGGGTGAATTGTGGGAAGCCAGTTCTGGCCTGACTGTTTACAGGCAGCCAGGGCAATAGAATCCCAGCGAGAGGACGATTTCTTTTCGCCGTTGGGTTTAGAAACGGATCGCTCGGAGGCAATGGGCCAGATTTCGGATACGCCCAGCTCGGTGAGTTTCTGGATTAAAAGTTCCATCGTAGCGGGCTTAATCAGGGCCTGGCCGAAGCGGATGCGGGAGGCAGGGCGCGAAGTGCGGGTAGTGGAGAGAATTTCGTAGGAGACTTTCTCGGAGGAAGTGGCGGTGATGCGAATACGGGCTTCGGTTCCTTGGCCATTAAAAACTGCAGCGGAGTCTCCGACTCGCAACCGAAGAACATCGGCGGCGTGATGGGACTCTTCGGGGGTGAGGTGGGCAACGGATAGATCGGGCTGATAGAAGCGATGTCCAGGCATAGAGTTTAGGACTGGAAAAGTTTTCGGGCTTTTTCGAGGAAGGATCGTCCTTCGGGGTGAGTAGATTCGTCGCAAGTTTTGGCGAACTGCTCGAGGGCTTCGCGTTGCGCGTGGGTAAGGTGCTTTGGTACTTCGACGGTGATGCGGATATGGAGGTCGCCTCTTCCACGTCCTGAGACTGAGGGGACCCCTTGATCTCGGAGGCGGAAAACCTTATTGGAGGCGGTGCCTGCGGGTACTTTTAGTTTTAGTTCTCCCTCGAGGCTAGGAACGCTAATTTCTGCGCCGAGGGCAAGATGGCAAAAGGAGATAGGCACGTCGCAGTGGAGGTCGTCCTCGTCGCGTTGAAAGACAGGGTGAGGCAGGACGGAGAGGACGACATAGAGGTCTCCTGCGGGTCCGCCGCGGGCGCCAGCTTCGCCTTGGCCTGAGGACCGGAGGCGGGAACCGGTATCGACCCCTGCAGGGATTTTAAGTTTGATGCGGGCGTTCTCTTCGGCGCGACCTTCCCCGTGGCAGGTCTTGCAGGGATTTTGGATAGATTGGCCTGAGCCTTTACACTTTGGGCAAGTTTGGGCAACGGAGAAGAAGCCACGACTGACTGCAACTTGGCCTTGGCCACGACAGGTTGGGCAGGTGACAGCTTTTGAGCCAGCGGAGGCTCCGGTGCCATCGCATTTGGCGCAAGGCATGGGACGTCGGATGGTGATCTCTTTCTCGCATCCGCGGACTGCTTCGAGGAAATCGATTTGGAGATCGTAGCGCAGATCGGATCCTTGATTGGAGCGGGAGGTGCGACGACCGCCTCCTCCTCCGAAAGCGCCTTCGAGAATATCTCCAAAAATACTGGCTCCGCCTCCGCCTGAATTAAAGACTTCACGGAAAACATCAAAGGGATCATGGAATCCTGCCCCGCCCCCACCGCCTCCAGCTCCTGGGGCGAAGGCGCGATGGCCGTAGCGGTCGTAGGCGGGGCGTTTCTCGGGATCGGAGAGAACCTCATAGGCTTCACCGATTTCCTTGAATTTTTCCTCGGCTTTTTTATCGCCCTTATGTTTGTCGGGATGATGTTGGACGGCGAGTTTGCGGTAGGCCTTTTTAATTTCCTCTGGGGTGACGGTGCGGCTAACGCCAAGCACTTCGTAATAATCTTTTTTGGCGGACACGGCTTAGGAGGCGGGGGTAGAGGAGGGTCCCACCGTGACGACGCTGCTGGGTCGGAGGAGGCGGTCGCCGATTTTGTAGCCACGACGGCGTTGGTGGAGGACAAGACCTTCGGGTTTTCCAGGAGAGGGTTCTTGGCTGAGGGCTTCGTGCCAGTTCGGGTCGAAGGGTTTTCCGAGGGCTTCGATTGGGGTGACACCGTGATCGGTCAGGAAGCGATCGAACTGGCTCTGGATTAGTTTTACTCCGGCGACGACGGATGCGGGGTCGGTGGTAGTGGTGGCGGCTTGGAGACCGAGCTCGAGGTGATCGAGGAGGGGGAGGAGGTCGCTGAGGATGGCTTGGTTGGCGTAGCGGAGGGATTCCTCTTTCTCGCGGGTGAGGCGTTTACGGATATTATCGAATTCCGCTCGGGTACGTAAGAGTTGGTCTTTGAGGGAGGCGATCTCGTTTGCGGCAAGTTCAGCTGGGGAGAGGGTGGGGGAAGGGGGGAGGGGTTCAGCGGGAACGGAGGAGAGCGAGGGATCGAGAGGAGTAGTTTCGGTTGGAGAGGGTGTCTGTGGATGCTTGGATTTAACTTTCGACGAGGACATATGATCGACCCTACAGCAAAAAGGGGAAAAGTTTGAGAAAAAAGTGAAAAGAAGTGAAGTCCGGTCTCTGTCTTTTACGCAAGGAGGCCGGGCCTAACCCCGGCCTTTGAGGGGGAGGGTTATTTTTTGAGGAACTTGCTGAAGAGGTTGCCTGGTTTGGCAGGGGCGGGTGCCGGTGCGGGAGCGGCACCTAGGGAGGGAAGAGGTAGGGGGGATTTGACCGCGTTGGCGGGTACAGCCATGGGGGTGAGGGTAGTGGCGCTGGTGGGTCGGGCTAAAGCGGGGAGGGTGGTGGAGATTCCTGTGGGGAGAGGGGTGGGGCGGGGAATGGCGGAAGGGGCGGATCCAGGGTGAAGAACGGGAGACTGCTGGGCGATGCCTGTTTTTGTGCTCGGATTTAAGCTGAGTTTCTCGGCATGCAGAGCGGCGGTGGCGGGAACGGGAACCAGTGCTACTGGTTGGCGGGCGATGCCACTTTTTTCCACGGCGAGGATAATTTTTTCACTGGTAGAAATAAGCTGATCGAGTTTTTCTAAAAGTTGATTGGCCCAGGCGGGTTGACCTTCTGAAGCGGGAGTAGGAGCAGGAGCAGGAGCAGGAGCGGGTGTGGGCTGGGGTATAGGTTGGGCGACTGGCTGGGGGGCTGGGTTGGGTTGGGCAGATTGGGGAAGAGTGGAGAAGGGAACCCAATCTTGGCTGCCTTCGAGAGCTACGAGGGTGGTGTTAGGAATAGTGCCGTTGGATTGGAGATTTTGGAGGTCGGCTAAAGTAACGGGGCCAGCAGCCTGATTCTGGGCGTCGACGTAGTAGTAGCGAGAGGTCGTGCTCATGAGGAGCAAGGTTGGCGGGGAGGAGTGGATTTGGCCAGCTTGGAGGAGGGCATTGAGGCGAGGTGGTCGTGCGCCTTTCGATAGCTTTTGGATTCGAGAAAGTGGTTGAGGCGTGGATCGAGTTGCGGAGCGAGTTGCAGAGTGAGCAGTTCTAACTGTTGGCAGTGGGGGATGAGGTCGGGGCGATCGGGCAATTTCTGGGCGGAGACGGCAGAGAGGTAGTCTTGGAGGGCATGGAGCAGAATGTTTTGCGCGTCAGAGGAGTTCACGATTTGAGGGTAGGGAGAAGGAGATAGGGTTGTCGAATGCTTGAGTCGGGGAGAGGAGTGATTTAGGAATAAAGGATGGCTGAGTCGAAGAAAATCATCGCAGTTTTGGCAGGGGATGGAATTGGGCCTGAAGTGATGAAGGCGGCTCGGGAGGTGGCGGGTGCGGCAGAGAAAGCTTTTGGATTTCAACTGGAGTGGCGTGAGGCGTTGGTGGGTGGGGCGGCGATCGATGCGCGAGGAAGTGCCTTACCTGAGGAGACGATTGAGGTTTGTCGTTCGGCGAAAGCGGTGCTCTTTGGGAGCGTGGGGGGACCGAAGTGGGAGGCTTTGCCGCCCAATGAGCAACCTGAGCGGGCAGCGCTCTTGCCGTTGCGTAAAATATTTGGGCTGTACGCGAATCTGCGGCCTGCGGTTCTCTATCCTGAGCTGGTGGGTTGTTCTCCTTTACGGGCGGAGCGGGTGGCGGGCGGATTTGATCTGCTGGTGGTGCGGGAGCTGACGGGAGGACTTTATTTTGGAAAACCGAAGGAGACGACCAAGACCCCTAAAGGGGAGCGTGCGGTGGATACGATGGTCTATGAAACCTATGAGATTGAGCGGGTGGCAGAAGTAGCCTTTCGGGCAGCGGCGTTTCGCAAAAAGAGGGTGACCTTGGCGGATAAGGCGAATGTTTTAGAGACAAGCCTACTGTGGCGAAAAGTGGTCCGTGAAGTGGCCTCAAAGCATCCAGGAATAACCTTAGATTTCATCTATGCAGATAACGCAGCGATGCAACTGGTGAGGGAGCCAAGCCGATTTGATGTACTTCTTTGTGAAAATCTTTTCGGAGACATGTTGAGTGATGAGGCGGCGGCGGTGGCTGGTTCCTTGGGAATGCTGCCTAGCGCATCGTTGGGTGAAGGGAGCTTTGGCCTTTATGAGCCTGCGGGAGGATCGGCTCCTGACATTGCGGGAAAGGGAGTAGCGAATCCTATCGCGCAAATTTTGTCTTTGGCGCTGATGTTTGAGATGAGTTTAGCGCAACCCGAGGTGGCACGAGCGATTAGGTCTGCAGTGGCGGGTGCGATTGCGCAGGGGTGGAGAACGGGAGATATTGCGGCGAAAGGGGAGAAAAGTGTCGGGACGGGGGAAATGGGAAAAGAAATTGCTAGGAGAGTCGCTTCCGAAGGGAAAAAGGTTTAGAAAGAGGTTATGCCATCTACTTTGCTTGAGCTAATGAGACTGGGTGGCCCGATTATGTGGGTCATCTTGGCGGCGAGTGTGGTGGCGGTGGCAGTTTTTGCGGAAAGAATTTTGGAATACCGGCGTATGGGGGGTCCGCTGGATCCATTCTTAGAGGGAATTGCTTCTTTGGTAAAAGAAGGTCGTTATCAGGAGGCGTTGGAGAGGTGCGACGAGGCTCACGGACCTGCAGTGCGGGTGATTCAGGCGGGACTCCTCAAGCGGGAAATGCCTCTGGCGGATTTGCGGGAGTCGTTGCAGGAAGTGGCCCAGTTGCAGGTGCCAAGGTTGGAAAAGAATATCTCGATTTTGGCGACGGTGGGTTACGTTTCTCCTTTGCTGGGCTTGCTGGGAACGGTGACGGGGATGATTCACGTTTTTCAAACGGTGGGTGGGGCGAGAGGGACCGTGCCAGTGGGTGAGTTGGCGGGAGGAATTTGGGAGGCGTTGCTGACGACAGCGGCGGGGTTGGTAGTGGCGATACCGGTTTATGTGGCCTACAACTATCTGGTTTCGCGGATGGGTTCAGAAGTGAACGACATGGAGCGAGCAGGGATTGAGATGATTCAAATTTTGAAAGAGGGCGGTCGCAATAGGCCCACGAGCCTGAAGACGCCAGTGACGACCGAGTTACGCTCGGAGAAGCCTAAGGCATGAAGGTCCGGACCTCGGTCCGGATTTTGCGGGGTCCGCTGGATATGGCCCCCTTGGTCGACGTGATCTTACTTTTGCTCATCTTCTTCCTTTTGACCTCCAGTTTTGTGTTTCAACCCGGGATTGTGGTAGATCCACCGACTCCCGGACAATCGAAGGGCGGGGTCAATGATACGAGATATGTGATCACCGCGACGGCGGGATTAACTCCGCAAATCTTTTTTAATGATCGGGCCACGGATCTGGTGAAACTACGTGTGGAGTTGGCGAGGATTGCTCGATCCGAACCGCGGGGAGTGGTGGTGATAAGGGCGGATCGTGAACTGCGGCATGGGGTGGTGGCTCAGATTTTAGATGCGGTAGTCCAGAACGGACTTTCGGCGGTGCTCGCATCCCGCTCCGCCTCTTCGACGCCATGAGTTGGAGGTTTCCTTCTCGGATGAGTCGGCGTCTGGCGGGCTTTTTGGTTCTTTCCTTGGGGGCGCACGCTTTGGCGTTTTCGCTATTTCGCGATCCTGGAGAGTTTTCTCCCATTCCCGTCCCAGGCGCGGGGAAAGTTTCCCTTTTTCTGAGGGAGGAGAATGAGATGGGCTTAGCTAGCTTGTATGAACCCTCAGCGATTGTACTTCCGAAGGAAGGGCCGACTCGTTTGGCCGTGCAGGTGATCTTGCCTTGGGAGGAGTTGGCTTGGCCTTCGCAGCAGAGTTTTACAGTTGGGGGTTACCGCCCGAGCCAATTGGGTCGGGATGCACCCTTGGCGGTACGAGCGACCACCTCGTTGGGTTTTTATCGGAACGGTAGGCGGGAAAAGTCAGCGGTGGCAGTGGGGCGGGCGGTGCCAGAATCTTGGTTTGAGTTGGTAGGCGATTTAAAGAATCGCAAACCGACGAAACCAATTCAACTCCCTGCGATGAAAAGTGCGACTGCGCTGGAACCGACAACCGCGAGGATTGGGGTAGATGAGGATGGTGCGGTTCGTTTTGTTTGTCTGGAGGGAACAACTGGGGATCCGGTGGTGGACCGAGAGGCGTCGAATTTATTGCGTTCTTGGAGGTTTGAACCGACCCCAGGAAAATGGGTGGAGTGGGGGAGGGTGAGAATTCTTTGGGCGGTGGATAATCGCGCGGAGGAGAACCCATGATGAGTTTGAGTGGTTCACAACTTCTTCTTCTTTACCTGTGTCTTTTTCTTGGCTTCGTTTTCTTTTTGTGGATGTTTGGTGGATGGAAAGCATCCTTCTTAACACGGCGGTCCAAAGAAAAGGTTGTTTGTCCGGTTTGTGGCAATCGCAACGCACGAGAGCATGCGTGGTACTCCTTGCGATGTCGGAAGTGTGGTGCGCGACGCCCCTTGGATGCGGTATCGGCTGAAAGGAAATAAGCTATGGGACTCTGGATTGGTAAAAATAGGCAAGCGCGGGTGACCTATGGATTTGACGAGATCGCGCTGGTTCCTGGGGACGTGACGATCAACCCGAATGAGGTGAACTGCAATTTCTCGATTGGGAAACATACTTTCAAGGTACCGATCCTGGCTTCGGCGATGGATGGGGTGGTGGATGTGAAGTTTGCGGTATCTATGGGGAAGATGGGGGGCTTGGCGGTGCTGAATTTGGAGGGGGTACAGACTCGCTATGAAGATCCCAGCGGTATTTTAGAGCAGATTGCCAAGGGAGATAAGGAGACGAGCACCCATTTGATCCAGAAAATGTATTTGCCGCCGATTCGGGAGGAGTTGATTGCCAAGCGGATTAAAGAGATGAAGAGAGCGGGGATTGTGGCGGCGGTGTCTGCCATCCCGCAAAAAGCGGAGAGGTATGGTGCCATCGCCCAAAAAGCGGGTGCGGATATTTTTGTGATTCAGTCGACGGTCTCGACGGTACGGCATATTTCTTCGGAGTATAAGACCTTCGATTTGGCTAAGTTTTGTAAGGCGATGAAGATTCCTGTTTTGGTGGGGAACACCGTGACCTATGGGGTGAGTCTAGAGTTGATGGAGGCAGGGATTTCTGGGTTGCTGGTTGGAGTGGGTCCTGGCGCGGCTTGTACCACTCGAGGGGTTTTGGGTTTGGGAGTGCCGCAGGTAACGGCGACGGTGGATTGCGCAGCGGCGAGGGATGCGTATTACAAAAAACGGGGACGATATGTGCCGATTATTACCGATGGCGGAATGAACAAAGGCGGGGATATCTGCAAAGCTTTTGCCTGCGGTGCGGATGCGGTGATGATTGGCAGTGCATTTGCTAGGTCGGAAGAGGCGCCTGGCCGTGGAAATCACTGGGGCATGGCCACGCCGCATGCGAATTTGCCGAGGGGGACGAGGATTAAGGTAGGGGTGACGGGAAGTTTACGTCAGATATTGTTTGGTCCAGCGACGCTGGATGACGGGTCCCAAAATCTGGTGGGAGCGATTGTTACCTGCATGGGAAATGTTGGGGCACGGACGCTGAAAGAGTTCCAGGAAACTGAGATTATTATTGCCCCGTCGATCAAGACCGAGGGCAAAGTGTTTCAGACGGTGCAGGGTGTGGGGATGGGGACGCGTTAAGAAGCTCAGCCCTTGTGCGAGCCGTCGCAGAAGGGTGAGTTTTTTGTTTTGCCACAACCGCAAGCCCAGATCGGACCGTCTTTTTCTATCGTGACTACTTTGGGAGACTTGCCCGAACCCTTGTGGGAGCCGTCGCAGTAGGGCGGGTTCTTGGTTTGGCCACAGCTACAGAAGGCAAGGGTTTGGCCAGCGACCGCATCGATCTTGTAGGGAGAGGATTGCCAAGGCATGACCTAAGGCATAGACGGAAAAAGTGTTTCCCAAAGAACAATCATCCTACGCGAGCGTTTGAATAGGTTTGCTAGCTAGCCGGAAAAACTATATGCCATCTTCGGTAACTCTCCGAAATTAATGAAACACCTTGTGGCACTTTCGGGAATCCTTGTGGCCTTGGCCGTGGGGGAGGTTTGTGCAGACAGCGCCCCACAAGCGTCGGCTCAAGACACGAAAAAGATGGTGCAGAATAACTTCGTCGAAACAGCGCAAAAGGGGATCAAGCTGAGTGGGTATGTGGACTCTGGTTATAGTTATAACTTTACGGGATCGAGTCGCTTTCAGTCTTCGGTCAACGGTCGTTTCGGAAGCGATACGGCTCAGCGTGGAGATTTCAATCTTTATGCGGTCAAGATTGCTCTGGAGAAAGCGCTGAGCGATGAGAACAAAGCGCAAGCGGGGTTTCGTACCGACATCATGATCGGGGAGGACGCCTCGTACTTTGTGAATCGCACAGCGATGTCTGCTCTTGGAGTTATTTCTAACACGAACAACAACTCCAACTCCCTCTTCCTCGAGCAGGCTTACGTCGAGATCCGCGCCCCTGTGGGTAACGGGTGGGACTTTAAGGTTGGAAAGTTCGTCTCCATTCTCGGCTACGAAGTGATGGAGCGTCCTGCGAACATGAACACGACCTTTGGGTTGCTCTTCAATGTGATGCCCCTCTACTACACGGGTGTACTTTCGTCCTACAAGTTTGACGATTACCTCGATGCGATGTTGGGAGTGGTCAACGGTTCGAACAGCGATAACAACACTACGACCAACCCCAATGCGGGGGATGGAGTGGCGTTGTTGGCGGCATTGAACGTGACGGCACCTGGTGGTAACGCGAACTGGAGTAATAACTTTCAGTACAGTACAGGGAACGACAACAACACTTCGAATGGTTCAGCTTTCACAAGTATCAACAGTGGGACTTCGACCACGGTTCCGAATACCTCTGCCAATACCGTAATTTATAACTCTTGGGGCAACTGGGCGCCGAAGTTTGCCAATGATAAGCTTCTTTTAGCCTTCAACACCTTACTTGGCGCCACCACGGGTGGGGCCGGGGCGGTGAGTACGCAAACCTGCGTCTATGGCGCTGGAGCCTACGCGAAGTATCAGTTTAACGACTGGTTTTCTCTGGCCAGTCGTGGGGAAACTCTGGGTAGCAATAATGCGGGATCTTTTGGGAATCACGGGGCGAATGACACCAGTAGTACCACGAGGCATGTGACAGGAAACAACCTGTGGGAGTACACTTTGACCGCCGGCTTTAATGTTATTGATAATCTTCTACTCCGTGCGGAGTACCGGATGGATTGGGGAAGTAATATCTACAACCAACCCACGAGTAACCCGAATGGGGCCGCTTCCGCCGGTCCGGTCTACTACGCGGGAGCCGAGGTCGTTTACAGTTTCTGAGACAAGGAAACCAAGAGAGAGAATAACAAACTATGAAAAAAATTAACTTCATCCTCTGGGCGGCATTTACGTCTTCTACTTCCATTGTTCTTGCTGACACCGCCCCAGAAGCTTCGGCTCAAGATACGAAAAAGATGGTGCAGAACAACTTCGTCGAGACAGCGCAAAAGGGGGTGAAGTTGAGCGGGTATGTGGACGTGGGTTATAGCTACAACTTTAACTCTGCGAATCAGCAGAAGGTTGTCCCGCGGTTTGGTTCGGATACTGCATCGAAAGGGGACTTTAATCTCTACGCGGTGAAAATTGCACTGGAGAAGTCCCTTTCGGCTGAGAATAAGGCGCAAGCTGGGTTTCGTGCGGACGTCATGATCGGGGAGGATGCGACCTATTTATTTGATCGAACGACAGACATGACAAGATCCAATAATAGCAGTCAAAATTCAAACTCCTTATTTCTTGAGCAGGCCTACGTTTCGATTCGGGCTCCGATCGGAAATGGGTGGGACTTTAATGTGGGAAAGTTTGTTTCGATCCTTGGTTACGAAGTGATCGAACGACCCGCAAATATGAATGTGACCTATGGCCTACTCTGGCAGCAGTTCCCTCTTTTCTACACAGGGGTGTTGTCCTCGTATAAGTTTGATGACTATCTCGATGCGAAACTTGGCGTGGTGAATGGCTCCAATTCGGACAACAACACTACCACGAGCCTAGGCGGAGATGGTTGCGCTCTTCTGGCGGCTCTCAATGTGACGGCACCAGGAGGCAATGCGAACTGGAGTAACAATTTTCAGTGGAGCACGAATGCGGAAAACAACTCATCGGATGCCTCGCAGAGTAATGGGAGCACTGTGCCTGTAGGTGTTCTCAACGGAACTAGTGGTTCAGGATATGTCTTTATTTATAATTCATGGGGAAATTGGGCTCCCAAGTTTGCTGATGATAAGCTGCTTTTTGCTTTCAATACGGTTGTCGGTACTGCGAACTCAAATAATAGTTCCAATATCGCGGCTAATCTTATCTCGACGGGTGGTACGACATGGTATGGGGCGGGGGCCTACGCCAAGTATCAGTTCAATGATTGGTTTAGCCTAGCAAGTCGGGGGGAATATCTTGGAGGGAACAATATGGGTAAAGTTTCTAACACAAGTACTATTGGCTATGCGAATGCTGGGATGAGTTGGTGGGAATACACTCTGACGGCAGGTTTTAATGTGATCGACAACTTATTGATTCGGGCAGAGTACCGAATGGATTGGGGTCAAAACAGCACCCAATCGGGTCAAAGGCCTAATGGGAATCTACAGAATGGAAGTTTTGGTACAGGCCCATCCTACTACGCGGGAGCCGAAGTCGTTTACAGTTTCTGAGGAATTTTTTAAGCCTACCTGGATCGAGCTTAGCGGGTGGCGTGGGTTCTGTTTTTGTACCAGTCGAGCAGGATGCGGGTGGGGGTGTTTAGTGGGAGTTGGTAGCACTCTTCTAGCGTACACCAGCGATACTCATCGGCCTCCGCGTTGAGTGTAACTGTAGAATGCGAAGTGGTGGCTAGGTAATTGAGGAGGACGAAGTGGGCTGGTTTATAAAACTCTTTGGATCGGATACAATCTTGGGCAAGGGCAAATTGGATGTCGGTGAGGGTAAGTTTAGTTTCCTCGAGAATTTCGCGTCGGAGAGCATCCTCTGAGGATTCGCCTCCTTTAATTTTGCCTCCAGGAATACCCCAGAGACCTGACCATTTGACGGTGTGGACCATCAGGAGCTTTTTATCGGGTCCCACGATGAGGGCGCCAACGGTGGGGATGGGAGGAGTTTTCTCGGGAGCGGAGTGGCGACGGAGAATTTCGATGACGCCGAAGAGATCGGCAGAGACGTGGTCGGGCAGGGCGCGTTGAAGTTTTTTAAGAGAATCGTAGCCCGTAAGAACGGCGCAAGAGCGGATGTTGCCGTGGTGGGCGGTTTCGATGTCATGTTCCATATCACCGACGAAGAGAGTTTCGTCGGGTCGGAGGTGGTGTTCCTCGAGGACGGCGTGGATGGCTTCGCGTTTATCGATGATGCTGGTGTAAGTCTTGCGAAAGAGGTGTTGCACTTGAAGGCGCTTGGCTTGATGGGCGAAATCGTCGGTATGGACGGTGCTGAGGAGAAAGGTGGGGAGCTGATGGGCTTGGCAGTACTCAAGAATCTCTTTGGCGCCAAGAAGGAGGGAGACGGAGTGGTGCTCTTGGCGAAACTTCTGTAGGAAAACTTTTTCCAGATCTCCGATGGGAACTTCGGGAAAATGTTCTCGATAAAAGCCTTGGTAGGGTAGGTAGAACTTTTCGCGAAAGGTTTCTCGGGTGAAGTGGGGCTTGCCGTGGAGACCGAAGACGTGATTGGTGGCGGCGAGAACGGGGGTCAGATCGTCGGCAAGGGTACCGGACCAGTCGAAAATGATGTTACGGATCATGAGATGTAGCCAGTTAGGCTACAGCCTATTAGGGATAGAAAAGAAAGGAATCATTGGGTCAAGGGGAGGTAGGGGTGGGGAGAGGCAGGCTGTTTGAAGGTACTTGGAATAAGGGGCTTGCCAAGGGAAGGGTGTTTTGATATGTTGCTCGGCTATTCATTTTATGAAAGTTCGAGCTTCAATCAAACGTAGAACCAGCGACTGCCAAGTCGTGCGGCGTCGTGGACGTATCTACATCATCAACAAAAAGAATCCTCGTTTGAAGCAGAGGCAGGGCTGATTTAAATCTATGCCACGCGTACTTGGAGTTGATATTCCTGGGGAAAAAAGAGCTGAGTACAGCTTGCGCTACGTTTACGGAATTGGTGCGACTCGTGCTCGGCAAGTTGTGGAAGAGGCGGAGATTCCTGCGGATTTACGTGCCAAAGACCTGACCGATCAGCAGATCAACCGAATCATTGGGGTGATTCAGCGCAATCGTTTCCTGATTGAGGGAGATTTGCGGCGGGACACTCAGCAAAATCTCAAACGTCTGCAAACGATCAACTGCTACCGTGGTATTCGGCATCGCAAGAGCTTGCCAGTGCGTGGTCAACGGACCTCAACGAATGCGCGGACCCGGAAGGGCCCAAGGAAGACGGTTGGCGTCATCCGAAGCAAGGAAACCAAGGCGGCCAAGACCTAATTTTGTATGAGCGAAAACGAAAAAAAACCTGAAGTGAAGTCGGCCGCAACCAAAGCGGAAGAGGGGAAGGCCAGGGCGGCCCATCCTGAGGCGGGCAAAGCGAAGAAGGGGAAGAGCCCGAAAGGGGCGAAGTCTTCTGGCGGGAAGGACTCGGCGAAGGCGGAGGTGATTCTTTCACCCGAAAGTCTGACGCTGGATGGTTTGGAAGATGCTTCGAAAGTTAAGATTCCGAAGATTAAAGGGGCGAAGCAGATTCATAATGCGGTGGCGCATGTTTTAGCAACTTTCAATAACACGGTGGTTTCGATCACCGATCTCAAGGGCAATGTGATTTCTTGGTCGAGCGCTGGGAAGATGGGTTTTCGTGGATCGAAAAAGTCTACTGCCTATGTGGCTCAAGTGGTGGCGCAGGATGCGAGTCGTCAGGCGATGGCCCACGGAGTTAAAGAGGTGGAGGTTCGTGTGAAAGGCCCAGGAATGGGTCGCGAATCAGCCGTCCGTGCCTTGCAGGCAGTCGGTTTAGAGGTGAGCACGATTCGGGACGTAACCCCCGTACCCCACAATGGTTGCCGGATGCGCAAAGCGCGTCGGGTATAAGGAGAGAATTTTATGGCCCGCTACACAGGATCCCGCGACAAGATCAACCGCCGTTTTGGCCAGCCGATTTTTGGTCCTTCGAAAGCTTTAGAGCGTCGTAATTTTCCGCCAGGAGTTCACGGGGCAAAAGGCCGTCGCAAGCAGTCCGATTATGCTATCGCCATGGGCGAGAAGCAGAAGATGAAGTACAGCTACGGGATTTTAGAAAAGCAGTTCCGTTTGTACTATCAGAAAGCGGTACAGAGTCGTGGAGTGACAGGCGAGAAGATGTTGCAACTTTTGGAAACACGCTTGGATTCAATCGTGGATCATCTGGGATTCAGTGCCACGCGGCGCTCCTCCCGGCAGATGGTTTCTCATGGTCATATCTCGGTCAACGGCAAGAAGGTGACTATCCCCAGCTACGGATGTCGCACGGGGGACGTGATCGAGGTGCGGGACAATCCTAAATCCCGCCAACTGGGGACGCGTGGCCTGGAAACAACCCAAATTCGCCCCGTGCCCGATTGGTTGACGCTGAATAAAGATAGTTTTAAAGGAACCTTAACTCGGATTCCGACCCGCGAGGAGATCAGTCCTGTGGCCAACGAGCAGTTGGTCGTGGAATTATTCTCGAGGTCGTAATCGCCATCCCTTTCACCGCCCGCTACCGGCGGTGAGAAAAAAACACAACAACCACGGTTGTCGGTCCCTTTCCCAGGTAGCGGGGAAGGGGTAACCCAACCGGAAAGAGAAAAAGACTATGCCACTACGATTAGGAAGATTCGAACTGCCCAACCGCCTGCAAAAGGATGAAGAGGGCGCAACCGAAACCTACGCGAAATTTACCGCGGAACCCTTCGAGGCTGGCTATGGCCATACTCTGGGCAATTCCATTCGCCGAGTCCTGCTGAGCTCCTTGGAAGGTGCGGCCATCACCAGTGTGAAGATTCACGGCGTACAGCATGAATTTAGCACGATTGAACACGTGGTGGAGGATCTGACCGAGATCGTCCTCAACCTAAAGAAATTAAAATTTAAACTACCGAACCGTGAGCCTCGCTTGCTGACGCTCAAGGTGAATAAAGAAGGACCGGTCACCGCAGCGGATATTGAGCTGGATGCTGGGGTGGAAGTGCTCAATCCGAAGGAAGTGATTTGTACCCTTGATAAAAAGACCAAGTTTGAAGCCGAACTTGAAGTACGGGTGGGACGCGGATACGCCACCTGGGACGAGAACAAAAGGGAAGATTCTCCGATCGGGCTAATCCCGGTGGATTCGCTTTTCTCCCCTGTGAAAAAAGTGAAGTATGAAGTGAAGAATACCCGTGTGGGTCAACGGACCGATTACGATAAACTCGTCTTGGAAGTTTGGACGGATGGTCGTCTGACTCCGGATGAGGCTTTGCTCCACTCGGCAGGCATCCTACGGCATCATTTGGATATCTTTGCTAACTTTGACAAAGAGCCGATTGAATTCGAAGAGGTGAAATTCGAAGCTCCTGTGGAAAACACTGCGCTAAAGAAGTTGCTGGCGATGAGCGTGAACGAGATCGAACTCTCGGTGCGTGCGGCCAACTGCTTGAACAACGCAAATATTATTACGGTAGGAGCCTTGGCCCTGAAGTCGGAAGCGGAGATGCTGAAGTACCGCAACTTCGGTAAAAAATCGCTGAACGAGATCAAGGATAAGTTGACCTCGCTGGGACTTTCGCTGGGAATGAAGTTTGATGCTTCACTCTTAACGATTCCTGTGGCGTCGATCGAAGCGGCGGGGGCGAATGGTCAAGCATGAGACATCGTCGGAACACCCTTAAGCTAGGGCGGACATCGCAACATCGGGACAGCATGCTGGCCAATCTGGTCGGCTCGCTGATTCGACATGAGCGGGTGCGCACAACCGTTTCTCGGGCGAAGGCGGCACGACCTGTAGCGGAGAAGCTGGTTACCCTTGGAAAAAAGGGGACCCTGCATCATCGTCGCATGGCGATTGCCGCCCTGCACGAAACCGACTTGGTGCATAAGCTATTTGCGGAAATTGCTCCTCGTTTCATGGATCGTACGGGTGGCTACACGCGGATATTGAAGTTGGGCCATCGTCTTGGGGATGCGGCACCGCTTGCTCTTTTGGAGTGGGTGGTTCGTCCTTTGCCTGAGGCGGATGATGTGGTCGACGAGACCAAGTCCAAGGAAAAGACCAAAGCGGTTAAAGACGCGAAGCCTGCTAAACCCGCCAAAGCGGCCAAGCCTGATAAGAAAAAATAGGTTGGGCTAGGCGGACCAACCCGCCACGAGCCGGAAGAGGATCCAAGCTAAGATCAGCGCTGCGGTGGCTGCGAAGACGACCTTACGTCTTGCTAACCTACTTTCGACAAGGAGAACAGGGCTGTGGCGTGTGATGGAAGTCGGCGATACGGATGAAATTGGGCGATTCCGATTGGAAGGAATGACGGAGGCCTCTTCGACGAGGCGACGGGTGGTGTGACCGAGTCGAGAAGACTCTCTGGTGACACGGCGCAACTCTTCTCGAATGGGATCACGCCTAAAGCTCGGAAGGTTCACATATTGACCTTAAAAAACCTATAGGGAGGAGCAAGAGCCACCATTTGGCTATTCACGACTCCTTGGGGATAACTATGAAGATGAAGGGAGTTCGGAGGCCACTGGCTGGGGTGAAACCAACCTGTTTGAATCTATTTGAGAATCTTGTAGAGAATTAAGGCGGCAAGAAGTGAGATAATTAAGGGAAGATTGAAGGCCAGACCGCGAGCGAAGTTAGCGACAAAGGAGTCGGAAGTTTGGGCGTTGGATGAGCTCGAGGGGGAAGAGCCATCTTCGGTGGAGGGCTCGAGGTCACGTCCACGGAGAGCGTCGAGTTTGGCACGAGATTGAGTATAAATCGCTTGGGCTTGGTCGACCTTAGCAAGAGCCTTGGAGAGTTCCCCTTCGATATCGGAGGCTGACCATTCGGAAGGAGCGATGTTATTAATTTCGGAGAGCTGCTCACTGAAAACTTGGCGGGTCTCGTGCATCTGTTCGACTTCTTTACGGCTTTGGGATTCTGCGCGTTCGAGGATGACGACGGCACGGAGAAGGCTATCGCGGATTTCGCGTTGGCCTTGAACCAGTTCCATTCTACGGGTGTTGAGTTCTTCGAGTTGGCGTTTGCGCTGTTCCAGCTCTTGCTGCTGCCGTTGCAGGCTGATGAGTTCGTGTTGGCGCTGTTGGAGTTCTGCGCCTATCCCTTCAATGGGACCCCCTGAGGGAAGGGCAAGATCTTGCTGATCTTCTGGAAATTTAGAGGAGCGGCTCACGGTATGTTAATGACGGTACCGATTTTTAGGTTGCGATCATTGAGGCCAGGGTTGGCTGCTTTAATTTTGGCGATCTCTTCGTTGAGGTCGAGGGAGGCGGGGTAATATTTCTTGGCTAGTTTCCAGAGTGTATCTCCTGATCCAATGGTGTGTTGCTTAGCATCGGCGGAGAGAGCGGCGACATCAGCAGGAGCGGCCGGGGGAGTTGCCGCAGGAACGGAGGGAATATCGGTCTTGGCTGGCGACTCGGAGGTTTTTGCGGTGGTGTTACGTGCCGCGGTGGACTTGGCAGGAGCTTTCTTCTCTATGGGCGCGTTGGTGGAGGCTGTTGGCGAAGCGGGCACCACAGCGGTGGCCTTAGGTGGGGTGGCAGCACCTGCGACTTGGGAAACTTGGGCTTCCTTGGCTGCGAGGGTTCCCTGGAGTTGAGTGATCTGCTGTTTTAGGTCGACATTTTCTTTACTCATTCGTGCGATCTCGGCGGCGTTTTGAATCCCGCTATTGGTCAGGCTGAGAGCGAAATCGATCTTGGCTTTTTCCATGGCGGCAACGACCTCTTCGCGCTCGGCAGCGTTAGGCCTTGCTTCGAGGTACTTCTGGAAAAAGTAGATAGCGCTGATGGGATCGCCCAGTTTATCGCCATAGAGCAGACCGATTTGCAAATAGGCTTTGACCACGGTGGGGTTGGTCGCGATGGCTTTTTCGAACTGTTTGATGGCGGCGGGGTAGTTGAGATCGGCGACATCTTTGCTCGCTTGGCGGAAGAAAGGATTACGTTCGTCTTCGGCATCG
>CANIEM010000033.1 GCA_947466515.1 Verrucomicrobia subdivision 6 bacterium | reverse complement strand
ATTCGTGGAGTGCAGGAGAGCTTGCAGACGATCGTGCGCACGGCTCGGGGAATCAACACGCAAGTAGGTGGAGGTGAGGCCACGGCCGACGCGCAGGAAGTCTTAAAGCAGCTCGAAGAGGAGATGTGGGAGGCTTCGGAAAAGCTGGAGTATGAGCGTGCTGCGCTCTTGAGGGATCAGATTGAAGATTGGAAGAAGATGCACCATTTGGGCGGAGTAAGCGTGGAGGCGAGCAGGAGTGCGGTTAAAACAGGTAAAAGGAAGCCTATGGTCTATGGCAAAGCTCGGCCGAAGCCTAAGGTGAAAGTGAACTAGAAAGCTTTTCTTTTCAGGCTTCGTTGAGATTAAGGCAGGGAGCAGATCGAGTAGGTTGGGAGCGGGGCAAGGAGTTTCGACCCATGGGCGGAAGTAATTTCGAGAAGAGACACGATTTCGATCAGCTCTCCTTTGCTTTGACGGAGAAGTGTGGCGGCGGAGGCAAGCTGGGTACCGCGATGAAGGACATCGGCCACCAAAATGAAGCGACAGCCCGTTGGGATACTTTGGAGATCTAGAATGGGGGCACGACCCGAAGGCTGGAGAACCCCTAATCCACCACCGACAATATAGGCGAGAGAAGAGGCGAGGGGCAGGGCGGAGGAGTCGTAGGCGACGACTAAGTCGACTCGGCGTCGTGGATATCTTTCATTCATATCTGCGCAGGCAAAACGGAAAAACTGGGCATCGCGGTAGATGGCGTCGGTTAGGTAGCTCGATTCGCCAGCGGTGCGGGCACTTTCGATAGTACGCACGGCACCGGCGAGGCGATCGCGGGCGCTCCGCAAAGCTGGGGACTTCATTAAGTAAGATTCTCTCGTAAAGCGGAGATGCGGGCAAAACCTAAAGAAAGATTGGCTTATTCGTCTTCTTCGTCGCGAGAAGGATTTCTTCCTGTGGTGGGGAGAGTCTCAATTGCGGTGCGGAGTTTTTTGAGTGCAATGCTTTGGATTTGGCGAATTCGCTCGCGGGTGACCTTAAACTTCTTGCCGATCTGTTCGAGAGTGGGCGGAGTTTCGTCACTCAGAGGAAACCGTAAGGAGAGAATAGAGCGTTCTCGCGGATCGAGAACGTGGAGGACGCTGCGTAGTTCTTTAATCAGGTTGCGACTTTCGAGATCGCGTCCTGGCATAGCGGCGGTTTCATCGGCAATGAGGTCGCCCAGTTCGACGTCGGCTTCGTTGCCGACCATGGTATTGAGTGAGGTGGGTCGCATGGAGATACGGCGAAGTTGGGCAATACGCAGGGCGGAGATACCGATCTCTTTGGCTAGCTCTTCGTCGGTCGGTTCGCGGCCAAGCTCATCGAAGAGCTGGATAGCGATTCGCCGCATTTTGGACAATTTATCGACTAGGTGGACGGGAAGGCGGATGGTTTTTGACTGATTGGCGAGGGCGCGGCGGACAGCCTGTTTGATCCACCAGCAGCCATAGGTACTAAACTTGGTCCCGCGGGTGTGGTCAAAGCGTTCCACGCCTTTCATTAAGCCAATGTTTCCCTCGCTGATCAGATCGAGTAGGGGGAGTCCGAGGCCTGCGTAATCATGGGCGATTTTGACTACCAAGCGAAGGTTCGCCCTGATCATCACCTCTCTTGCGGCACGATCTCCGCGCTTCATTCGTTTGGAGAGTCGTATTTCATCGGCTCGAGTCAGAAGTGGGATTTCTCCTATTTCTTTTAGATAGGCGCCGAGGGCACCATCACGGAAATCATTCACGGCTGAATGATGGGCGGTTCGCAGGTAGAGTGAAAGAGTAACCGCAAAGCTATTAGCTTCAGTAGGCTAGGGGATTAGGGATAGCAGAGTGACGGAGAGGAGTATTCCGCTGGAATGAGCACGCCTGCTGAGTGGCAGTATCGGTTTAGTCTTTGAGGGCGGCTTGAGCGGCGGCAAGACGGGCGATGGGCAGCCGGAAGGGCGAGCAGGAAACGTAGGCGAGTCCTAAGCGATGACAGAACTTAACGGAGTCGGGATCGCCCCCGTGTTCGCCGCAGATGCCGAGTTTAATGTCCTTGCGAGTGGAGCGGCCAAGTTTGACCGCCATTTCCATGAGCTTGCCTACGCCGAGCTGGTCGAGGACGGCAAAAGGATTTTGGCGGACGATCTCTTCCTCTTGATAACGGGGAAGGAAAGAACCTGCGTCGTCGCGGCTCATGCCAAGAGCGGTTTGAGTAAGGTCATTTGTGCCGAAGCTAAAGAACTGAGCTGATTTGGCGATTTCGTCCGCGACGATACACGCTCGAGGAATTTCGATCATGGTTCCGACCAGGTAGGAGAGTTTAAGGTGCCGCTCTTTCTGGACTTGGGCCGCGACTCGATGGACGAGCGCGAGTTGAAGTTCAAGTTCCTTGGGGAAGCCAACTAAAGGAATCATGATTTCTGGGCGCACTTTGATCCCAGCTGCCTGAACCTCTGCGGCGGCTTCAAAGATGGCGCGTGCCTGCATTTCAGAAATTTCTGGGAAGACAATACCGAGGCGGCATCCGCGATGGCCGAGCATGGGGTTGAACTCATGGAGTTCTTTGACACGGCGGGCGATGCGCTCGATCGAGATTCCGAGCTTATCGGCCAAGGCTTGTTGAGCGGCAGTGTCGTGGGGCAAAAATTCGTGCAGGGGTGGGTCGAGCAGGCGGATGGTGCCCGGGCGACCTCCGAGAGCTTTAAAAATACCTGCGAAGTCGGAACGTTGGGCGGGGAGAAGTTTTGCTAAGGCACTTGCACGTTCTTCCAGATTTTCGGCAAGGATCATTTCACGAACGTGATCAATGCGATCGCCTTCAAAGAACATGTGCTCGGTACGGCAAAGGCCGACCCCCTGGGCGCCGAAGGCGATGGCGTGGCCGACTTGATCGGGTTGATCGGCATTGGCGCGGACTTCGAGTTTCCGGCGTTGATCGGCCCACTGCATGAGTTGAGCAAAGACGCGGTAGATTGGGCTTTCGGCCGCGGTCATATCCTTGTCGATGAGCACCCGAACAATATCGGAAGGGGAGGTCTTAACTTCGCCTGGGAAGATCTCTCCGGTGGTCCCGTCGATTGATAGGAAGTCGCCTTTGTTAAAAGTCTTTCCGCGGACGGTGAGGGTGGCCTTGGCGTAGTCGATGTGAAGGTCGGATGCGCCACAGACGCAGACTTTGCCCATTTGGCGGGCAACGAGTGCAGCATGAGAGGAAACTCCGCCACGGGCGGTGAGAATGCCTTCGGCCGCGAGCATCCCGCGAATATCCTCGGGGCTGGTTTCGATGCGAACGAGGAGAACTTTTAAGCCCTTTTGGGCGGCGGCTTCGGCGTCGTTAGCTTGAAAATAGATCTGACCTGAGGCGGCTCCAGGGCCTGCAGGGAGGCCTCGGGCGATGACCTCGGTAGTTTTACGTGCTTTGGCTTCGAAGACAGGAGCAAGAAGTTGGCTGAGGGAATCGGCGGGGATTCGGCGGATGGCGTCGTCGGGTTGGATCAGCTTTTCTTTAACCATTTCGACGGCGATACGAACGGCGGCGAAGCCTGTGCGTTTTCCGTTACGGGTCTGCAGCATGAAAAGGCGACCTTGTTCGACGGTAAATTCGAAATCTTGCATATCGTGGAAGTGACCTTCGAGGGTGTGGCGGACATCTTGAAGTTGGCGAAATACTTCAGGCATTTCGACCTGAAGTTGGGCAACTGGTTCGGGGGTACGGACACCAGCGACGACGTCTTCGCCTTGGGCATTGAGGAGGAATTCTCCGTAAAGAACTTTTTCGCCTGTGGCGGGATCTCGGGTGAAGGAGACACCTGAACCACTATCGTTGCCTGTATTGCCAAAGACCATGGATTGGACGTTGACGGCGGTACCCCATTCGTGGGGGATGTTGTATTTGCGACGATAGACGATGGCGCGGTCATTATTCCATGAGCCGAATACTGCACCGATGGAGCCGCGGAGTTGTTCGCGAGGATCATCGGGGAAGTCTTGGCCTGTTCGTTCTCGGATGAGTTTGCGGAATCGATCGGTGAGGGTGCGGAGTGCGGAGGCATCCAGTTTTGTGTCGGCGATAAGGGGATCCTTGGGATGGAGCTCTTTTTTTAGATTTTCAATAACAACTTCGAAGGGATCGTGGTCTTCACCGGGACGCTTCTGGACGCCCATGACGACATCTCCATACATCTGGAGGAAACGGCGGTAACAGTCGTAGGCGAACCGTTCGTTACGACTGCGTTCGGCTAGGGCACGTACGGTTTTGTCATTGAGACCGAGATTGAGGATGGTGTCCATCATCCCTGGCATGGAGTCACGGGCGCCTGAGCGGACGGCGAGAAGGAGAGGATTGACTGGGTCGCCGAGTTTTTTACCCATGGAGTGCTCGATCTTGGCGATGGCCTCGTCGATCTGCCGTTCCAAGGATGGTGGGTAGGTGCTCTGGTTCTCGTAGAAGTAGGTGCAGACGTCGGTACTGATGGTGAAGCCTGCTGGAACTGGGAGGCGAATTCTGGTCATTTCGGCGAGGTTGGCACCTTTACCACCAAGGAGGGCCTTCATCTTGCCGTTACCATCCGCTTTACCGCTACCGAATGAGTAAACGTACTTCACCGCCTTACGAAAGAGTGGTTTCTTAGGTTTCGAAGGCTTTGTTTTAGTTGGCATGGTGTGAGGTGGAGCGAAAATAAATGCCAGCCAAATGGTTTTTTTGCAAGCTTGATCAGGCTTGTTTTGCGGGAAGGGGAGAAGCGGGCGGGCGAGATTTCCAAGAAGCTTCTTGGAAGGCGAAGACTTTTTGCAGTCCTTGTTCGGCAAGGGTGAGGAGAGATTGAAATTCAGCTCTACTGAAATCATGTTCTTCGCCTCCTGCCTGAACTTCGACAAGGCGACCCGCACCGGTCATGACTACATTCATGTCGACCTGGGCGTCGCGATCTTCGGGGTAATCAAGATCGAGAATGACCTGATCTTTGAGAAGACCGACACTGATGGCGGCGACGGGGGTGCGGAGGGGATCGGCAGTCATGCGCCCAGCGATTTGCAGGCGCTCAACAGCTCGGCGCAAAGCGAGGCAGGCTCCAGTGATGGCCGTGGTACGGGTGCCGCCGTCGGCGGCGAGAACATCGCAATCAATCCAGAAGCTACGGGGTCCGAGGGCGGTGAGATCGACCACGGCGCGAAGGCTACGACCGAGGAGACGTTGAATCTCGGTGGAACGTCCGTCGACCTTGCCGCGAGAAGAGTCGCGAGCTTTGCGGCTGGGGGTCGAAGCAGGGAGCATGGAGTATTCCGCGGTGAGCCACCCCCCTGGAACGTTCTGATCTTTCATCCAGCGGGGAACGGCCTCGTCCACGCTGGCGGTGCAGATCACCTCGGTTTTGCCGCAGCGCAGAAGGACAGATCCGACGGCATGAGGGGCGATATCCCAAGTGCAGGATAAAGGGCGCAGATCGGAAGCGGAACGGCCATCAGGACGGGTACTCATCGAGAGAGATCCTCGGCAGAACGGACGGTGTTGGAAAGAAGAAGTGCAATAGTCATTGGACCGATCCCACCTGGATTTGGGGTAATGGCACCCGCGATGGTGGAAATCGAGGCGAAATCAACATCTCCGACAAGGCGGTACCCGCGAGCGTTGGTGGCATCGGAAATTCGGTTAACGCCGACATCGATGACGGTGGCACCTGGGCGAACATGTTCTTTGGTGAGAAAGAGGGGGCGCCCGATGGCGGCGATGAGAATGTCGGCTTGGCGGGTAAGAGAGGGTAGGTCGACGGAGGCAGAGTGAGCGAGGGTAACGGTACAGTCTGCGCCTGGGGATTTACGTGCGAGTAGAGTGGCGAGAGGGCGCCCGACGATCTGGCCACGACCAAGGATGACGGCGTGCTTTCCTGCGGTGGGGATTTTGGCAAGGCGGAGAATTTCTAGAATCCCTGCGGGAGTGCAGGGGAGAAAGCCGGTGGGATCGCCGAGTAGAAGTTTTCCAAAGTTGAGAGGATGGAAGCCGTCGACATCCTTTGTCGGAGAGACGTGGGCATAGACTGTGTCGTTAGGGAGGGGCGAAGGGAGGGGGGACTGAATGAGAATGCCGTGGACGAGGGGATCGGCGTTGAGAGAGTCGATTTCATGGAGAAGGGAGGACAGGGTGGTGGTGGCGGGAAGAACGAGAGTGCGACTGGCGATGCCGACTTCTTTGGCGCGTGCTTCTTTGCGGGCAACGTAGGCGCGGGAAGCGGGGTCTTCCCCAACGCGAATAAAGACAAGCTTCGGGGTGACGCCTCGTTTTCCGAGGGCGGCGACGCGAACTGCAGTTTCGCGGTGAATCGAACTGGCAAAAGCTTCTCCATCTAGGATGTGTGCAGGCATGGGAAAAGATTGCAACGAAGGAGGGTGAAGTGGAACTAGGAAAGTTTGCGGAAGAGGGGAATGGGAAGGCCAGGAGGCGGTTGAACGATTTCCATGCCTGGGCGGGATGCTGCGAGGGCGGATGCGAACCAGGATTGGGCGTCGGGGTCGCCATGAACGAGTAGAACGCGGGAAGGTTGAATGTCCTCGGTGACCCAGCGGAGAAGGTCTTCCCGGGTAGCGTGAGCGGTGAGGTCGAAGTGGCGGACTTCACAGCGGACGGGGAGGGAGCCGCCCTGCTCGCCCCAGTCGACGGTGCCTCCTTGTCCTGCTTTACGAAGAAGGCCAGCAGGGGAAGAGGGCTCAGTGTAGCCGACGAAGAGGATAGAGTCGTGTTCACGAGGAAAGAAAAGGCGTGCGATGGTGTGGCTGGTAGTTTTGGGCGTCATCATGCCAGCGCTGAGGAGGTAAATATGGCCTGCGCGGAGTCTAAGGCTGGGCAAGCGGCGGGGGTCGAATGTTTCAGGTTGGGCTTCGGGGATGAGGCGGAAGTTTGCGTGTTGGCGAGGGGCCAGGGTTCGCTGGCGGTCGTAGACTTCGGTCATGGCTCGGCCCAGTCCACCGATGTAGACGGGGGCGGAGGGAATTTTCCCTGCGAGGCGGGCATGGTGAAGAAGGGTGATGACTTCTTGAGTTTTGCCCATGGCGAAGACGGGCATGAGGACGGCTCCACCGCGTTCAAAGGTGGTGCGAATGGCGGTGAGGAGTTCTTCTTCAAAGTAGGCACGATCTTGGCCAGGGATGGCGGGTTGAGCGCCGCGGGTTGTTTCCATGATCAAGGTATCGAAAGGGCCGGTGGGAGTTTGGCAAGGGAGCATAAGGGATTGGCGTTGTAGATTAAGGTCGCCGGTGTAGAGGGCGCGGCGTTCTTCGGCGCGGATTTCGGTAAGGACAGAACCGAGGACGTGGCCGGCATCATGAAAGACGAACTCCAGTTCGGAAGAGGAGTCGGCGCGGAAGGGGCGATTGAGCGGAGCGAGTTTCCAAGTGACGGCGGAATCGTCCACCGTGCGGTGGGTATAGAGGGGGTAATCCATGCGGCCCAGTTCACGTCGTTGGCGGGTCATGACATTGACAGAATTATGTAGAAGGGGTTCGGCCAGTGCGGCGGTGGCTGAGGTCATGAAAACTTTGGCGTGGGGATGGGCTTGGGAGACGAGGGGAAGAGCACCAATGTGGTCGTGGTGGGCGTGGGAGAGTATGATCGCATCCAGATCTTGAGGAATCTGATCGAGGAGAGGAGTGGCATCCCATCCGTCACGGCGTGGGTGCATTCCCGCATCGAGCATAACTGAAGATTGTCCTTTCTGGATAAGGTAGGAGTTGGCCCCGATTTCTGGGGCACGGGTTAGGTTTGTGAAAGTGACCATGGAGAAGATTCGGAGAGAAAGAGAGTCAACCGCTGGCTCAGGGCGAACCCCGAAGCTGGGCTAGGACTTGAGCGGGGAGCTGATTTCCAGGAAGGGCTGCGCGACCTGCAAGCCAATCGCGGGCGATTTGACCACGGCGCTGGTTGAGGAGTTGAGTAGAGATTTTAGGAAGAGTGGTGGCGGCGGTGGCGGCAGGAGCTGGATCCCGTTTGACTAAATAAACGGCGAGCAGGCCGGTGGGAGTGCGGATAAACGGACTAACACGCTGCGGATCCATTTGGGCGACGGCCTGGCGAATTCTGTCCGCATCGGGAAAGGTGAGGGGTTTATCGTCGGCGGGGGCAAAGACGGGTATTTTTGTGGGGGTAAGCTTTGCCGATTGAGCGAGTGCTTCCCATTTCTGTCCGCCGGCGAGGCCTGCATTAGCGCTTTGGATAAAGGCTTGGGCTTGTTGGCTGGCCAACTGGATCCTAGCCATTTCTTGCCAACGAGTGCGGACTGCGGCGGTAACTTCAGACAAGGGGCGCTGGCGTCCAGGTTGTGCTTCGCGGAGGTGAAGAACCAGAAAGCCATTTTTCGATGGAAGAAAATCGCTTACTGGGTCTTCGGCTGTGAGAGCGAAGGCAGCAGCGGTGAGCCGAGGATCGGTTTCACCTGGGAAAGGGGTTTCAGTGGGGGCGAAAGGTCCGTAGGTGCGTGGGTTAAGCTTAGCAGCGGCGGCAGCAGTGGAGAAGTCCGGCCGAGATTTTCCTTCGGCTAGATTGAAAAACTGGGAGGTAAAGGCGAAAGCAACCTCGCCAGCTTTAGCCCGTGATTCTTCGGTTGAGGCCCCTGCAACAAATTCCACGATCTCGACCGTTCGGCGTGGGGGAATAGTGAACTCTGATTCGCCTGCCTTATAGAAAGATTCTAGATCTTGTGGGGTTGGCTCTGGGGGTGTGAAGGTGGCGGGGTCCCAGCGCACGACTTGGACTTCGACCGGGCCAAAGAGGCGGAGTAGACGGGTTTCGGCCTCGTTGGGCATGACCAAGGCGGTGGAGGTTAGAGCGGCGAGGAGTTGACGAGTGCGCACTTCATCGGCAATGGCTTGGTTAAAGCGTTCTCCACTGAAACCCTGCGGGGAGAGGAAGTTCGCGGAAAAACGTTGAAAGAATTCGGGGTCGTACTGTTTATCTTTTTGGAAGAGGGGGTTTTCCTTGATGGCACTGATCAGTTGAGCTGGTTGCGCTTCGAGTTGAGCGGAGTCGGCCGCCTGGATTTGGAGAAGCCGGATCCATGTTTGAAAATTCAAAAGCTCATTTTGCTCAGCGGCGGGGATGCGGCCTGTTTCTAGGGTGATCTCGAGGAGGGATTGACGTTGTGCGGCGACGAATTCGTTAAGAGTAAGAGCTCGGCCATTGATCTGTCCCACGCTTTGAGAAGCTGGATCGACTCCACCTTTTGGGGTCCAATTTCCAAAGAAGATGAATGAGACGCCAACTACGGCGAGAAGGATCAAGAGAAGGCCTTTTAACTTATCATGAAGGAAGGTGATCATCATCGTTTTTGGCTTGTCAGGGGGGTCGGAGGGAAGCGCAAAATGAGAGGATGCGCCGAATTCTGTCATTTGCTGTGCTCGGGGTACTGGTGCTGTGTCCTAGTACTTGGGGCGAGGATCAGATTCGGCTGAAAAATGGGGAGGTTTTGCGGGGCACGGCGACCAAATTCGATGAGGGATCGATGACCCTTACCTTCAAATTCGACAAGGGAACCCTGGGGTATAGCCAAGCTGATCTGGCCGAGGTGATTTTGACGGAGCGGCCTGGGGTAGTCGAGGGGAGGAAAGCGTTCGCGGAGGGGAATTTGGATGAAGTTGTTTCCAATTGGAAGGGGCCTGTGGGTGAGTTCATGGGGGTAGATAACCCTTGGGTGCTGGAGTGCACGGGTGGCTTGGGACAAACCTATCTTGCGCAGGGCAAAGTCGCGGAGGCCGAGGGTCTTTATGAAAAGATGAAAAAGTTTTACCCCACGGGTCCGGCGGCCTTGCGGGCGGAAGTGGGGCTAGCCGAGGCGACATCGGGGCGGGATGTGGATGGGTTGCTCAAAAAACTGGAGGAGTTAAAGGGCCAACTGAAAGAAAGTCTCCGTCCTTTGCGTGCGGATCGTGAAGGATTGGCGGAGTTTTATTTTTCGCGGGGTGGGGCCTATGAAAAGAAGGGGGAAGTAAAAAAAGCGTTGGAGGATTATCTACGGGTGAGCGCTCTTTATCCTGACCCTCCCTCGCTTGGGCAGAGGGCGGAAAAAAAGGCTCAAGCCCTCCGCTTGGCCAACAAAGACCTCGTCACCGACTAAGTTTTTGCCTTAATCTTTGCCTTTATGAAGAAGATCAATTTCCGCTCAATCGCATTTACGCTTCTGACTTGGTTTTGTCTTGGGTCGACACTCCTAGCGGAAGAGGCGGCTGGAGAGAAAAAGCAGACGGTTTGGGAGATGTTTCATGGGGGAGGGCTGGTTATGTACCTCCTGTTGGTTGCTTCGATTTTGATCATGGCATTTACGATTGAGGCCTTTATCAAGATTCGGATGGGGCGCTTGGCTCCTCCCGCGGTGCTGGCTCAGCTAAAAGACGCGATTGTCTCTGGCAATTACCCCCTGGCCCATCAAGTCTGTACGGCTAACCCCTGCTATTTAGGAAAAATCATGCAGGCTGGGTTGGAAAGGCTGGGGAGGGGAAGGGAAGCGGTTGAAAAGGCGGTGGGCGATACAACGGCTAAGGAACTCAATGGGATTAAAGCTAATATTCAGTACCTTTCCGTCATTGGGGTGGTTAGCCCAATGGTCGGGTTGACTGGAACCGTGGTGGGCATGATCAAAGCGTTTAAAACACTCGGTTCTTCGGGGGCGGCGGACCCGAGTAAACTGGCGGAAAATATTTCAGAGGTTCTAGTAGCTACGGGGGCAGGCCTCTTTGTCGCTATCCCAGGCTTTATTCTCTACTATGTCTTTCGCAATCGAATTCAAACCGTCTCAGTTGCAGTCGATGCGGAGGTTAACTTGCTCTTGGAAGATATCCCTTTCGAACAGCTGACCGGGTATCGAGTGAGTGAGTACCTCGGGGCCCCCACCGAAGCTCCGGTGGCGGGAGCGTAACCAAGGAACCGCGTGCCATGTCAGGGCACGGAAAAAAATTCAGTGTCCACACCGCGGGGGGTGAGGAGGAGCCGGAATTTCAAGTTGCACCCATGGTGGACGTTCTCTTGGTCTTGCTGATGTTTTTTACGGCCACGACCACGACCGAGATTAAAAGTCAGATTGCGGATTTAACTCTACCCGACGCACAGGATGCAAAGGATCGGGAAAAGGGAGAGGGACAGTTCGTGGTGAATATTAATCGGTTAGGCGGCTTGGAGCAGGCAGGGGGACAATCGGGCCTGACTGAGGCAGCCCTCTCTCAACTAATTAAGAAGGACTACGACAGCACAAGAAAACTTAACCCGAACGCGAGTTACCGCGTGCTGGTGCGGGCAGATAAGGATCTGGGCTGGGAAAAAACTAAAGTGGTTTTGAAGGCGGCGGCGACGGCAGGAGTCGCCAATGTGGTTTTTGCTACGACCAAAGGGGGCAAGGGGTAATTTATGGCTGGAGGTGGATCGAGCGACGGGGATTATGGATTACAGATCGCACCGATGCTGGACGTGATGTTTGTTCTTTTACTTTTCTTTATGGTGATGGCAGGAAAACAGGTGAAGGAGGCGGAGTTGGGCGTGCAGGTGCCAGGGGCCTCCAAGGCGGTCAGCACGGCCAAGACTCCCGTGACGCTGCGAGTTAGCGAAAACGGCGTGGTTTCTTTTAATGATAGCCCAGTGGATAGTCGGGATGATCGGGAGATGCCTAAGCTGTTGGCGAAGCTTAAGGCGCTGGTTGAGGCGTCGCCTGATCAGTCGGTGATCATCCGTCCGAAAGACAGCGCCCCTTACCAGAGGGTTATCGATGTGCTAAACGCCTGTGGGGCGGCCCGCGTTAAGAACCTAACGTTTGGTGGCTAGACTTTTTAAGGTTTTCGTTGGCTACTGGGACGGAGCGCCCAGCCTTTAGATCGTCCGATGAGGACGTAAGTTTAAGTAAGTAGTGGGCCCTACGCTCGGCCCATGTACTTCTTTTCGCGAGTGTCGACGCGGATGAGCTCGCCCTCTTTGATGAAAAGGGGAACTTGCAACTGAAGCCCTGTCTCGAGCTTGGCTACTTTCATCACATTATTAGCGGAATCACCGCGTACTCCCTCAGGAGATTCGATGACCTTGAGAATGGCGCTGGCAGGGGGTTCTACGGAAACGGCTTTTCCTTCAATAAAGAGAATTTCACAAACCATGTTTTCCGAAAGGAAATCCTTTGCATCCTCAAGCAACTCGGGCGCGAGGGTTAAGTTCTCGTAGTTCTCGGGGTTCATGAAAGTGTAGCCGGTGTTGTCATGGTAGCTGAATTCCCACTTATCTCGGGAGACGCTGACCGACTCGAGGCGGTCGTCCGAGGCGAGACGATGATCGGAGGATTGGCCTGAACGGAGGGAGCGGAAGGTGGCTTGGACGAAGGCGCGTTTATTTCCAGGGGTACGATGAACTGTTCCTAAGACCACAAAAATATCTCCGTCTTTCTTTACAGCCATTCCCTTTTTTAGATCGTTTGCAATTACAGCCATGGATTCATTCTCCTTCTTTTTCGTACATCAAAGCAATCTGAAACGAGTTAGATCCTGCGCGTCGACAAGTCCGACGGGTCGCCGTGAGGTATCGACTACAACTAAGTCTTCAATCCGATGGGTTTCAAAAATATGGAGGGCTTTGGCGGCCAAGCTACCGGCAGGGATAGTTACGGGATTTTTTGTCATGACAGCGCGGAGTGGGCGCTTGCCGATCTGAGGATCTTTCTGAAAGCCTCTGACGAAATCTCCGTGGGTGTAGATCCCAGCCACTTTCCCTCGTCCATCCAGAATGATGGCTGCTCCGCATCTTTTGGCGGTGATTTCCGACAAGGCTTTGTTCACGGTTGTTTCCGTGCTGCAAATGGGCACGGAAGCGCGGGGTCGCATAATTTCACTGACGGGCAGGAGCAGATCTCGGCCAATGGCTCCAGCGGGATGGAGACGGGCAAAATCTTCGCGGCGGAATCCGCGGCTTTCAAGGAGGACCATGGCAAGGGCATCCCCCATCGCCAACATGGCGGTGGTACTGGAGGTCGGAGCGAGATTGAGCGGACAGGCTTCCTGTTTGACTGAGACATCGAGAGCGACGTCCGATTGACGGGCCAGATGAGAGCGGAGGTTACCAGTCATTACGATGATGGGAGTGCCTAGCCGTTTGAAAAGGGGAACGACGCGGAGAAGTTCATCCGTACTTCCGCTGTAGCTGAGGACAAGGATGAGATCTTTCTTTGAGACAACTCCCAAATCCCCGTGGGCGGCATCGACGGGATCGAGGGTCACTGAGGTCGTTCCCGTACTGGCAAGGGTAGCGGCGATCTTATTACCGATGTGCCCTGATTTGCCGATGCCCGTCACGATGATCTTTCCTCCGCTTTCGAGTCGTTGTTTCATCAAAGCGATGGCCTTAATAAAGGAGGGACCGAGGCGGCGACTGACCCGCCTTAGGGCAGCGATCTCGATATCGATAACGCGACGCGCTTTCTGGATTTGGTGTCCGTTTGCCATAAAGAAGAAATAATATAGGACCTTGGCTTCAGGGGCAACCTGCATGAGAGCTTGAGCCAATCCCCAAAAAACGGCACGGTAAGAGGGTGAAACGCTTTCCTGAGCTCTTTCTGGCCTTGCGATTCCTCCGTCCAAGGCGGACTTTTGTTTCCATTATTACAGTACTGAGTTGGCTTGGGGTGGTCGCTGGGGTCTTGGTGTTGATTGTCGTTCAATCGGTGATGCGTGGCTTTGAAGATGAATTAACTAGGAAAGTGATTGGATTTCAGTCTCATCTCACGGTCACAGGAACGGGTCCGTTGCGGGATGTTGGACCTTTGCTTGATCTGATTCGGGTAGAACCTGGAGTGTTGGGCGCGACCCCTTCGGTGGTGGGACCAGTCCTTGCGGAGTGCGGGAGTCGCATTTCGACTCCAAGAATCAAAGGATGGGATCCAGAGACCGCTCCATCAGTACTCCCATTGATTGATTGTTTGGTTGCAGGGACTTGGTCGCCTAGTCCAGATCAACTGGTAGTCGGATCAGAGTGGGCACGAGCGAACCGTGCCGAAATCGGGTCGGAAGTGAATCTTCTCGCACCCCAGCAGATCAAAGACCTTGTTGGACCGAAGAGTGGTCCTGCGAACCAACCCAAGAAAATTCCGTTACCACGAACTTTTCGTGTGGCGGGCATTTTTACCACAGGAATGTTTGATTATGATTCCGAGTATGTTGTAACCGACCTCGGCACCGCGCAGGAACTATATGCGATTCCTCAGGCCGTTCACGGGGTTGCGATCAAACTGAATAACCCTGATGAGGCCCCTCGTATTGCGGAAAGTTTGCGTCTTCGATTGGGGCCAGATTTGCGGGTTTTGACTTGGATGGACCATAATCAACGTCTCTTTGCCGCAGTTGCGGTGGAGCGTAGGGTAATGAGTTTCCTGCTTTTTTTTGTGATGGGGGTTGCCGCCCTTGGTCTGAGCGGAACTCTGATTACGATCACAGTGCAACGGGCCAAGTCGATTGGCACGTTGGCGGCTTTGGGGGCTACTCCGCGCCAGATCGCCACTCTTTTCACGATGTATGGGGTGGTGGTGGGAGTCTTGGGCTCATGCTCTGGAGTGGTGGGTGCGGGACTAGTTTTGGCGAATCGAAATGGACTTAGCCAGTTGATCGGTCGTCTGACTGGGCAGGAGCTTTTTCCTGCGGAAATTTATCACTTCACGGGTTTGCCTGTTCGTTATGATTTCGGAGTCTTTCTGGGCGTTGCTTTGGCGGGCTTGGCTTTGAGCGTTTTAGCGGCGCTGGTTCCTGCTTGGGTAGCTTCGCGGACAGAACCCGCCACGAATTTGAGGCGTGCATGAATGTGCCTCTTTTAGAAGTTCGGGATCTGCGGAAGAGCTATCAGCTGACTGGGCGGCCTGCTCTGGAAGTACTCCATGGGATTCAATTCTCGCTGAATGCAGGGGAGTGTCGTCCGATTTGCGGCCCTTCGGGCGCTGGGAAATCTACTTTGCTCCATATTCTGGGAGGTCTGGAATCTCCTGATGGCGGAGAGATGATCTGGAAAGGAGAGAGTATGAAAGGGTGGAATCGCACCCAAGGAGCGCTTTGGCGCCGAGGGGCGGTCGGCTTTATTTTTCAGTCTTATCACCTGATTCCTGAGCTGACCGTTGAAGAAAATGTTCGGCTGCCTGCGATGCTCGCGGGGGTGCAACTGGGGGAACGTTGGGAAGATCTGCTGGATGAGGTGGGGATGACCCTCCGCCGTGATCATTTGCCAGGCGAGCTTTCTGGGGGAGAACAGCAGAGGGTGGCGGTTGCGCGGGCGCTGATTCTCGAGCCTGATTTGATCTTGGCGGATGAGCCAACGGGAAACTTGGATGGGGCCTCGGCTACCGCGGTGCTTGATTTGCTTGTTCGAATGGTCCGAGAGAGGCAAAAATCACTACTACTTGTTACCCATGACGAATCGGTGGCCGCGAAGGTGGGAAGCCCCTTGCGACTGCTGGACGGCAGGTTGGCAGAAAAGGAAAAATGATCATCTATATTGACGGGAAATTCTATCCAGAGGAAAAGGCGAAGATTTCAGTTTTCGATCACGGACTTCTTTATGGGGACGGCGTCTTTGAGGGAATCCGGGCTTACGCGGGGCGGGTCTTTAAGTTGGAGGAGCATCTCTCTCGATTAGAGGATTCAGCCAAAGCGATCTTGCTCAAGTTGCCGTGGAGTCGTGCGGAAATCCGAAGTGCAGTTCTCGAGACTTGCCGACGAAATAAGATGAAGTCGGGATATCTGCGTCTGGTGGTCACACGAGGCAAAGGTTATCTGGGGCTCTCCCCGGATCGGTGTAAGAAACCAACGATCATTATCATCGCGACGAAACTGGAGCTCTATCCGACAAAGTATTACCGTAACGGACTGAAGGTGGTTACGGGTGCGACCTGGAGGCAGTCTCCGGCGGCTCTCGATCCGGGGATCAAATCCCTCAACTACTTGAACAACATTCTGGCGAAGATTGAAGGCCAGCTCGCAGGGGCGCAGGAGGTCATCCTGCTGAATCCGCAGGGGTTGGTCTCCGAATGCTCAGGTGACAATATTTTCTTTATTCGGGACGGTGTTTTGATCACACCCAAGCTTTCCTCTGGAGCGCTCAACGGGATTACCCGAGCAACCGTCTTGGAACTAGCGCGAGAAGCGGGCTGGACCACCCGAGAAGATGATGTCCGAAGATATGATCTCTTTACCTGTGAAGAGATGTTTCTCACTGGAACTGGAGCAGAAATCGTACCGGTTGTTGAGGTGGATGGCCGCTTGATTGGCACAGGGAAGCCGGGAGAGAGGACGGCGGAGCTGATGCGCCTTTACCACCAACTCGTCACTACCTCGGGAACAAAGATTCCCCGCTAAGCAATACATCCGTGGAGTGCCAAAAATGTTCCGGTAAGCCTGCGACGGTCTTTATGACTAATCTCGTCGGAGGTAAAGTCCAGCGGACGGATCTCTGTGCAGAGTGCGCCAAGCACGAAGGAGCGATGCATCCATCTGGATTTCTTGAGAAGAAACCTGTTTTTTTAGAATCCAACGAGGGTTTTGGTTTAATCGAAAAGTGCCCAGCTTGTGGCTATCCCCCCGGTCAACTTCAGAAGACGGGGCGACTGGGGTGTGCGGTCTGTTACGTTCAATTTTCGTCATCTCTACAAGTGGCCTTAGCCGAAGCGCAGAAAGGTTTGGTACACCAGGGCAAACGACCCAACCGACGGAGCGCCTCGCCAGAGGTTTGGCGGGCTGAGATGGAACACTTTGTGGCAACGGAAAACTATGAAGCTGCTGCGCTTTTGCGCGATACGATCTCGAGGACGGAAGGTGAGAAGAAAGGAAAATCAGCCCCCTCGTGAAGGTGTCTCTGGAATGGCTGAAGGAGTGGTGTGATCTACCGTCCCATCCTAGTGAGCTTGCCGATCGATTGACTCGAAGCGGTACGGAGGTCATCTCGATTCAAAACACCGGATGTCAGATTGCGGGGATTGTCTCTGCCAAAATTCTTGAAAAGAAGCTGCATCCCAATGCGGATCGTTTGAGCCTTTGTCAGGTGGATGATGGCAAGGGCACTCGTCAGGTGGTTTGTGGGGCAAAAAATCACAACGCAGGGGACATTGTTCCGTTGGCTTTGCCCGGAACTGTTTTTCCTGGGGGGATGACGATCAAAGCGACTAAAATGAGGGGAGAGAGTTCAGAGGGAATGCTTTGTTCGGCGAAGGAATTGGGAATAGCTGAGGATGCGCAGGGGCTTCTGATTCTCCCTGCGGAGACGAAGTTAGGTGTTCCGCTTGAGCAACTGTTCCCAGGAGAAACTGTTTTCGAAGTGGAGATCACTTCCAACCGACCTGACTTAGCTTCCATGGATGGACTGGCGCGAGAGTTGGGAGCACTTGGAGTGCCAAGAAAGGCACGGCCGCTTGCCAAGAAAATAAGTCGGGGGAAAGAAGCGGGCTGGAAGGTTGTGGTGGCGGATGCAAAAGATTGTCCGCAATACACCTTGAGTGTTCTCCATGTACGTACGGGGGTTCAGTCGCCTGATTGGATGAAAAAGCGCTTGGTAGCCTCTGGAATGAGGAGTCTTGGCCTGGTGGTTGATGTAACCAACTACGTACTCCTGGAGCTAGGACAACCGGTACACGCCTTCGATGCGGACAGGATTGAGGGTGGCACGATTGAAGTGAGGCGTGCCAAAGCAGGGGAGAAGCTTGCAGCGCTGGATGGAGGCATGCACCTTCTGACGACTGAAGACGTGGTGATTGCGGATGAGAAAGGGGTAGTCGCTTTGGCAGGTGTTGTAGGGGGAACTCATTCTGCGGTTCATGCGGGAACGAAAAAAGTTCTTCTCGAATCGGCTGCTTTTCAAGCAGGAAGAGTACGAAAAACAGCTAGAAGGTTGTCGCTATCCACAGAGTCTGCCCGACGCTTTGGGCGGGGAGGCATGGATCCTTCGTTGGTGGAGATGGCGAGCGAACGGATTCTGCAACTTCTCGAGGAGTGCGGTGCTTTGGAAAAATGTGAAGGAACGGTGCGAGTAGGTTCTCTCCCTGCGCCCAAGGATAATGAAATCACCCTTAGGCGGAATAGGGTGGAAAAAATACTTGGGTTAAAGCTCGAGCCAAAAGATATCGAAACTCGGTTTTTGGCGTTAGGATTTCACGCGAAGGGTGATGGGTGGGTTCCGCCATCTTGGAGATCCGATGTGCGGGAAGAGATTGATCTGCTTGAGGAGCTGATCCGACTTTCGGACTTGGATAAGGTTCCGTCTAGCTTAGACGCTCTGGTGGAGGGTCAGTCGGCGGAAGATAGGGCTGATGTGCGACGGCGGCAGTTACGCAACTTTCTGGTGGAGCGAGGATATTTTGAAGTTCTTGGTGGAAGCTTGGTCCGCGCTGAAGAGGGGATGTCGGTGCAACTCTCCACGGGAGCGGGTCCTGAGGTTGGAGCCTATCGCGAATCGCTCCTCCCTGGTCTACTCGCTTCTGCAGCGCGGAATATTTCTAGGGGACAGACCGATCTCAAGCTTTTCGAGATCGGGCGGGTCACTTCTGCCAAGGGACAGGAGGAGATGAGGTTGGCTCTACTGGTAGCAGGTTTCGATCAAGCAGTATCTTGGCAAGGAGGGGAGGTTAAGGCTGATTATTTTGTCCTTAAGGGAATTATGCAGGAGATTGCGGATCGATTCTGCCTTGCGGGAGAGCCATTAGCTTTGAGAGAGGCCACCCCTGCAGAAAAGAAACAAAACAGCCTTAAATCTCGCCTTTGGATTGCGGAAGTTTCTCTTCCTAAAGAGTTGGCGCTGAAAACGGCTGCCTATCAAGAGGTCAGTAATTTTCCAGGGGTGGAGCGAGACCTTTCGTTGGTTCTGCCTGAGTCGGTGTCGTTTGCCGAAGTGGAAAAAGCTATTCGGTTGGCTGCTCCGTCCGAGATGGTGAACCTCTTCGTCTTTGATCGTTTCCGCGATACCGCTGGAGCCAAGGTTGCTAAGGGTTTTTTGTCACTAGGTTGTCGCTTGCAATTTCGCTCCACTGCGCGCACGTTGACTGAACAAGAGGTTGGCGGTTGGGAGAAAAAGATTCTCGAATCGCTTGCCACCCGCTGCCAAGCCAAGCTGCGGGGAGTTCTTTGAACGATTGGTTTAGTCTTCGCGCCCTGCCTGCCGCGTGTGACGGATCATTTTTTTTCAACCGATAAAATTAAAAAACGAGGCCAAACCTTAATCCGAAAACGTCGTGCCTTTATTGGAAGGCGGACGCGGAAGCGGGAGTCTCAATTTCTGGAAAACTCCAGGGTCGAAAAAAGTTCTCCTAGCGCCCAGGTGGGGCGTGTTTTTTTTAGGACGCGGTGGCAGAGGGTATTCTGCCTGCAAGTTCCTTAACCTTCGGTAGATTAGTGAGAAGATCTGCGATGGCATCGTAGCGTCCAGAGAGAAGGCCTTGTTGGGCACTGGCCTTCAAGGTTATAGGGAAGTTAAGCGATCCTGCGGTGACTTGTAACTTCTGCACATCGATTTTTACAAGGGTGGTGGGGTCCTTCTGAATGATGCTTATCAAAGCGGTAAGATCTTTTCGTGTGGCGGTGGCGCATGGGAGTCCAAGAGTCGTACTATTCCCGAAAAAGATCTCGGCAAAGCCACCAGCAATGACCGCCTTGAAGCCAGCTCGAGCAATGGCTTGCGGGGCATGTTCCCGAGAACTGCCACAGCCGAAATTCATCCCTGAAATTAAAATCGTGGCCCCCTTGTATTTGAGGTCATCGATCGGGTGGTTTGTACTTTTTCCTTCGGGGGTTTGGCGAACATCTCGAAAAAGATATTCTCCTAATCCATCGAAGGTAATGCAGCGCATGTAGCGGGCCGGAATAATTCGATCGGTATCGATATCATCACCAGCCACGACAACGCCACGACCGGTGACTTGAGCTATGGGAGAAAGGGACATGGATTTAGGAATTTGCGAAAACCTGGCGAGCATCGCTGACCTGGCCCGTAACTGCAGCTGCTACCACCATCACCGGACTCATTAGAAGAGTTCGTCCTGTCGGACTTCCTTGCCGCCCTTTAAAATTCCGATTGGAGGAAGAAGCGCAGATCTCGTCCCCGACTAATTGGTCGGGATTCATTCCCAGGCACATAGAACAGCCGGCCTCTCGCCAGTCGAAGCCCGCCTCCCGAAAGATCTTATCAATTCCCATCTCCGCACAGATTTTACTCACCCCTTGGGAGCCAGGAACCGCGATGGCTCGGATGCCAGGAGCAACTTTTCGGCCTTTAAGGAATTTGGAAGCTTCGAGAAAGTCTGAAATCCTCGCATTGGTACAGGAACCAAAAAAAGCCACTTGAATTTTTTGCCCAGCAAGCTTCTCGCCAGCCTTGAACTTCATAAACTCGAGAGCTTCCTTGGCTGAAGCACGATCCGCCTCGGGAAGCTGTTCGGGCGAGGGGATGGCTTCATCAATAAAGATGCCTTGGCCGGGGTTGATTCCCCAAGTCACGGTGGGGCGGATTTCTGATGCTTCAAAGATTTTAACGTCGTCGTAAACAGCGTCGGCGTCGGAGACAAACTTCTTCCATTCGGCGACGGCGGTATCCCAGTCTTTTCCTTTAGGGCAGTAGGGGCGACCCTTTAAATATTCAAAGGTCTTTTCGTCTGGGTTGACATAACCTGCACGGGCGCCGCCTTCGATCGACATATTGCAGATGGTCATCCGCTCTTCTAGGGAGAGGCCTTCGATAGTGGATCCGCAGTACTCGTAGGCGTAGCCTGTGCCGCCGTTGACCCCGAGGGTACGGATGATGTGGAGAATAATATCTTTGGCGTAAACGCCGGGTCCCAATTTCCCACGAACTTCAATTTTGCGAACCTTAAGAGGCGAAAGCGCCATAGTTTGGGTGGCGAGGACATCGCGAACTTGACTAGTGCCGATACCAAAGGCCACGGCCCCAAACGCCCCGTGGGTGGAGGTATGGGAATCTCCGCAGGCAATAGTTGTGCCTGGTTGGGTGATGCCTTGCTCAGGACCGACGATATGGACGATTCCCTGCTTGCCTGAGGGGATATCGAAAAAAGTAACACCAAATTCAGAGCAGTTTTTGCGTAGTTCTTTGATCATGGCATCGGCTAAGGAGTCTCGAAAGGGCTCCGTTCGCTGGTCGGTGGGGACAATGTGATCGACGGTGGCGAAGGTGCGACTAGGGAAGGCGACTTTCAAACCGAGATCGCGGAGCATCCCGAAGGCTTGGGGGCTGGTAACCTCGTGAATAAGGTGGGTGCCAACGAAAAGCTGGGTGGAGCCGTCGGGCAGTATTCCTACCGTATGACGATCCCAAACTTTCTGGAAAAGAGTCTTGCCCATGATGATATTAAAATAATTGATCCGACTCAGAAACGCAAACCAGCTTTACAACCCCTTTGCTTGATCGTGAGCGTAATTCTACGCGTGTCACAATTGTAGAACCTGTAAGTAAGGGAAAAATGAGTGCGATCGAGGTTGGTAAGGAAGATTTAGAGCTTCTGCCAAATGGTGGCGTCGGCGAAAGTGTATTGAAACTTGCGGCGAGTTTCGCGAAGCAGAAACGGGAGATTGGTTCGGTCGATGAGTCGAAAGGAGGGGCGCAGGATTTTTTGTAGGGCGGAAAAGGAGTCGGTGGATGGGCTACCTAGCCAGCGAGAAGCAGGGGTGTATTCAGTCGTCCAAGTGTAGGGAGAGGTCAGGAGGACCTTGCCCCCAGAATTTACAAGGGACGGAAGGATCTGAGATAGAAATCTCTTAGGATGGGGTAGGCGGTCGATTAAATTGGCGGCAAGAAGCAGATCGAAGGTTCCCAGTCCCTTGGGAAGGTGAAGAGCATCCCCTGAGATAAAACAAACACGTTGTCTGATGGATATTGCTGGAGCATGAGCGAGGGAGCTACGGGATTTCTTCCCTTCTTCCAAAAGATCAAAGGGGAGCTTTCCTTTTCTCTGTATCTTTTGAGCCGCTTGAATAAAAGAGTGAGAAAAGTCGATTCCGATCACTTGAGGAACTTTGCGGGCGAGCTCGAAGGCGCTTCGACCGACTGCGCAACCAAGGTCAAGAGCTCGAAGAGGCTTATCTTTTACGTGAGAAAGAAGGAATTTGGCACAAGCTGATGGAAAGTTGGTTATGCCAAGCGGCGTGGGAATTCCATGGGGAAGAATGTCCTTGGGCTCAAGATAGTGGAAGGCGAGGTATTCCGCTAAGACCGAAGGCTTTTCGTAGCTTGATTTCAGGCGAGGAGGCTTTGGAGGTAGGGCGCAGGCTGATATTTCTGGATGAGAATGGTGGTCTTGCCATCGCGGTGCATCCGAGCTTGATGGAGCTGAATCTCAGGAGTTTTATGCGGTGCGTAAAGAATATCATCGTGAGTGGCGTTGATCTTTTCGGCGAACTTATCAGGAGTAAGGTGGCCCCCGAGATGATCTGAGCGACCTGTTGCCACATGGATTGTTCCGAGAATCTTTTCGTCTTGAATATCACGTCCACTAAAGGGAAGGAGTTGCGTGCCGAATCCGAGCTCGCCAAGTTCCCCGACGACAGGGTCGCGCTTTAACTTTGCTACGTGCTCGGCAAAAGTCTTTGGATTACCCGAAAGGAATGTTCCGCCGACTTGGCGGCCTTTTTCCACATCGAGCATAGCTAGGGTACCGTCGGCAAACTTCATCGGCATCTGGCCGTGGGCGTCTGTGGGGACAAAATAAACTTCGCCCGCGGGGAGATTTGCCACATCGGGAGTTTTTCCGCGACAAAGGCCATGAGATTTCTGAGCCTCCTGTTGGGCGAGGTCGAGGTGGAGGGTGGCTTTCTTGCCAGCCACTTCAAAGTCGATTTCGACCCATTCGGCTTGGGTGAGACCCAAGCGCAGCTTTTCGGTTTGTTTGCTTACTGAATTATAATCTACGGCTAAGCCTGTACTCAGAATAATCTCATTGAGGCCGTGCAAAGTGGCTCCGCGGAATCCGTGTTTTTTGGCAGAAGCGGTCAGGGGTGCAGTAGCGGAGTAAGTAGAGATACAGAGAATGATATCGTACTGGGTGTAGATATCTTTTTCGAAAGAGAGCTCCTTGCCATGGATATCTACGGCCAAGTCATCCATATCAAGATTACTGCCTCCAGTTTTCTTGTAGGCGTAAAGATCCCCGCCCGTCAGCCCGAGAGTGTCCTTAACCCCGTTGTTTAGGCCCTTGTAGAAGATGTCGTGGGCGTACTTTTGCACGGTGAGGGTAGGGTCTTTTAGGAAGGCTAGGTTTTTGATGCCTTGAGGATCGTCCAGATCGATGAGGACACAGGTTTTTTCCCCACGGGCGGGCTCAAAAACCGTCTGCATAAGGCGGATGAGATCGAAGGGGGGAAACGACTCTGGAATCTGAAGATAAGATGGAAGCATTTACAGTGTATAGCGTGTTTTTCGAAGTGCGCAAATGTTGAACCTGAGGTGTCATCTGGGGCTGGTGCGGTGATGTGGTTTTTGGCAGAATGGGTGGATGCCATTAACCCAGAGAGCGAGAAGCGATTATTTCGATTTCTTACGATTTCCCACCGTATCCGCCGACCCTTCGAAGGGGCAGGTTATGCGTGATTGTGCCAGCTGGCTGAAGAAAAAGTTTCGGGAAATGGGGATGGAGGCAGAGATTGTGCCGACTCCTGGTGCACCGGTCGTTCTCGCTTTCTGGAGAAGGCGGGGGAAGGGTCAAAGGAAAACGGTCCTAATTTATGGGCACTACGATGTTCAGCCCGCGGAGATGGGGGACGGATGGACCGCGGATCCGTTTGAGCCAAGGGTGGTAAACGGGATGGTGGTGGCGAGGGGTTCGACTGATAACAAGGGACAGATCTTTGCTCACATGATGGGAGTGGCGGAAGCGATTCAACGTGGCGGACCTGAAACCGATGTGGTTTTCGTGGTGGAGGGTGAAGAGGAGGTGGGAAGTGATAATTTAGAGGCAGTTTT
>CANIEM010000032.1 GCA_947466515.1 Verrucomicrobia subdivision 6 bacterium | reverse complement strand
CGGATTTCAAACAAGGAAGAGACCGACTCGCCTTCGTGAATCCGTAGAATGGCTTCCCCTAAGAGGGGGGCGACGCAGAGCACTTTGGTGTGAACTCCGGGCATGTCAGGTTGGGGAGTGGTATTGGTCGTAATTAATTCTTTGATCTTTAGTTTCTGTAATCTTTCAATGCCGATTTTTCCAAGCACGGTGTGAGGAATCCCCACGTAAATATCCTTGGCCCCTTGTTTTCGTAGGATTTCAACGGCGGAGGAAATAGTTCCAGCAGTTTCAGTGATGTCGTCGACGAGGAGGACATTTTTATCCTTCACATCCCCAATAAGGTGGGTGGCTTCGGTTTCAGAGGCGTTGAGACGTTTTTTGCTGACGATGGCCAGACCGCACTGAAACATTTGAGCGTAGGCGGCAGCCATTTTCATGCCACCGATATCAGGGGTGACCACGACAAGATCAGGAATCTGCTTTTCTTTGAGGTAGCGGTAGAAGATGGGAGCACAGAAAAGATGATCGACCGGAATATCGAAAAAACCTTGGATTTGTTGGGCATGGAGATCCATGGTCAGAACTCGGTTCACGCCCGCCGCTACCAGCAGGTTCGCGACGAGTTTCGCGGTGATGGGTACACGGGGTTGGTCTTTGCGGTCTTGGCGTGCATAGCCGTAAAAAGGAAGGACAGCGGTGATGCGGAAAGCACTGGCGCGACGGGCGGCATCGACGAGGATGAGGAGCTCCATGAGGTTTTGATTCGTGGGAGGGCAAGTGGGTTGAACAATAAAAAGATCATTGCCGCGAATATTCTCTTCGAATTTCACGAAGGTCTCGCCGTCCGGAAAGGTAGATACGGTGGCCTTTCCCAATGGGATCTTCATGAAGTCTGCAATCCTTTGGGCAAGTTCTGGATTGGCGTTTCCAGTAAAGATCTGCAGTCGCTTCCCGAAGATAGAGGTCATGGACTTTGTATAGGTTTCCTGTGAGGGCGGTGGAAGGGGGAAAGAGTAGGTTATTCGCCGAGTATCTTGATAAGAACTCGCTTGGCGCGTTGCCCATCGAACTCACCGTAAAAAATCTGTTCCCAAGGGCCAAAGTCTAGTTGTCCTTTGGATACAGCCACGACGACTTCCCGTCCCATGATGGAACGTTTTAAGTGCGCGTCGGCATTGTCTTCGGCTCCGTTGTGGCGGTATTGGCTGTGGGGCTTTTCGGGGGCGAGATGCTCGAGCCATTTCTCGAAGTCGGCATGGAGCCCTGACTCGTTGTCGTTAATGAAAACGGAAGCGGTGATGTGCATAGCATTGACCAAGCAGAAACCTTCTTGAATCCCTGAAGCGACAAGAGCTTCGGCGACCTGCGGGGTGATGTTGATCATGCCCCTGCGTTTAGGTACTCGAAAGGTAAGTTCCTGACGGAACGACCTCACTTTTTCGAGAGAGAGTCGAGATGATCGAGAACGACCTTGGCTTGGTCTTTGGTGGACCCTTTGGGATCTCGCCAAATAAGTTTGCCGTCCTGAAAGAGAAAAGCGGAGCGCTGTGCAAAGCCGAATAGACCTCCAACCCCGAAGGCTTGGATGATTTTATTTTCTGAATCGGCTAAAAGGGGGTAGGGAAGTTTCTGGTCGGTGGCGAAGGTTTTTTGGGACGAGACAGCATCCGCACTAATACCGATGATTTTTACACCCCGGCGGGTGAGTTCGGCACTGCTGTCCCGTAGGCTACAGGCTTGGGCGGTGCAACCAGGGGTGTTGGCCTTAGGGTAAAAAAAGACAAGGAGGAATCCCTTGTTTCCGTAGGTGGCAAGATCGAGCTGCTGACCTTCTTGGTCCTTTGCGCTAAGGGCGGGAATGGGTGATCCGAGGTTCATGGTAGTTTCTGCTAGTCCGTGGGAAAGCATCAGTCCCCCGATCAGTCCTAACCAAGATTTAGGAATCACTTAGTGGGAAGAGCTGAAACGTCCGCCACCATCTTCTTCTTGAGAGCTTCTACTTTGGCGTTCGCCGCGGCTAAATTGGGACTGCTAGCGATATCATCAGCCAGTTTGGCAAGATCAGGCATAGTTCGCTCGAGCGATTCGCTTAATTTTGCCGCTGACTGTTTGGCCTTGGGGAGATCGCCGCGTTGCAGATCGGTTTCGAGGACTTGAAGGGTGGAGGTGACGGGACAGGCCTCGGAGTACATAGGGCAACTGCGCATGGTGGGGCAACCCTTGAGCAGGACAAAAGCGAGGGCGAAGCCTGCGGTTCCTGCGACGAGTAGGGGTAGGTAGCAGGGTTTTTTCGGGGAAGGGGTTGCTGGGGTCGCGAGACTCTTCTTAGGGGTGGGTTTTTTGGCCATGAATAAACTTAAGCTGATTTCGTTCTATCCGTCACCCCTAAACGATATTTATGAAAAGCCTCGAAGGTCCAAGGGTAGAGTTCCTCGGCAACTACGCGCATGGCGGCGGCCATTTCGCGGATCTCCATTTGGGCGTGGTCGTCTTCCCGCAGTTGCAAGAAGTGGATTAGATTATGGAGGTCGCAGTTCACGTAGACTTCAGTGAAAATGCTGACGGGGAGAACGGCCCTTGCGAGCTCGCGAGCTACGCCCTTTTGTAAAAGACTCTGGTAGGTTCCGTAGGCTCTTTCGTGTGCTTCTTTAACCTCTTGGGTGAGGGCGCCGTGGTCTAACTCGGTAGAGACTTGGCTACCCTGCTTATTCTTGGCGTCGGCGGCACGCCACTGGTTGGGGATATAGAATTCATCGGCCAATTCTGAGTAGCGACCGCTCCACTCGTTGAGGCGAAAGGTGCGGTGGCGAACGAACTGTCGCATAATGAATATAGGCATCTTGATATTGTAGGTAATGGAGCACTGTTCGAAGGGGCTGGTGTGGCGATTTTTGTACAGATAGCTCAGGAGCTTTTTGTCCTGATCTTCCCCTTTGCTAGGACTTTTGTAGGAAATACGCGCGGACTCGACGATTCGTAGGTCTGAACCAAGGTGATCGATATAACGGACGTATCCATTACCTAAGATGGGAATTGTGTGGCCGGAATCCATAAGGAGGTGAGCAAACAGCTTTAGAGGATGAATGCCTAGCCCAAAACGAGCGGGTTTTGATTAAGTTGTGAAAAGCTTTTGCTGTTCTCGAAGTCGAATAATCTGCTCTGAGGCTTCTTTTTCAATCCGGCGCCATTCGACTATTTTCTCTGGAGGGGCTTTGGCGGCCATTTTTGGGTCCGCCAGCTTGGCACCTTCGCGGGCTCGAGAGGCCTCGGCTAGGGCGATCTCTTTTTCAAGGCGGGTGCGTTCTTTGGCAGGATCGAGAAGGCCTTCGAGTGGTAGATAGAGATCGCCGTAGGGGGTTGGGATGAGTGGGGCCTTAGGCGGGGCAGAGGTAATCTCGACGGAGCCGACTTGTAGGAGCTTGGCGAGTGTGCGGAGGTCATCGGGGGATGGGGTAAAGGTGGCAGAGGGAAGAAGTAAGAACTTCATTTTGGCCGAACCTGAAAGGCCAAACTCACCGCGGAGTCGGCGGCCGGCCTCGGCGGTGGCGTAGCAAGATTCGGCTAGTTTAGCTTGAGCCTGATCCCATTGAATCTCTTTTTCTTTCGGCCAGTTGGCGAACTGAATGGTTTCCTGTCCGAGGCCGAGGGTTAGCCAAAGCTCTTCGGTTATAAATGGCATAAAGGGATGCAGGAGGCGCAGGACACGGGAAAGAACGTAGTCGGCGGTGGCGAGAGTGCCTGCCCGGGTTGGAGAATCTGGATTACTGAAGTCAGCCTTAGCAGTTTCAATGAAGCGCGCACAAAATTCGTTCCAGACAAAATTGTAGAGGGATTGTGCGATTTGGCTGAATTCGTAGGTGGCATAGAGACGCTGGAGGTCGCGTTCCAGTAGGTCCAGCTGGGAGAGAAGGTAGTCTGAGAAGGGAGTACGTGGGTGGAGTGAGGGATTGGCGAGGCGATCGGACGGGCCTTGCTGTTGACGGAAGCGACAAGCGTTCCAGAGTTTGTTGGCAAAGTTTCTGCCTTCCTCCATTTGCTTCTCGTCGTAGCGGATGTCGGAGCCTTGGGGAGCAATTCGTAAGAGACCAAAGCGCAGTCCGTCGGCCCCAAACTTGGCGATGAGGTCGAGCGGATCAGGGGAGTTGCCCAGAGATTTGGATAATTTTCTTCCTTTGCCGTCGCGAATTAGGCCGGTGAAGTAGACGTGGCGAAAGGGAAGCTCTCCCAAGTATTCGAAGCCCGCCATAATCATGCGGGCAACCCAGAAAAAGATGATATCGGGGCCGGTAACGAGATCGGTTGTCGGGTAAAACTTTTTCAGCTCGGCGGTTTTTGCGGGCCAACCGAGAGTGGCAAAGGGCCAGAGCCAAGAGCTGAACCAGGTATCGAGGACATCGGGATCTTGGGTCCAGTCCTTGCCTGGAGATTGGATTTGGCAGAGGGTTTCGTCGCCCCGATACCAGACAGGAATACGGTGCCCCCACCAGAGTTGCCGGCTGATGCACCAGTCTTGAAGATTTTCCATCCAATGGTCATAGACCTTGCTCCAACGATCGGGAGAAAAGCGGAGTTGGCCTGAGGCGACAACCGAACGGGACTTTTCCGCACTGGGATACCGGAGGAACCACTGTTCGGAGAGGCGAGGCTCAATAGGGACATCGGCCCGTTCACTGAAGCCTACTTGGTTGATATAGGGTTCTTCTTTTTCGAGGAGGCCGAGTTCGCGGAGTTGTTCCACCGCGGCCAGTCGGGCTTTGGTGCGTTCGAGGCCAGCTAGAGCGGAACCTGCGAGTGCGGTCATCAGGCCTGATTCGTCGATGACTTCAAGAGAAGGGAGTTGGTGGCGTTGGCCGATGGCGAAATCGGCGGGATCATGGGCAGGGGTAACTTTAAGGACGCCTGTTCCAAAGGTTAGATCGACATGGTCATCTCCGACGATGGGAATGCGGCGCTGGGCTTCGGGAAGTTCGGGGGGCAATGGTCGGAGAGCGAATTTTCCGATGAGGGAAGCGTAGCGGGGATCCTTAGGATTCACGGCAAGAGCGGTGTCTCCAGGAATGGTTTCTGGGCGGGTGGTGGCGATGGTGAGAAATTGTTGGGGAGAATCGGCGAGGGGCACGCGAAAATAATAGAGAAGACCTTTTTGCTCTTTCATAACGACTTCTTCGTCGGATAGAGCGGTACGGGAAACGGGACACCAGTTGACCATGCGGCGCCCCCGATAGATCAGCTTTTTTTGAAAGAGATCGACGAAGACCTGCTGGACGCAAGCGGAGTAGGCAGGATCCATGGTAAAACGCTCGCGGGACCAGTCGCAAGATGCGCCGAGTTTTTTGAGTTGCTGAATAATGATGCCACCGTGTTTTTCCTTCCACTGCCAAATCTCTTTTAAAAAGGCTTCGCGACCGAGATCGTCTCGGTGGCGAATCTTGCCTTCCTTTTTTAGAGTTCGTTCGACGACAGTTTGGGTGGCGATACCCGCGTGATCGGTCCCAGGAAGCCAAAGCACTTCGCAACCGAGGAGGCGAGCTCGGCGGGCGAGGATATCTTGGATGGTGTTATTGAGAACGTGGCCAAGGGTGAGGATGCCAGTTACGTTGGGCGGCGGGATAACGATGGCGTAGCCAGGTTTTTTGGAATCTGGGTTGGCACGGTAGTCGTTACGTTCGATCCACTGGCGGTAGAGACGATCTTCGACTTGAGCGGGTTCGTAGGCAGGGGCAAGTTCTGACATGAGGATTAGAGAGTGACGATCTTGGGGTATGGTGAAAAGCTCTGGGCGAGGAGGGGAAAGACTAGTCGGCTTGGCCGCCCGCAGCTGCGGCCGGGGTGGCGCCTCCTGCTGGGATAAACTGCCACCAGTGGGTTTCATTGATGGCGTAGATGGGTTTGTAGTGCTGGATTTGATTAGCGGGCCAGACACTTTTGATCTGGTTGTCGAGGATGAGACATTGGCCGCCGAAAATGACGCCAAGAATGCAGTGACCCACTCCTAGGTTAAGATCTTTTACGACAAGAATACGGAGTTCGTCTTGAGTAAAACCAAGTCGTTGGAGGGCGTAGTATTTGGCGATGGCGTGGTCCTCGCAATCGCCACTGACTCTTCCTGAGATAATGTAGTCAGGGCTCTGGGTGAACTGGACTGGGGTATTCCAGAGGTCAGGGACACCCCAGTTTTTCTGATCAGGTACATAGCGCATACCGTTAAATATCTCGTTGGTTTTCTTAATCATGGACAAACGATCGTCCGATTTTGTTTTGGCGATAAATTCGTCCCAACCCCCAGTGAAGGGGGCCTGAATGTCGGCCTTTTGTCCCAGCTCGGTCTGTACAGAAGAGAGGATACCAGTCCATTTAGGAAACTTTGCAATGGGATCCTGCTGGACCACCTGATACTCCCCGTCCCATGCCCAGCAAGAAGATGGGGGTAGGGGCGCGCCGCATAAACTGATTCCCAACAACAAAACCATATGCCTCATGGCTGAAAAGTAGCTCAATCTAAGCGGCAAGGAAATACTTGAGCTTGGTAGGGGTCTAATGAGATAATCTTCCCCTCGACTGAAAGGAAACTGATTATGGCTGAAGGAAATATCCCCGCACCGCAAGATCCATCGAAGCTTAAACTAGCTACGCCAAAGATTCCGGAAGCTCCGGTGCGTCGGCCGTGGAAAATGACAACACTTTTGGCGGTGGCCTTTCTAGCGATCTTTACGGTAGGCGGGGTTATAGGAATTCTTTCCTTCGTTCAAGCGGAGAAAGAGAGGACGTTGCGAGATTGGCAGATCCAGATGGGTCTGGTGGTGGAGACAAGGGCGGCGGCAATCGAGGGTTGGCTGGGATCCCAATTTGATATCTTGCGGTCGATATCGGGAAACGAATCCCAGAAAATCTATATCGATACCCTGCTAGATGAAGCGACTCCTGCCGATCGGAAAGAGGGGGCGGAAGGTTTCCTGCGAAATTATCTAAAGCGGGTTGCGGAACAAAACGGCTTCGTCACTCCACCTCCCGCTTTAGAGATTAATGCTAACGTGATTCGTGAGGGAATTGCTGGCATTGCGGTGGTCGCTCCCAGTGGGCAGGTTTTGGTGGCAAGCGAGTTCCTGCCCGCGTTGAAAGAGGATGGTTTTCTCGATGTCCTCAAAGAGAATGCCGCTCGTCAGAGGGGGTTGTGGAATATGCGTCTGGATGGAGAGGGCCAGCCGAGTCTTGGGTTTATTGTGCCGATCTATCCAGTGGATGCGAAAGAAAATGCCAAACCGATCGCTTATGTGGTGGGTCTGAAGCAGGTGGCCAAGGAGCTTTTTCCTCTCTTGAGCCAACCTGGCGAAACCTTGAAGTCCGCAGAAAACCTAGTGGTACAGGAAAAACCTGGAACTAGTGGGAGCACGGTGCAGTACCTTTCGCCAAGGAGGTTGCCTCTTCCGAATGGTACAAAAGCGATGACGGCAGATTCCCCGAATGACCCTATCAATTCTGCGGCGGCATTCGCCTTATCGAAGCCAGGAGGTTTTACGACGAGACCCAGTTACGAAAATATTCCGAGCTTAGTTCTATCGAGAAAGATATCAGGAACTCCTTGGTTAGTTTTGCGTACGGCCGATGCGGTAGAAGCGCTTGGACCATCGCAGAAGCGTCAGCAGGCGATGCTCATTGGATTTATTTTAATTCTAGGGCTGGCCTCAGTTTCGATGGCAACTGCCTGGAAACATGGAGCGGAGATTCGGGCTTCGGCAGAAGCGCAGCGGTTGAAGATCGCGGCAGAGCGTTTTACAGGATTTTCAAAGTTTCTCCGGGTAATCACCGACAACCAGCCGACCGCGATTGCGGCGATGGATGGGGGTGGAAAGTATAACTTTGCCAATCGAACATTGGCGGACGCGGCGGGAATTACTCCTGAGGAAGTGAATGGCAAAACGATGCCGGGGGTAATTGGTCCGGTGCGGGCGGCTGCCTATCAGAAAATCAACAAGCAGGTGATCGATGAACTTTATCCAGGCTGGCCTGCCGATCGTACTGAAGGGAAGTGGGCTCCGCAGAAGGCGAGGCATGAGTTTGAGGAAAATGGAAAGAAAAAGTATACTAAAACGGATCATATTCCTCTGCGGGCGGATCGCGATCATCCTCCTGGAATTCTGCTGATTGAACAGGACATTACGGAATTTATTACGGAACGATCACGGCGGGAGCGGATGTTTCGTGGTTTGATCGAAGCATTCGTCAAGGAAGTTGACGGGCGACAAGCGGAGGCCGCTCGGGCTAACGGAAAGTTAATTGCGCGGTTGGCTCGTGGTGCAGCGGAAGAGATGGGATTAACTCCTACTGAGGCCGAGACGGCGGAATTGGCTGGGGAACTGTTAAATCTCGGAACGGTCTCGCTGCCGCATGACCTTTTGAGTAAGGGCGGGAATCGGAATGAGGATGAAAAGAAGCGTCTGCGGGAGGCAGTGGTTCGAAGTGCGGATCTTTTAGCGGGGTTGGAGTTTGAAGGACCGGTGGCAGAGGTGATTCGGCAGTCACAGGAGCGTATCGATGGGACTGGTTTCCCGAAGCGTTTGAGTGGGGATGCTATCTTGCCGACAGCTAAAGTGGTGGCGGTGGCCAAGCGGGTAATCGACCTACTGCAAGGGCAGGAAGGTCCTGCGCAGTCCTTGGATCAGGCTCTCAAGACGGTCATGGCCGAGGCTGGTAGTTCACTGGATCGTCCTGCGGTGGCGGCCTTAGTTGATTTTCTCGATAACCGAGGCGGCCGAGCCAAGGTGGGATTAGCCTAAGTAAACTAGGCGGGGGTCGTTCTTATCTAAGAATTAGTCGGGGATAAGGCTTTGTTCGACCGTGTCGTCGAAGCGGAGATTGAGTAGCTTCCAGTCCGCTCCGATGGGAGTGTAAAAAACAAACTGCCAGCGGAGAGGTTTTTTTGGGTGGTAGCTGAGGTAAGTAATATAGACCACACGGGTGCCTACAGTGCGTTGGTCGTAGAGCTCATATCCTTGCAAGGGGCCAAAAACTTCCAATCCCTTGCGGATGTTTCCGACAAATTCAGGGACGGCAGCGGGGTCGGAAAGGGTAGGGTTGCTGGCAACAAGAGTTTTAAAACACTCCTCGACCTTGCCTGCCTGTACGCCTTGAAAGAAGGCCTCGAGTTGTTTTTGGACAGGAGCGGGAGGTGGTTTATTGCTAGGGTTACGTGGGAGAAGTTGCGGAATGAGAGTGGAGACCTTAGGGATGTTGGTGTCGGGGCCTTTGCTGGCAGGGGCCGCCAATAAAGAGGAGGTGAGAATGAGGATTGGGAGCAGGGCTTTTTTCATAAGGGGAGCTGACGAAGCTGCGTCAGGCCATCATGGATGATTGGGGCGCCGTGTGCAAAAAAAATTCTTTGGATCGGTAAATCAAGGAGCCGTTTAACACTGATCTTAAGCATGGAAAGATCTGTGCAGTATTTTTCAGGGAGCAGAGTTAATCCGTGGGGTGCAAGGTTGATCAGGGAATCCCCCACTACCAACGTGCTGGTTCTTTCGTGAAAATAGGCAGTCTCGCCTTCACCGCCACCGGGCAGAGGGAGAGGGAGGAACTCAGGGGGGTGGTTGGAAATAGTAGCCGAAAGGGAATGGACTAGACTATGGCAATTTCTTTCATGGTTAGCGTTGGTTTTGACAATCTGAACGACTCCAGCCGGCAGGGGAGAATTGTTGGGCCAGACGATGGGGTCAAAGAGGACGGTCAACTCTTTGCCGAAGTAGGCGGTGGACCAGAGTTCGGCTTTACAGGAAGGATCGTAGACGTGCCAAGTGGCAAAACCTAACCCGTGAGAGGTGAGGGGTGCAGGAGAGAGACTCAACTGGAGAGAGTGGAAGAGTAGTCGCTGGCCGAAAGAAGGGCGTGATTTTTGCCTGCATCGGCTTGAATCCGAAAGAGCCAACCTGATCCGTAGGGCTCACGGTTGATCAGCCCCGGATCAGCGGAAAGAGTGGGGTTGGTCTCGGTAATCTCGCCCGTTATGGGTGCATAAATATCGGAGGCGGCTTTGACGCTTTCCACTGTTGCAACGACTTCGCCAGCTACTACCTTTCGTCCTGCTTTTGGAAGTTCGACAAAAACAACATCTCCGAGGGCGGATTGGGCATAATCGGTAATTCCAACTGTGTCGTCTCCCTTTCCTTGGCGGAGCCATTCGTGAGTTTTTGCGTAAAGAAGATCTGTAGGTGTGTTCATTTTTTTAATAAAAACTTACGTGAAGAAACTTTGGCGGGAACTCGCCGTCCGCGCACCTCAAATTCTAAATCTTGTCCACAGGCGGGGGCAGGATTTGTGATTAAAGCCAAGGCGACACCGTAGCCGAGAGTGGGCGAGGGTACCCCGCTGGTGATTTCTCCAATCTGTTTTCCGCTGAGAAAAACAGGGTAGCCATGTCGTGGTGGGGCTTGCTTAGGTTGCCCGACGAGTCCGATGGTAGTGCGACGCGCTCCATTTATCTTGGCCTGCTCCAGCTGAGCCCGACCTGGAAACGGGCGGGGGCGCGAAAGATCCACAAAGAAACCTAATCCGGCCTCGATTGGGGTGATTTCTGGGGAGAGATCTTGACCGTTCAAGGGCAGGCCAGCTTCCAGTCGAAGGCTATCTCGTGCGCCGAGACCACAGGGTAGGATGCCCATGGGTTTACCTTTTTCGAGAAGGGCTCGCCAGATCTTTGGCCCATCTTCCAGTGAAGTAAAAATTTCGAATCCATCCTCACCGGTGTAGCCGGTGCGGGCGATGGTGGCTGGGATCCCTAGGATTTGACTTTCTTTGAGAGTATTGCGCAGTGGGCTGGTCTCCCCAGCGGGAAGAAGCTTGGAAAGAATTGCTTCAGCGCGGGGACCTTGCAAAGCCATGCCCGCTTTTGTTCCTGGATCCCCCTGAAAAAGGGCGCGGTTGTTTTGATCCTTTCGTAAAACGCTGAGGTCTTCTTGATGGCGAGAGGCATTGACCACCAGGAGGAAATCTTCGGGGCCGAGGCGATAGAGTAAAAGATCGTCGATTACCCCCCCTTGGTCGTTGGTTAAGAAAGTATAGTGGCCCTCTCCCATGCGTAGCTTGGCGGGATCATTGGTCAGGAGACTTTCAAGTGCAGCCAGCGCACCTGCGCCTTGGGTCCTGATTTGGCCCATATGGGAAATATCAAAAAGCCCTGCGGCTTGACGGGTGGCTTGATGCTCGAGAAGGAGACCGCTGTATTCGACGGGTAGGTTCCAGCCACCGAAATTAATCATGCGAGCCCCAAGCTCGGCGTGGCAAGAGGCTAGGGGGCTAGAGGAAATGGGCTTATCCATAAGGCAAAGAAAGTAAGCCGACAAACTGAGGAGTCAACGTACTCGCGATGGAGCCGAAGGGAGGGTAGAAAGTTGGATGGCCAAAATACCGATTCGTTTACTAGATTTGATGAGACAGACAGAGGATCCAAACGTGATCAATCTTGCGGCAGGAATTCCTTCGTCTGATTTTCTGCCTTTGGAGGCACTCAAGGTTGCAATGGAGGGGGAGATGGCTTCGCGGGCGAGGGAGATGTTTAGTTACCATCGGCCTGAGGGGGCGGGTATTCTACGTGAGGCTATCTGTGATTATCTCAAGGTTCGAGGAATTGGTGTCACAGCGGATCAGGTTTTAGTTACGACAGGCTGCTCTGGCGCCTTGGCTTCCATAATGAACACGGTTCTTAAAAAAGGGGATACGGTGGTATGTGAGGCACCCGCCTATTATGGTCAGCTGGAGTTGTTGAGAGCGATTGGGGTGAAATTTCGTACCGTGGCGACGGCGGTGGGTCAGGAACCCGATCTCGCGAAATGGCAGAAGGCGCTCCTGGCGAAGCCTAGACCCAAGCTCCTGGTGATCACTTCGACCCTTTCGAATCCCAGCGGGGCCACCCTGCGTGAGGAGTGGAGGCCAAAGTTGCTGGAGATTTGCAAGAAAGCAGGGGTACCTATTTTAGAGGATGATATTTATGGAGATTTACTCGGCCGGGGCCGTCCGAAGCCGATTCGGGCCTTTGATGATGGAAGTACGGTTCTTTACGTAACCAGTTTTTCTAAAACGGTAGCGCCTGGTCTGCGGATCGGGTTTGCCTTGCCTGGAAAGTGGATGGACGCGGCGGCGGATCGGCAGTGCCGCCAGACGATTCACGGCGGTGTTCCTCCTGAGTATGTCACGGCTTCCTTTTTGCGTTCGGGTAGGATGGATTCTCATTTGGAGATGTTGCAGTCGGTTTATGGGAAAAGGCGCGAGCTGGCGGGCGGAATCTTAGCGCGGGAACTTCCAGAGGGTGTGAGGGCGGATGATCCGCGAGGTGGCTATATGCTTTGGGTGCGGGGAGGACGACCTGGGATTATGGATGAGGTGGCCAAGCAGTGTCTTGGGAGAGGTGTGGCGGTGGTGGGGGGCGGGATCTTTTTTGCGAATCCGCCCAAGGAGGCTTGTTTTCGTTTAAACTGCGCCCGTGCGACTCCTGAGGAATTGGCGCGAGGGGTGGGGATTTTTTGTGAGGTGCTTAAGGCTGAGTTGGGCCGAACTGGTGGACGTAAAAACCGGACCTGAGTTTCGGCTCAAACCAGGTGCTCTTGGGTGGCATGATCTGGTCGGCATCGGCCACAGCCAGAATTTGGGACAGGGATACGGCCGGAAGGCTAAAGGCGGCCGCCGCTTGGCCTGAGTTTACCTTCTCTTCTAGAACTTTTGTGCCATGAATTCCGCCGACGAAATCCAGCCGCGCATCGGTCCTAGGATCCTTTACTTTTAAGATTGGACCGAGCAGCCGGTCCTGTAGTGCGGAAGCGTCCAACTTTGCCACGGGATCGGATTTCTCATCGGCTTTCCAGGCAAGCTGGTGCCATCTTCCCTCCAAAAAGAGCCCAATTTTTCCAGTTTCATCCGGGGGGGCGGTTTGTAAGGGGGTGACTTGAAACACCTTTTTCGCCTCTTCGAGGAATGTGGCAGAAGTGAAGGGGTCCAGCTTTAAGACGAGTCGGTGATAGGGAAGAACCCTAAGCTCGGATGCTGGAAAATAAACAGTGAGGATTCCAAGTGGGCCTGGTTTTTCTTCCGCCAAGCGGGAGGCAGCGGCAGCCCGATGATGTCCGTCGGCAATGTAGGAACGGGTGACTTGCGTAAAGAGACGGACGATTTCGGAAGGATCGGGGCAGCGCCAGACAGTATGGACCACCCCACGCTCATCGATGACCTCTGCCAGCGGTTTTACGGTGAGTTCAATTTCATTCATCTGGGCTGTCAGTTCGGGCACGTCGGGATAGGCGGCGAGTACGGGTCCGGTGAGAGCGCCTAAATGCCGGACTAGGTTGACGCGGTCGTCCTCTTTGTCGGGGCGGGTGAATTCGTGTTTTCGAAGTTGGCCTGAAGCGTAGTCGGCAAAGTCTGCCAGGGCGGCAAAGCCGCGTTGCCGGTGCTTACCCTCGACCATTCGGACGAGATAGATCGAGGGTCGTGCTTCTTTCAGGAAGGATTGATTTTTAATCAGTTGGGCAAAATTTTGGGCTGCTTTTTTGTACACTTCAGGTGCGTTGAATTTGGTCGTATCGGGAAATTCGAGGTCAGCTCGGTCGACTCGCAGCAGAGTGTTGGGTTGGTCTTTGGCGAGAATGCGGCACTCTTCGCGTGAAACGATATCGTAGGGGACGCAGGTGACCTGATTAACTTGGGTAGGATTTACGGAAAGGGCGGGTATAGGGTGGATTTTGACCATAAAAGGAAGCAAGGAAAGTAGCGCTTCGATCCCATGTTTGTCTAATCCAGCCTTTTTGATGCACTGAGTTGTGCTCGCAGCATGGTGTTAGCGCGGGGAGGTTGTCTAAAGGGCAGGAAAGTGTTTAATTGTGGGTCTGATGCGTACGGACTTCGTTCATTTGGCAGGCAAATTTTTTGCGCTTCTTACCGTGATCTGTTTTTTCCTCCCGTGGGTGAGGGTTTCTCCTGATGCTCTGAGAAAAAATACCATGGAGGTGGTAAAAAACTTGGCGCAGGGGGACAAAGGAGTTGGGCGAACTCTGATTGGGATGAGGGCGGAAGAGTGGCAAGAAATTTGGGCGGATCCAGCAGATGGGTTTTCTGGATTCCAGCTTGTCTTTGGAGCAGCCTCAGGGACTCCTCGGATGAAGGCTCAGCAGGAACTGGCCTCAGTTGTGCTTGGCGGAAAAGAAAAACGGCCTCTTTTGGGTTGGCTTCTCTTGGTACCGATTTTGGCTGGATTGGGTTGGGGTTCCCTCATTTTACGCGGAGTTCCGCCATCCCTTTCGGCTCTGGTTTCCCTCATGCTGATAGGAATGTATTTTGTGCTCCGCTGGAAAATAGCGGATGCCTACACGGACAGGCTTTTAGCTCAACTACAACTGGGACCAGGTTGGTGGGGAGCTTTATACGGAATGCTGGGGCTGGCGGTGGTCTGCCTTTTTGTCGCTCTACGAAAACACGGCGGAAGCTACAGTTCTAAGATTAAGACGTTTTAGAGGAATCTTTATTCGAGGTCGGACTTTTTTTGTCCCCGTCTTCCACCGCATTTTTGACCTCTTTTTCGAAATCATCTTTTGCCCGCGAAAACTCTCCCAAGCTACGGCCAATGGATCGCGCAAGCTCAGGAAGTTTTTTGGCACCGAAAAGAAGAATAATCACGAGAACAATCCAGAACCATTCTGAGCCTTGGGGAAAACCAAGGGCGAGGGGGATGGGGATGAGCATTGGGTAAGCTTAAACGGGCGAGAGCAGGAGGCAAGAAAGGTTCGTCGTTGAAGATGTGGGGTGAAAAGCTAAAGACCCAAGGCTTTGCGGGCGGCTTCCAGGGTGGGAACGATAGCTGATGGGACATGAGGAAAAAGGCTAAGCGCGGTGTCGGGATCTTTTAAGCCGTGGCCCGTGAGTGTCATGGTGACGAGGCTGCCTTTTGGAATCCAACCTGCGGCGACGGCTTTGCGGAGGCCTGCAACAGGGGCGGCACAGGCCGGCTCGACGAAGATGCCCTCGGTTTGGGCAAGGAGTTGGTAGGCGCTGAGGATTTCCTCGTCGGTGACTTTATCGATGCGGCCATTGGAATCTTTGATGGCGATGAGGGCGGCAGGACCGCTGGCTGGGTTTCCGATACGAATGGCAGTGGCGATGGTTTGCGGATCTTTGACGATGTGCCCATCGACAAGAGGAGCGGCCCCAGCGGCCTGCCAGCCAAACATCCGCGGGCGAGGGCCATGGGGTAGTGCCTCGCAGAATCCCTTCCAGTAGGCGGTGATGTTACCAGCGTTGCCCACTGGAAGAAAATGGAAGTCGGGAGTTTTTTCGAGAGCTTCGAGGATCTCAAACGAGGCGGTTTTTTGGCCCTCAATTCTGACTGGGTTAATGGAGTTAACCACTTCGATGCCTGGGAGATTGGACATTTGGCGGATTAGGTTCAAGGCGTCGTCGAAATTTCCTGATATGGGAAGAAGCTTGGCTCCATGAATGAGAGCTTGAGTAAGTTTTCCTAGGGCGATTTTGCCAGCGGGAATAATCACAGCGGAAGCGATCCCGGCGCGTGCGGCGTAGGCTGAGGCTGAAGCGGAGGTGTTGCCGGTACTGGCGCAAATAACCAGTTTGGCTCCTTTAGCGACCGCATGGGTGACGGCCATGGTCATTCCGCGGTCTTTGAAAGAGGCGGTGGGATTCATTCCCTCATATTTCAGACGTAGATCAAAGTCTCCGCGGAGAGCGGTCACAAGCCGAGGAGCTGGTAGGAGTGGGGTGTTTCCTTCGCCGAGGGTAATGACTTTGGCGCCCTTGGGGAGAGGAAGACGATCGCGATACGCATGAATGATGCCACCCCAACTCATGATAAGTCTTCTACTCTAAGAATGTGCGCAGCGGAACGAGAGTTGGGTAGTTTGGTGATTTGGGCCACTGCTTTATCGAGGGAAGATTCGGAGGCGGCTTCGAGAAGGAAAACGAGCGGGACGGAGCCAGCACCGTGGCCTTCGGGTTGGAGTACTGAGGAAATGCCGATTTTTTCAGAACCAAAGATTCCCGCGACGAGAGCGAGTACACCTGGGCGATCTTCGACTTCGAGTCTTACATAGAAGCGCCCCACAGACTCGCCCTTCTGAAGGAGGCGGAGATTGCCGTCGGGCTGGGGGATTTGGGGGCCAGGAGATTTGTCGCGAAGATTTTTCGCGGCTTCTGCGAGGTCAGCGAGCAGGGCGCTGGAGGTGGCATCGGGACCTGCGCCTCGGCCGGTGAGTTGAACCGGACCAGACAAATTACCGAGAAGTCCAATGGCGTTGAAGGCACCATGAACTGAGGCCATGGGGTGGCGGATAGGGAGAAGGGTGGGAGCCACCCGGACTTCGACCCGATCGGAACCGTGGGGCCGGACGAGGGCTAAGAGTTTAATGGTGTAACCGAGTTGGGCGGCAAAGGAGACATCTTGCGAAGAAATCTTACGAATGCCTTGGACTGGAATATCGGAGAATTTCGGTAGGAAACCATAGGCGAGGAGGCAGAGGATGGCGGCCTTATGGGCGGCATCGATTCCGTCAACATCGAGGCGATCATCGGCTTCAGCGTAGCCGAGGTCTTTGGCCTGTTGGAGGGCGGTAGCGAAATCGGAGCCAGCTTCAGCCATTCGTGTGAGGATGTAGTTTGATGTGCCATTGATGATGCCGTGAAGCCCTAGAAGTTGGTTGGCGACGAGACCTTCGCGGAGGACCTTGATAACGGGAATACCGCCCGCGACGCTGGCTTCGAAATAGATTGGGGCATTGGATTGGTGAGCTTGGGCGATTAGTTCGTGGCCTCGTTCGGCGAGGAGGGCTTTATTGGCGGTGACGAGGGGTTTTCCTGCTTGAAGACAGGCTTGGGCAATGTGAAATGAATCGGCCACGCCACCGACGAGTTCGACGACGATTTGTACCGCGGGATCGGCGATCACTTTCCGCCAATCCGTGATGGGCTTTACGGGTAAGCCTTCGCGCACTTTGGTGATGTCCTTGACTGCGGTGGCAACGATCTCGAGATGGATGTCGAGGCGTTCGCGCAAAAGGGGATTGGCTTTGGCAAGGTTCCGGATCAGTCCTGATCCGACCGTACCGCAACCAATGAGGCCGATGCCGAACTTGTTCATACTCTGATTCAACCTAAGGAGAGGCCCGTTCTCAAGCACGGGAAATGGGTCGGGGGGTAATTTGAGATGGAAACCAAGCAGAGGATGTGGAGGATAGTCCGATGGAATCACACCTTGCGCCCGCTTTTCTGACTGAATTGTTACATGCTCGTTCCCCTTCGGGGTATGAAACAGAGGCGCAGGAAGTGTTTGATCGGCACGTCAAAGGGCGGGCGGATCGGTATGAGAATGATCCGCTGGGCAATCGAATTGCCACCTTGAATTTAAAAGGAGATCCGACGGTGATGCTGGCGGGGCATATGGATGAGTTGGGTTTTATGGTGATCTACATCAATAAAGAGGGTTTTCTTTATTTTGACACGATTGGTGGTCATGACCTTTCGGTGATTTCGGGTCGGCGAGTGGTGATTCAGACCGCGAAGGGATCGGTGGTAGGAGTGACGGGGAAGCGGGCGATTCATTTAATGGAGGAGGATGAGAGGAAAAGAGTTCCGAAGAAGCACGAGATGTGGATCGATATTGGGGCGAAGAACAAGGAGGAGGCGCTGCAGCGGGTGGCGATTGGAGATGTGGCAACGTACGATCACGAGTTTCAGCGATTGGGTGGGAGTCTGGCGACAGCCCGGGCGTTTGATAATAAAGTGGGGGCATATGTGGTGGGTGAGACTCTGGTGAGGTTATCGAAGGAAAAGAAAATTGCGGCTAAGGTGGTCAGTGTGGCGACAGTCCAGGAAGAGATTGGGGTGCGTGGGGCGACGACTTCGGCCTACACGATTCATCCGCATTTGGCGGTGGCGGTGGATGTGGGGCATTCGACGGATCATCCGGATTGCGATCCTCGAAAAGTTGGGGAGACGAAGCTCGGTGGTGGACCTATTCTTTGCCGGGGGGCGAATATTAACCATGAGATTTTCGCGCGGTTAAAGAAGGCGGCGGAGAAGTTGAAAATTCCTTATCAGGTGGAAGCGGAACCACGCCCAACGGGAACGGATGCGCGGGCTATTCAAATGGTGCGCGGCGGGGTAGCCACGGGGTTGGTGAGTATTCCTTTACGATATATGCATACCCCGAGTGAGGTGGTGGATTTGAAAGATGTGGAGAGGTGCGTGCAGTTGTTGGTAGAGTTTGTGCGTGGCCTAAAGAGCGGCGATCGCGGGATCTGGTAGGGATGCTTTATTGGGGGGTGAGAGAGGGGCGTTGATGGGGAAGGGGGAAGTGTGTAGGGTGCGGGATGGTACGAGCTGGCATCGTCGGTCTTCCAAATGTAGGGAAGAGCACCCTTTTTAACGCAGTCACCCGCACACGCAAAGCGCAGGCGGCAAATTATCCTTTTTGTACGATCGAACCTAACGTTGGGATGGTGACGGTGCCCGATGCCCGATTGGACTGGCTGGCCAAACTTTCAGGAAGTGAAAAGATCCTACCCGCTTCCATCGAACTGGTGGATATCGCAGGACTGGTCAAGGGGGCAAGCCAGGGAGAGGGATTAGGAAACCAGTTTCTCACCCATATTCGTGAAGTGGACGCTATTATTCAAGTGGTGCGCTGTTTTGAAGATGCGGATATTCATCACGTAGCTGGGACGGTGGATCCCCTGCGTGATATTGAAACAATTATCACCGAACTGGTTCTGGCCGATCTTGCGACGGTGACTAAGCGACTGGATAAACCAGGAAAAGCGGCCAAGCAAGGGGATGTTCAGGCCAAGGCGGAACTGGCTCTTTTGACTAAGCTAAAGCCACATTTGGATCAGGGTCGTCCCGCATTGACGTTGGAGATGTCGGATGATGAAAAGAAGTTGATCCATGGATTCTTTCTCCTGACCTCTAAGCCAACTCTTTTTGCCTGCAATGTGAAGGAAGAAGAGCTTGGTGCGCTGACCAAGGGAGAGAGATCAGGCAAAACCGGAGAGCGGGTAAAAAAAGTAGAGGATTATTGCCAGAGCCATTTGGCAAGTAAGTCGGTCATCGTGAGTGCGCAGATCGAGTCGGAGTTGGTTGATCTACCCGAGCAGGAGGGAAAGGATTATTTGGCAAGCTTGGGAGTTAGTGAGTCGGGGGTGGGCGCCTTAATCCGAGCGGCCTATGATTTACTAGGATTACGAACCTATTTAACGACAGGGCCCAAAGAGACTAGAGCTTGGACGATTCATGCGGGTGACCGTGCCCCGCAAGCTGCAGGGGTGATTCATACCGACTTTGAGCGCGGATTTATCGCGGCCGAAACTGTGGGCTACGCCGATCTGCAAGCGGCGGGAACGATGGCCAAGGTCAAGGAGGCTGGAAAACTACGGATCGAGGGCAAGGAGTATGTGGTGGCTGATGGAGATGTGATGGATTTCCGTTTTAACGTTTAGGAAAACAGCCGATTTGAAGAAAAGCTTTCACCTCGTCCGCCATCCGCTGGTGCAGCACAAGCTGACGTTAATGCGAAAGAAGATGACGAGTGTGACCGAGTTTCGGGCCTTGGCCAGTGAAGTGGCAATGTTGATGGCTTACGAGGTCACCCGCAATTTACCGATGACCACAGAACTGATTGTCACCCCAATGGAGAAAATGCGGGCGCCCATCTTGAGAGGGGAAAAGATGGTATTGGTTCCTATTTTGCGCGCAGGCATGGGGTTGCTGGATGGCATGTTGCAGATATTTCCCTCGGCACGGGTGGCGCATATTGGAATCTATCGCGATGAGCGCACTTTGGAGCCGGTGGAGTATTATTTTAAGGCTTCCAAGACTTTGCGCGGGAGGGATCTGATTTTGTTAGATCCGATGTTGGCCACGGGGAACTCTGCTGTGGTGGCTGTCGATCGACTGAAGGGGGCGCAACCTCGTTCGATTCGATTTATGTGCTTGGTGGCGGCGCCTGAAGGCGTGGGCTGTTTCCAAAAAAGCCATCCTGAAGTGGCGATTTATGCGGCCGCATTGGACAGGAAGCTGAACTCACGCGGATATATTCTACCTGGGTTGGGTGATGCAGGAGATCGGATATTCGGAACGATTTAAAAAGGGAGGCCTCAATGGGGCCATGTCTACGTTGTGGGGTTAGGTGGAGGTCTGGCGGAGGAGGATAACTCCGCCGACGATAAAGCAGAGCCCTAGAACTTTCAGCCAGTGGAAGGATTCTCCGAAATAGAGTATACCGATGGTCGCGACGAGAGCAGTTCCGACTCCAGACCAGATGGCATAAACGGTGCCGACTTCGAGATTCTTTAGGGAAAGAGACATTAGGAAAAAGGTGCCTAGGTAGAAAATGACTACGCCGATAATGGGGAGGGGGCGGGTCATTCCATGGGAAAGCTTTAGGCATAAGGTGCCGCTGACCTCTAGGAGGATCGCGAAGGAAAGAATGAGCCAAGGGTTCATGAAAGAAGTGAAGCGGAAAGTAGGATTATGAAAAGCAGCGGCTTTTCGATGTTGGGGCAAGCTTCAAGCGGCAAGGAAGACCCGCAGAAGATAGGATTGGTTTGGATTTTGTTTATGGTTAAAGATGATTGTATGACATTTTGGATCAAGTCTTTCACTCTGGCCATGATGGCTCTGGGATTAGCCGGATGCGGAAGGGACGAGCAACTCCGAGAGGCGAGGCGAAATGTGGTGATGGTCGAGGTAACCTCGCAAACTTGGGATTATCGATTGCCGTGGAATCCTGGAACCGTGAGTTCGGCGCGCGGAGCGGGTTTTGTGATCGAGGGGAGGCGCATCTTAACTAATGCCCATGTGATTAGCGGGGCGAGGAACATTACGGTGCAACGGGAAGCGGATCCACGAAAGTATCCAGGAAAAGTTCTCTATGTGGCTCATGACTGTGATTTGGCGTTAGTGGAGATTGAGGATTCTGAATTTTTCAAGGGCACCACCGTACTACCATTAGGGGATATTCCCGAGTTGGAGTCGGTGGTGAGCGTTTATGGGTTTCCGATCGGCGGGGATCGCCTTTCAGTGACCCGTGGGGTGGTTAGTCGGATCGATTACAACTCGTACACCCATTCAGGTCGGGAATCCCACTTGGCGATTCAGATCGATGCGGCGATTAATCCAGGGAATAGCGGTGGCCCAGTGATGCAGGATGACAAAGTGGTAGGGGTCGCCTTTCAAGGGTTTCGCGGGGATGTGGCACAAAATGTGGGGTACATGATTCCAACTCCAGTGATCCGACGGTTTTTAAAGGACGTGGAGGACGGGCACTACGATCACTATGTAGACATTGCGATTCGCTGGATGACATTAGAAAACCATGCGATGCGAAAATATCTGAAACGTCCTGACGATGGGTTGGGTGTGGTGGTGACCGATATATTTTCGGAGGGATCCTCGGATGGAGTCTTAAAGAATGGGGATGTGCTTCTATCGATTGATGGCCATCCAATCGAGAGTGATGGTTCGGTTCGTTTGGAAGGTCAACCCGTGCAGATGGAGGAAATTGTGGAGCGAAAGTTTGCGGGGGATACTGTGTCGATGGAGGTATGGCGGCAGGAAAAGCTAGAGAAGCTGAGCCTTACGTTGCGTCCTGCGGAAATGTTCTCGATGTATGAGAATCTTTATGAGGAAGCGCCGAGGTATGTTTTGTACGGAGGGCTGGTCTTTCAGCCTTTGACAGCTAATCTGATGGCGGTTTTGATGAGTTCCGCTGATTTGCGTTTGCGGCAGACCTATTCGATGTTCGGGCAGGATCAGCTCTATCGAGAGACGCCAGAGCCAGTCGTCTTGACTTCGATTTTACCTGATCCGTTGAATGTTTACTTGCGGGGATTGGCGGGACAGGTGGTACGAGAGATCAATGGGCGAAAGATCCGGACCTTGGCAGATGTCTTGCCTGCGCTGGAGGCAGGAAAAGAGCGAACGGTGATCTTGTTTCAAGGGGATCAACGGCCTGCGGTTCTAAAAAATCGTGATGTTGATAAGGCAATGCCGCGTTTGATGGCCCAGTACGGAATCGCAGAGGTTAGTCGGACAGAGTTGAGGGGTCGGAGATTAGCGAAGGGTTCCTTCCAAAAGGCGGATTCGAAATGAAAAACTTAATAAGATTAGGTTCGGCAACTTTGCTGATGGGGAGCTGTCTTTGGGCGGCTTCGATCGACGAATCGCGGGGGTCATTGGTCAGAGTGCGTGCATCGATACAACCGTATGATCAGTTTCGGCCTTGGCAAAAGAAGGCTCCCTTTGGGTTGAATGGGACGGGGGTAGTATTGCCTGGAGGCAAGGTTTTAGCGACAGCGGCCTTAGTGGAAAACCGAACAGAGGTAGGGCTGGAAAGACCCGGCTCGGCGGAGAAGTGTGCAGCTGAAGTGGAGGCGATTGATTATGAAGCGAACTTAGCGCTGTTGAGGCCGACGGATACGAAGTTTCTGCAAGGATTTGCGGGGGTCAAGATGGGACCGGCGTTGCGTGCGGGGGATACGGCGCAGGTTTGGCAGTTAGATAAGAACGGAGAAATGCTTCGGAATCAGGCAGAGGTACTTTCGGCAGGGGTGGGCAGGTATCCCGCGGATGAAGCAGGCTTTCTTCTTTATGGAGTGCGGGTTTCTCTGCCGAAGAGGGACGATAGTTATACTTTGCCAATGATGAGGGACGGGATGTTGGTTGGGATGATGATGGGATACGATCGGGATTCGCAGGAAGGGACGGTGATTCCAGTGCCGATGATTGAGCATTTTCTGAAGGATGCTCTGGATGGGAAGTATGAAGGATTTCCGACGTTAGGGGTGAGCTGGACGAGTTTGCGTGATCCCAATCTGCGAGAGGAGTTTCGAGCTCCGAAGAGTGGGGGTATTTTGCTGACGAGGGTGAACGTGAGGGGGACGGCTGGGCGTGCGGGATTGAAAGAGGGAGATGTGCTACTCTCGGTAGATGGGTTTGTTTTGGATGAGGACGGAAATTACCAAGACTCTTTGTATGGACCGACCTCCGTGGGAAATTTAATTCGGACGCGGCCGATTGTGGGCTCGCCTGCGAAGTTTCATCTTTCGAGAGATGGCAAGGAGATGGATCTGACGGGAACTTATGATCGCCGAGCCCGAGATGAAATTGCGATTCCCACTTTACAATTTGATGTGGCCCCTCGTTATGTGGTGATTGGGGGCTTGGTTTTTCAAGAGCTGACCGGGGCCTATTTGCAGGAGTGGGGAGATAAGTGGTCGGAAAGGGCTCCGCAAAGGTTGGTGCAGCTTTTTAGTTTTCAACAGGAGATGAATCTTGATTCATCAAAAAAAGTAGTCTTTCTGAGTCAGGTGCTGCCTTCCTCGATCACGATGGGATATTTACAGCTGTCGGGGTTAGTTTTATCGAAACTCAATGGCCAAGAGATCAACGACTTAAAAAGCTTGGCGGCGTTGGCGGATGGGGCGAAAGACGGAAACTTGGTTTTTGAATTTACAGACAATCCTGAGCGAATTGTTTTAGATGCAGCGGAGGTAAAGACGATGGGGGATAAGATAGGGAAAGATTATGGTTTGCCTGCCTTGCGCCGTTTGTAGGTAAGTGGGGAAACGATGGGCATGGGAACTGGTCGCTTGAGTGGGGTGGGGGTTTTTGATTTTGATGGAACCTTGGTGGATACATTAGGGGAGATTACCAGCGCTCTGAATCGGGTGCTGGTCAGACATGGGCGGCGAGGTTTATCGGAGGCGGAGGTGAAAATTCTTGTGGGGAGAGGTCCGCAAACTTTATTGCATAGGGCTTGGGGAGCGACGGGGAAAAGTGCGGAGGGGAGGGAGGTTGAGGGTTTGACGGAGGAGTATTTTGCGGAGTACGGGCGGAGCACTTGTGGGATGAGTCGGCCCTATGTTGGGGTTGATGAAGGCTTGCGACGTTTGGCCCAGCGGGGGTGGAGGCTGGGAATATGCACAAATAAGGATGGAGCGACGGTGAGGAAGTTAGTGAGGAATCTGGGTTGGGATCGGTGGATTCGAGTGGTGGTGAGTGGAGAGGATAGCGTGCGCAAACCT
>CANIEM010000031.1 GCA_947466515.1 Verrucomicrobia subdivision 6 bacterium | reverse complement strand
TGATGACATCATCCCTCGCCTCGAGGGACTGAACTGCGTCGTTCTCAGCGAAGAAAACAGTCATTTCTTTCGCGGTCATGGTGAAGCGTGGTTCGTCGACAGTCACATTGCCGCGAAAGAGTCCCTGCTTTTTACCGTTGGCTTTGCCAAGATTAAGGTCGAGGGAATCGCTCGTGATTGTGGTTAGTCCACTGGTTGTTGGGGCAGGAATCGCAGAGGCTGGAGTGGGCTCTTCGCTGTAGAGCCACGATCCCAGTAAAAGAAGAGTGAAAAAGAGGAATTTCATGGAGCAGAACTTGAGAGAACCACGCGGACTCGATTATAAAGGGTTCCATTCGATTCGGCGACGTTCCAATCGATCCCATTGGAGGAGATGAGGAGAGTGGGGCGTTTCACTATAATACCGCTATCGGTGGTAAGGCGGTTTTCTTTGCGCCAAAAATCGCTCCGTGTGGCAGTGATGGTGGTCTCGATGGAGCCTTCCGAGTTGAAGAGTTCTACCTTTAGATCCTCGATTTTGAGCTGATTTGGGCTGACGACGGTGGCGCGTTTCCCATGGACGACTGCAGTTTTCCGGCCGCTGGCGTCGGTCTGCGGGAGGGCGAAGTTCTGAATGACTGAGCCAATAGGGAACTCGGGTCCGTTGGCTGCGGAAAGAGGCAGGACTCCACTGAGAAAAATGTAGAAAAAGATAGCTTTAGGAAATTGCATATAAAATCCGATTGATCTGACGGAAGAGTCTGCCGGCATGGCTTAAAGGGAGCATGCTTTCTTTATCGGAGAGAGCTTTTTTGGGATGAGGATGAACTTCGATAAAGAGGCCATCGATACCCACCGCCACGGCGGCTCGTGCTAGAGCTGGAATAAAACGAGCTTCGCCTCGTGTGATGTTGCCGCCTGCGGGTCGCTGCACAGAATGAGTGGCATCGAAAATGACTCGATGGCCCTGATTTTTCATCGTGGCTAAGCCTCGCATATCCACCACGAGATCCCCATGGCCAAAAGTTGTTCCTCGCTCCGTAATCCAAGCATTGCGACATCCACCCCGACGAAGTTTCTCCATGACTGAATTGACTGCACTAGGAGCAAGGAATTGGCCTTTTTTAACACTGACCCCTTTGCCGGTGCGAGCCGCCGCGAGAAGTAGGTCGGTCTGGCGGCAGAGAAAAGCTGGAATTTGTAAGATATCCACCACCCGCCCGGCCAACCTGGCTTCTTCAGCGGTGTGGACATCAGTGAGAACAGGGACCTTAAGAATTCTCCGTATTGCCACCAACTCCTTTAGGCCTTTCTTGAAGCCTGGCCCGCGGGGAGAGCTGATTGAGGTGCGGTTGGCTTTATCATAGCTCGCTTTAAAGACATAGTCCCAACCAAGCTCTTGGCAGAGATCGCGCAGGCTACGCCCGATAAGAAGTGAGGTGGCGCGTGATTCGAGAACGCAAGGGCCTCCGATTAAGAGGAATTTAGATTTAGTTGGATTGGGCATGGAGATGAGCGGCCTGAGCAAAGCCACGGAAGAGTGGATGAGGTGCATCTGGTTTGGAGCGAAATTCAGGGTGGAATTGGCAAGCGACAAACCAAGGGTGATCTGGAATCTCGATGCATTCGACTAAGTTGCCTTTTGGGTGAATGCCGCTGATGCGGAGACCGGCTTTTTCTAGTGTCTCGCGATGTAGATTATTAAATTCGTAGCGGTGACGGTGTCGCTCCTTGATCTCATTTGTGCCATAGGCTTTATGAGCGAGGGAGCCCGCGGTTAACTGACAAAGATAACTACCGAGTCGCATGGTAGCTCCTTTATCCCCATTCGTGTTTTGCCCTGGGAGTAGGGTAATCACGGGGTCTTTGGTCTGCGGGTCGAACTCTGAACTGTGAGCCTTCTTTAGACCTGCGAGGCTTCGGGCGAACTCGATTACCGCCACCTGCATGCCAAGGCAGAGGCCAAGATAAGGGATCTTTTTCTCCCTCGCATATTGTACAGCAGCAATTTTACCTTCGATTCCGCGCTCCCCGAATCCGCCAGGGACAAGGACTCCGTCCACGCCTTTTAAAAAAGCTTCTGCTCCCTGTTTTTCGATTTCTTCCGCATCTACTTTTATGAGATCCACACCGGTATCTTCTCCTGAGGCGGCATGGAAAAGGGCTTCAGTAACGCTTTTGTAGGCATCGGGCACGCCGAGGTATTTTCCGACCATGGCCACCTTTACGCGATATTTTGGGGAAATCATCCGGCCGACTAGCTTTTCCCAATCCTTTAGATCGGCAGGAGGTGCTTTTAAACCTAAATGTAAAAGGACAAGTTCGTCGAGTTTCTCGCGGTGTAGCATGAGGGGAACTTCATAAATTGTATGTTTCACGTCCTGTTCTTCGATGACTGCATCTACTGAAACGTTGCAGAAATTGGAAATCTTTTGACGGGTTTCTAGGTCGATGGGGTGTTCGCTGCGACAAACGAGAATCTGAGGTTGGATGCCAATCTCTCTCAACTTCGCCACACTTTGCTGGGTGGGTTTGGATTTTAGCTCTCCCGCAGCCTTGATAAAAGGAACCAGAGTGACGTGGATAAAGAGGCACTGCCCAGGTCCCTTTTCAAGCGCGAACTGGCGAAGGGCTTCGAGAAAGGGTAGTCCCTCGATATCCCCAGTCGTACCGCCGATCTCCGTGATCAGAATATCGCAATCCTCATGTTGCCCCATATGATTCAACCGATTCTTAATTTCGTTAGTCACGTGGGGAATGACTTGGACTGTTTTGCCTAGATAATCACCCCTACGCTCTTTACGTAAAACTTCTTCGTAGACTTGGCCTGCGGTTAAATTGTGTCTCCGCGTCAAGTGACAAGAGGTAAAGCGTTCGTAGTGGCCGAGGTCCAGGTCGGTCTCCGCTCCATCTTCTAAAACATATACTTCCCCGTGCTGATAGGGGCTCATGGTCCCAGGATCTACGTTGAGGTAGGGGTCAAATTTCATTAGTCCGACTTTTAGGCCACGCCTCTCGAGAACTGTTCCCAGGGCAGCTGCCGTGAGTCCTTTTCCCAAGGAACTAATTACACCGCCGGTAATAAATATATATTTCATATAGAGACACTTTTGGCGCGGTCTGCCAGGGCTCGTTCCGCGCGTGGCACGTCCCCCGGCGTGTCCACACCAACGGATATGAAGGTAAGCGGCAGAACTTGAATCGCAATCCCGTTCTCTAAAGCCCGCAACTGTTCGAGGCGTTCACGAATTTCGCCAGGGCTGGGCAGAAAACCAACAAATTGCTGCAGGGTGGCTGGTTGGAAGGCATAAATTCCGATGTGCTGGTGTGACCATGTGGCAGCCTCCTGCGCGCTCGCTAAGCGCCGAAACCCGACTGCCTTGCCAGTTCGATCGAAGGCTACTTTGACGACATCGGGTTTATTTAAGTCGGAGAGAGAGGAGAGCGGTGTGGCTACTGTGGCCATGCCGAAAGAGGGATTTAACCCTTGAATTATCTGAGATAAGAAAGAGCCTTCAATCAGGGGTTCATCTCCTTGAATATTTAGAATCCAGTCCGCTTTTTCTCCTAGAACAGCCTCAGCAATCCGATCTGTTCCCGAGGGATGGTCGGATCGAGTCATTTTAACTTCGGCCCCAAACTTTGTCGCGAGGCCAGAAATTCGTAGGTCATCGGTAGCGATCAGCACCTTGGCAATCGCGGACGATTGGCAAGCTCCCTCCCAAACCCACTGCAGTAGTGGCTTGCCTGCAATCATCGCCAAAGGTTTGCCTGGGAAACGGGTCGAGGCGTATCGAGCGGGAATGACAGCAGTAATCCTGGGGCGACTCACTGTGGAGACTCTTTCGATTTTAAAATCCAAGCGGATGCAGCGGGCCAATCTTTAGCAGAGAAGGTAGCGAGTTTGGTGCATGCTTTTACATCTTCTGGTGGAATCCGAAGTTCTAGAATAATTGTACGACAACCCGCGGAGTGCCCTGACAGAATGTCGCTGAGCCGGTTGCCAACCATAAAAGAGTTATTTAAAGATAATCCGTGTTCTGTTGCGGCCTCTTGCAACATGAGAGGCGAAGGTTTTCTGCGCTCATCGTAAGGATCGCCTGGTGCGGCATAGCAGTGGGAGAAGGCGGCGATTATCCCTTTACCCCCAAGGAGTTCCTCCATTCTCGCATCGACCGAGCGGACTTGCGCTTTACTGATTAGTCCGCGACCCACTCCGGATTGATTGGAAACTACAATTAAGGGCAGACCTGCTTGGTGAAGTTGAGCGATGGCTTCCTTGGCGCCCGGCAGAAGTTGAACCTGGGTGGGGTCGCCGAGGTAGGGAACGTTCTCGATGAGCGTATCGTCGCGGTCGAGGAAGACGGCTGCCTTAGCCATGGTTCCGCGCTACCTCCATAATTTCTTCTGGCGTGACTGTGGCAGTTCCGAGTTTCCCAACAACAATCCCCGCGGCCAGGTTGGCTAGCTCGGCGGAAACCTGCCCGCTCAATCCCGCGGCCAGTCCCGCGGCTAAGACCGAGATTACAGTGTCGCCTGCACCTGATACGTCGTAGACCTCGCGGGCTCGACTAGGAATGGAGTAGGGCTTTTCATTGTGCCGAAAAAGAATCATCCCATTTTCACCAAGTGTCAGAAGAAGATTTTGGCAGTTCCAGCGGATGAGGAGTTCTTCGCCCGCTGCGATCCAATCTTTCGGATTGGAGGAGTCGGGTTGCCCTAAAGCTGCAAATGCCTCTGCTCGGTTTGGTTTCACTAAAGTGGCATCATGCCAATGAAGGGGGTTGTGGACGTTGGGATCGACGGCGGAAGGAATCTTGTGTTTGCGGGCAGCTTCTAGAAGAGAGTCGACGAATGTCTGATCGAATAGGCCTTTGCCGTAATCTTCTAGTATGAGGGCATGGCAGCGGGGGAGAACCTGTAAGGCTTTTTTGAGGACGGCACCTCTCTCCTTTGGGGATAAATTGCTGGGTTCCTCCCGATCCACCCGCACGACTTGCTGGTGACGCGCCAGAATCCTGGTTTTTCGGATGGTGGGGAACTTGGTAGATCGACAGACACCTGAAGTTCCAATCTTGGTATGGCGGAGAAGAGTCAGGAGGTGTTGTCCTGTGGCATCCTGACCGATGCCGCCGCTTAACTCGGCATGAATTCCTAGAGCAGCTAGATTTCGTGCGACATTCGCTGCGCCACCCGGGTAGGACTGTTCGCGCTCGACATGGACCACGGGTACGGGCGCTTCGGGAGAAATTCTTGAGACGCGGCCGTAAATAAACTCGTCTAGCATGAGGTCGCCCACAACGAGAGCGCGTAGTCTGCGGAAACGGGTTAGAGTTGTTCGGAGGCGGGCTGGGGAAAGATGAAGATAAGGTAGGGATGCCATGTCTGGATGATGCCGAAAAGTAGGGCACTGGGCAACGCTCCCCTATGCCCTTGGAAAAGGGCCTTGGGATAGGTAAAGTTGGAAGATGCGTTTTGACTATCACATGCACACGCCCCTTTGTGGGCATGCTATAGGGCATCCGCGCGAATACGCGGCTGAGGCGGTGCGGAAAGGTCTGAAAGAAATCGGTTTTTCTGATCACAACCCAATGCCCTCCAAATTTGATGATTGGCGAATGGATTTATCTGACTTTCCTGAGTATCTCCGTCTTGTCGAGGAGGCGCGTCTAGAGTTTCCACAACTTCCGATCCGATTAGGTCTGGAGTGTGACTTTATTCCTGGAAAGGACAGTTGGATCCGAGAGTTGGCGAAAAAGGCCGACTTTGATTATTTTATTGGAGCAGTCCACTACATCACGCCTGATTGGGATGTAGATAATCCTTTAAAGTTAGCGCGGTGGAAGGATCAACCCGTCGAAGAAGTCTGGAGGAAATACTTTAAAGCGATGACTCAAGCCGCGCAAAGTGGCCTTTTTGATTTTATGGCTCACCCAGATTTGGTGAAGAAGTTTGGGCATCGGCCAAAAGGAGATCTTCGCTCTTACTACAAAGAGACTCTCGATGCGATTGAGGCAGCGGGAATCGCGATAGAGGTGAGCACGGCAGGTCTTCGCAAGGAGGTGATGGAGATTTATCCATCGAAAGTATTCTTAGAAGAGGCGTTCCGCCGGAAGATTCCAATTTTAATCTCATCTGATTCCCACGCACCCCACGAGGTGGGTTATGAATTCGACCGAGCGATCTCTTTGGTTCGAGAGGTTGGCTACAACGAACTCAGTGCCTTCCATAAGCGACAGCGAAGTGCTGTGCCTATTGGCTAAAGGCCCATGGTTAAGATATTCTTGTTCACTGGGGCGTTCCTTTATTTGGTTCAAAATGATGCGGGGGCGGAAATAAGCTGGTGGGAAGCGCATCTTGATCCCACCCGATGGGAACAAGCACGAAGTGAGCTTGGAGAACGGTTGATCGCAGAGTTAAAAACAGCCCGTGAGATTGACTTCAAGCCCGAGAGTCTTGAGGCGAGTGAGTTTCGCCTATGGCAGTGGCTGGGCCTGTGGAGTCTAGAATTCTCTGAGAAGGAGAACGCTGACTTTCGCTCCCTCGGGGAAAATATCGAACTGCGCCGTGCCTTTCTGGAAAACATTACTTCGGATGATAATGTAACAAATGCCTTAAGGATTCTTTTGAATATGCAGGCTAAAGCTCCTGCGGCGGTACAAGAGCTGCCCCGTTTAGCCGTAGCGTTGTCTCTCGTCTTGGATCAGCCTTTCCCAAAAAGATGGCCTCATCGGCAGGTGACTCCATCGGCCGTGCCGAGTGAGGTGGTTGATCCAGTTCAGCGACTGCAGAGTATGGCTGAACTGCAGCGAGGGCGGCGCTATGCAACCGATCTTCGCGATTTCAGGGTGAGCGAGTTAAAATTTATTATCGATCATCCTTTGGTGGAATCGGAAATGGAGTGGGCTCGGAAAAATGTCACGGCTAGTCGGAGTGGGTTTAGTAAAGTCTTTAGCAGTATTCGCTACGACATCCCTCGGTTTCAGGCGAATCAGCTTGTGTGGCCTTATCCCAAATACACCTTTGCGGAAATTCGTTCGAGAGGCGGCATTTGTGTGGATCAGGCCTACTTTGCGGCGAATACCGGTAAAGCCAAAGGACTGCCAACCCTCTATTTTTCCGGGCAGGGGGACGATGGAGGCCATGCTTGGTTTGGCTACATGGATTCACCAGGGCATTGGGAAACCGACTGTGGACGTTACGAGTCGCAAAACTATCCCGTCGGAAATGCGATGGATCCGCAAACCTTGAAACCCATTTCTGATACCGAACTTGTCTTTTTGGCTAAAGGAAGAGAACGATCGGATGGGTATCAGCAGGCGATCTTGCTGACTGACTTTGCTCGTACTTTGGGGCGTCCTGAATCAAAGCGTTGGTTGGATGCCGCACTAAAGGTGCAACCTGAGTTTTTCCCCGCTTGGAGTTTACAGGCACAGATCCTTTCGGATAGCCATGCCTCGCCTCAGGTACAGCAAGAGTTCTGGACTGCGTACACTAGTCGTTTCTCAAACTATCCAGACTTGAAAGTTGAGGGACAAAGTAAGTTACTGGAGTTAGCCAAGGAAAGAGGGGATGCCCTCCAGGTGAAGGGCCTTACTCAGGAGATTCTTGTTCAGAACCGGTCTCGGAGGTTCGATTTGGGCATTGGAAGTGCGGCGGGCGATGTGGGCGAGAAAATTGCGGCAGGCAAGTGGAGCGAGGCAGAAGCCGCTTATCGTAAGGCATTGCGGGATTTTAAGGGCCAAGCGGGGGGGAATCTTTATTACGGATTGGTGGCGCCCTTTGTGGAAGCAGCCTTGGCGGATGGACAGGTGGCGATGGCAAAATCAGCTCTTGCGGAGGCTAAGCGTGTGCTCAAGCCGAGTCAGGAAAGCTTAGTCGGGCGATCGTTGCTTGAATTGGAAGGGAAGGCCGTATTGGAAAAGAAAAGAGGGAACTGAAGTTTTACCTTCGCTCAATTTGAGCGCCAAGTGACTTGAGGCGTTCCTCGATTCGGCTAAAGCCACGATCGATCTGGGTGATGTTACGGATTTCTGATTCTCCCTCTGCGCAAAGTGCGGCGATGAGGAGTGCCATTCCTGCGCGGATATCTGGACTGGCGAGTTTGGCACCACGTAGCTTGTCAGAGCCGAGGACGACGGCACGATGAGGATCACAAAGGATGATTCGTGCCCCCATTTCTAGAAGACCGTCGACAAAAAAGAGGCGGGATTCGAACAGTTTTTCGTGAATCAAGACCGTGCCTTTGCACTGGGTGGCAGTGACGAGCGCAACCGAAGTCATGTCGGCGGGGAAACCAGGCCACGGGGCATCGGCGATGTGTGGGACCGCGCCGCCGAACTCTTTTTCAACTTCGAGTTTCTGATTTTTGGCGACCAGAATATCTTGGCCTTGGATATTTGTATGAATTCCGAGTCTGGCGAAAGTTTGTAAAATCATCCGCATATGATGCGGAGCTGCATTCTTGATCTTTAAAGCACCTCCTGTGACAGCAGCCAAGGCAAGGAATGAACCGGCTTCTAGGTAATCGGGACCGATCCGATGAGTGGCGCCCTTCAGAGATTTCACCCCTTCGATCGTAAGAGTATTGGTTCCGATTCCCGTGATTTGAGCGCCCATCGCGTTGAGCAGATTGGCCAAGGCTTGAACATGGGGTTCGCTGGCTGCATTGTGGATAATGGTTGATCCTTCTGCGATGGATGCGGCGCAGAGGCCGTTTTCGGTAGCGGTGACGGACGCTTCATCCAGCAGAATATCCGCTCCGCGCAGTTTTTTGGCTTTGATCTGGAGACCGTCTTTGGTGTCGTTAATCGTAGCTCCTAGAGCCGTGAAAATTTGTAGGTGAGTATCGAGGCGGCGCCGTCCGATTCGGTCTCCGCCAGGGCGTGGCAAGGTAACTTCTCCTGTGCGGGCGAGGAGGGGTCCTGCCAGAGTGACGGAGCCACGCAGGCGGGAACCAAGTTCAGAATGGATCGTCGATTTGGGACCTTCTTTGGCCTGAAGAGTCAGAGTGCGGCGGGTGGAGCTGGCGTCTGACTCCGATGTGGATAGGCCGAGATCGTTGAGGATTTTTTCCATTAGTCGAACATCTTCGATCTGCGGAATGTTCTGTAGGACGACGGGTTGACCGGTTAGACAGGCGGCGGCCATCAGGGGCATGGCTTCGTTCTTGTTTCCTTGGGGTTCAATTTCTCCTGAGATGGGATTTCCACCTTGCACGATAAACTTTGCTCCGTTGGAACTAGACATAGGTTGAAACTGCCTAGGCTGAGCGCTCAGGGCAATCCTGCGAAAAAGTTCTTTTTGGGATTCAGTCTTGGGTTTTCTCGGCTATGATTAGGTGCTTATGAAGGTTCCGATGCTTGATCTAGTGGCGGAGCACGCTCCATACCGGGCGGAGCTTCAGTCGGCTTTTGATCGGGTCCTTGATAGCGGTCGATTCGTTCTCGGGCCTGAGGTGGAGGCTTTTGAGCGGCAGATCGGGGCTTGGATTGGGGTTCCTCATGCGATTGGAGTTTCAAATGGATCGGATGCTCTTCTGCTCGCCCTGCAGGCTGTTGGTGTAGGTCCCGGCGATGAGGTCATTTGTCCGACCTACACGTTTTTTGCCACGGCTGGAGCGGTGGCAAGGCTGGGTGGGGTACCTGTCTTTGTGGATAGTGCTGAGTGCTGTTACAACCTGCGGGCGGATCAGGTGGCGTCCAAGATCGGACCGAAAACAAAAGCTATTATTGTCGTTCATCTATTCGGTCAGTGTGCCGATATGGATCCGATTTTGGCCGCAGCTAAAAAACATGCTATCCCGGTGATTGAGGATGCGGCGCAGGCGTTGGGGGCAAAGGATAAGGGGCGGCAGGCGGGCACCATGGGAACCTTGGGAACATTCTCCTTTTTTCCGACGAAGAATCTGGGGGCGCTAGGTGAGGGTGGGCTCGTGACAACAAGTGATGCTGCTCTGGCTGAAAAGATACGGATGCTTCGGGTGCACGGAGCAAAACAAAAGTATTTCCATGAGATGATTGGGGGGAACTTTCGGCTTCATGAACTTCAAGCCGCTTTTTTACGGGTAAAATTAAAGCATCTTGATTCTGCCCTGGATAAGAGGAGAGCCAATGCGATGAAGCTCATGACGAAGTTGCAGGACAAGTGGAGTGCAATCATGCCGCTCGAATCGTGCGTATGCCAAGGAGAGGGGACGTCGGCCGAGCAGAAACCGGGAACGATTCTTCTGCCTTTTTCCTGTCATTCAGGGCAAGGGGAACACACTTGGAACCAGTTTGTAATCCGAGTGACAGGAAAGGGCAAGCGAGATGCCCTAAGAGAAAAACTGGGTACTGAAGGCATCCAAACGGAGATATATTATCCCCGAGCTATGCATGAGCAGGAGTGTTTTGCGCGAAAAGTTTCAAGTTATCCTGTCGCTCAAATCTTATCTTCTGAATCACTTGCTTTACCAATGGCAGGAGTAGATCCCGCGTTATTAAGTTTTTTATGATCGGTTCCTCGAGCCCAGTTTTAAATCAAGGCTATCAGGCAATTACAGAGTGCCGGATTAGTGGTGATAAGAAACTTATCCCAGTTCTTTCTTTAGGGGATCAGGCCCTTACTGGTGTTTTCCCGAAATCGCCAACGGATCAGATCACTCGAGGGCCCTTAGAGCTTGTTTGGTCTCAGAGGAGTGGACTTCTCCAGTTAGCACACTCGTTTGACGCGGGTGAAATGTATGGGGAGGGGTACGGGTATCGCTCAGGCTTAAACGCCTCCATGGTCGAGCACCTTACATCCAAAGCGAAACGACTTGAGCGTATTTGCGGACTAACCTCAGGTGACAGTATATTAGACATTGGCAGTAGCGATGCCACACTGCTTAAGGCTTTTACGGTAAAGGGAATTCGAAGAATCGGAATGGATCCGTCCGCAGAAAAGTTTCGCTCTTATTACACTGATGGTATCCAGCTGATTCCTGATTTCTTTTCTACCGAAGAGTTTCAGAAGGCTGTACCAAAACCTCGCCCAAAGTTAATTACATCCGTAGCCATGTTCTACGATCTTGAAGACCCATCAGGTTTTGTGAATCAAGTTGCTCAGTTGTTGCCTGAGGGAGGGGTATGGCACTTTGAGCAGTCGTACATGCCGACGATGCTCAGGCAGAACTCTTACGACACAATTTGTCATGAACATTTGGAGTACTATTCTCTTAAGCCTGTCCTAAAACTTCTTGATCATGCCGGTTTATTACCTGTTGAGGTTCTGATGAACTCTACGAACGGGGGGAGTTTTGCTGTAACCGCGGTAAAAGGAAAATCTTCCTATCCACGAGAAACGAAAATTATCGATTGGCTTCTTGCGGAAGAGGAGCGAATGGGTCTTGGAACCTCAGCCCCCTTTCTTGCTTTTGCCGAGCGCGTATTCCACCATCGTGAATCTCTTCGAAGACTCATTCTTTCCCTCCGAAGTGAAGGGAAGCGGATTCTTGCCTATGGAGCCTCGACAAAAGGAAATGTGATTCTGCAGTTTTGTGGATTTGGGCCAAATGAGATCGAAGCGGTCGTCGATGTAAATCCTGCGAAGCACGGGCGGTTTACCCCTGGTTCTGGAATACCAATTCTTTCTGAGGAAGAAGGAAGAAAACGCAACCCCGACTACTATCTCGTTCTTCCGTGGCATTTTCGCGATTTTATCTTAAGGAAAGAAGCTCCCTATTTGGCTCGTGGCGGAAGGATGATTTTTCCTATGCCAGAGATTGAGATTGTGACTGCATAATGAAAGTGATTGTTTTTGGTGCGAATGGCCAAGATGGAAGAATTTTATGTCAGCAACTTCGAGCAGCCAAGCATTCGGTCCTAGGGGTGGGTAAAGCTGACCCATGCAACCCTTTACATAAGGAAGGATTAACCAGCCTTCTTTCGGGGGAAAAGCCAGATAGGGTTTACTATTTGGCAGCCTCACACCGTTCTAGTGAAGCTGTAGTTACCGATCTCGAGAAGGAACGAGAGGACGCATTTCGGGTCCATTTTCAAGGATGGCAAAACGTATTGGAGTGTTGCCTTGCAAAGACACCAAAAACACGGCTGCTCTATGCTTCTTCCGCTCATATATTTGGGGATACCTCAGTTCATCCACAAAATGAAATTACTCCTCTTCGGCCCGACTGTGTTTATGGGGAGAGTAAGGTTGCGGGCATGCGGGCTAGTATAGATGCTCGCGAAAAATATGGTCTTTTTGTTTCGCATGCGATTCTTTTTCCTCATGAATCAATCTACCGGTCCAATGGTTTTCTTTCACGCAAACTGCTCTCCGCCGCGCTTGAGGCAAAAAAAGATGCTTCTTATATGATTACCCTAGGCGACTTGTCCGCCACTTCCGACTGGGGATATGCTCCAGAGTACACTCGGGCTATGACTTCCATTTTAGAGTTAAAAGAGGGCGGGGAATACGTGTTGGCAACAGGCACCGAGTACACTGTAGCGGAATTTGCTGAATCCGTATTCCGACCGGTGGGTTTAGATTGGAGGCAACACATCCTTACAAGGAGGGATATTCTCACAAAGCCAAAGCGTCGTTTCTGTGGTGACGCCTCTAAGTTGCATTCAGCAGTGGGCCGTATAATTCAAACGCATCTTCCTGACCTGGGTCGACAACTTGTCGTTGATTGCGGATATCGTCTATGAACCAGGTTCTGATAGGAATTCCGACCCTGAACGAGGCGAAGAATGTTCCGTTGATGGTGAAGAGGCTTCTTAAAATACCTTTGGCTGCTGATATTCTCTTTATCGACGATCAGTCGACGGACGGGACCGGTGACCTTTTGGATTCTTTAGCAAGAGAGCATCCGTCTATCCGAGTGATCCATCGAGGTCCTTGCATGGGGATAGGATCGGCACACCGAGACATTTTGAGATATGCCTATGATAAAGGGTATGAGTCATTGGTAACAATGGATTGTGATTTTTCGCATCAGCCGGAGGATATTTCAAGGCTCTTCTCAACTAAACTCACTACCCCGATAGTTGTAGGATCTCGGTTTCTTGACGAAAAATCATTAGAGGACTGGAATATAAAAAGAAAACTACTGACCCACCTTGGTCATTTCCTCACCCATCGGCTGCTTGGTTTGCCGATGGATGCTACTGGAGCTTTTCGTTTGTATCGGATCAGGATGATCCCACAGAACCTATGGGACCAAGTTACATCTTCTGGGTATTCCTTTTTTTTCGAAAGTCTCGCGGTTCTTCATCGCGCTGGGGTGGCCTGTGATGAGGTCTCTATTCACTTACCCAAACGTGTTTACGGTGAATCCAAGTTGAATATGCGGCAGGCATTTCGCAGCCTCCTTATGCTCTTCGAGATATCTTTGCGTCGTGACTCTGTGACCGCGATGCCGAATGACGCCAGGGGATGGGATTGCTACTGGAGAGCCCGCGACGTCAAAGGACGGCACTGGTATGCGGTTTTAGCCTCGATCTACCGAAGGCTATTTATTGTGGATCGCCTGCATGCGATCTTGAGAAATGAGTTCTCTGCTGGGGCAGTCCTCCTCCATGTGGGATGTGGGGGTGGAGAGGTCGATGTGAAAAGTTTCTCTGATTTTCAAATAACAGGAGTGGATATCTCGCCAGAGGCACTTGCCTTGTATCGGCATCATTATCCCAAAGCCAAGACTCTTCGGGGTAATATATTGGAAGGGCCAGTAGGGGACGGTGCTGATGGCATTTACTCGTTAGGATTGGTCGAGCACTTTTCGCACCCAGATATCATCAAAATCCTTATTTCTATGCATTCCAGCGTGAAGGTTGGTGGTAAGGCGGTCATTTTCTGGCCTCATCGATTTGCTCCTTCCGTCTTCGTTCTTCGGATCATTTCAGGGATAAGAAAGTTGATAGGTTGGTCGGAACCGCTGCATCCTCCTGAGCCCAGTCTGCTTTTCTCTCAAAATGAAGCGCGTGAGATTATCGGTCGGACCCCGTGGCGAATAAGGTCCTATGACTACGGCCCTCGAGATCTTTGGATTCAAGCGACTCTTGTTCTTGAAGCAGGAGTTTAAGGCGCGATCCTGCGTCCAAGGACAAGACAGTTTGAATTCTGATATACTGGAGTCCATGAGAGAAAACTCTTGTCGTTGAAAATTTGATTCACGTTTAGTTGTCCTAAGGTCCAAATCCGGTCGATATCACAAATAACTAAAAACTTAGCTCGCTTTTGATCAGCATCGTATCGGAAGCGTTCCCTTGATATTCCATTCTCATAGGTAAAGGTCTGAAAGCCTTGCCATCCCGCGCACATCAAGGGATCTGCATTCTGGGAGTGTAGCAACCATCCAATATTCCAATGACAAATAACAAGGTCTTCCGGTTGGGTGTGTTGATTTACCCAATCTGCGGTTTCTTTGATGTCGGTGATGGAGTGAACTACCCATGGATCATTCCGTGAAATAAGGCTTGAAGTGCAAACCTTTGGAAGAACTAAGCAAAATAGCAGGCCCGGAAGTACGAAGGCTAGCCATCGCGAAATATGTTTCGGCCAAGGAAGGACTTTAGACAACCGAACGATGGCATAGCCAATCCCTGCAGCTAGCAAAGGTAGGATAACAACTGCCTGATAGTAAAACACAGGGAGGTTCTGTCGGTTGCGGGTGAGAAGCGCTGCTACGAGGATGGAAGCCAAGGCAATGGGTCGAAACCGAGAAAAAAGGCAGAAAAGGGCAGACGCCAGCGCCAAGATATGAAACCAGTCATGGGTAAAAAAGCTCCAGAAGTTAATTGGCCACTGCCATCCTGCACCGAGATCTTGGGTGAAAGATCCATAAAACTCTTTCAGTTCAAATATATCATGAATGAGCCAGTCTGGTTTCCAGAGATAGATGGGGCTCAACGAAAGCAGTCCTATGGCGAGGGGTGGAACAAAAAGGGGAAGCCATGTTCTGGGTTGATTCCAGCGGTTGAGAAGCGCAGCCAAGCCACCTTGTAAAGCCAAAGGATGGGAAGCTGCCGCAATAGCAAGTCCTACGCCTGCTCCCCAACTTCTGCGCCTTCGGATTGGAATCGTTTGGAAGCAGAAGCAGATAAATAATCCTAAGGCCACTGCGTTATGCGCGTACACCCAGCGAAAATGAATTACGCTTTGTTCATAAGCTAGGAAAAGCAGGCCGATGGATAAAGTGGTGAGGAGCCCGAAACGTCTTCCGAGAACCCGAAGAGCGACTAAAGCAATTCCCAGTGCGCATAGCGCATTGAGAAAGCGTGGCCAAGCAATGTTCTGATGGCTTACGGTTGAAGCGAGTCCCACTAGAAAAACGTACCCAGGTTGATAGCAAAACTGCGGATTCATGTAGGTATTCCATGTGGCCCGATTCGCGAAAACGCCTTGGACTAAGTCCTGTCCGCAACTCAGCGTAATTGTCTCGTCTCCGTACCATCGTGGCGTTGTGCCGAGATTGGGCAAGTAAAGGGCTGTCCAGGCAAGGAGGACTACTCCCGTAGCCACCCTAACGAAGAACTTACGACGGAAGCGTTTTTGCGGACCAGGAGTTGATTCTTTGGGAGTTTTCCTTGGCTTGTTCATTTAAAGGACAGCCCTACTATAACCCTTTTATGGCCAAAGGTTCCAAGCATTCATTGTTCTCCTTGGAGGCTGGGATTTTCTTCGCTGTTCTGGGGGCGCTTTTTGCGGGCTGGGTGGGCCTAGGCCCATCCAATCAAGAGCTCTTGGCCAACTACGCGAAGTCGAAGGATGTTTGGGATCTCATCGTTGCCAATAAAGGTTTCGCCTGGTGGAGTCCCAACTATCTGGGAGGAGCGCCAACTGCTCCCTTGGCAGGTACGGCTTTGGCAATGTTTTGGCTCGTCCTGGGCGGTCTCTTTACCGATCCGATTATAGGAGGGAAGGTTCTAGGTTTTACTGCCCTCGGACTTTCTGGCCTATTGATGGCGGCTTTTGTCCGCCGATTGACTGGCGACAAGAGGGCAGGGTGGATCGCGGCTTTCCTGTATGCTCTAGGAGCTCAAGCCGCCCTTCGACTCGCAGGAAACGAACATATGCCAGTCATTTTCTGTATGCCCTATCCGCCATTGATTGGGTGGGCGTTACTCGAAATCGCCACCCGCGGATCTGGCAGGGGGATAATTATTTTAGCCATGGCCGTGGCCGCGATGAGCCTCACTTTTAATAAAATCACCGCCGTTTTTGCCCCCGTAGCTCTTGGCTTAGCTGTTTGGCTTCACTTTCGTTTTCAAAGCAAGTCGATGCCCCTCATCAAAGGATGTCTTGGTGCAGCCGCCGTTTGGGTGGTTTTAGGACTACTCCCGCAGCTGCCAGGTCTCCGCGAGGCCGGACGCATGACGCTCTTTTCCACCGATCCTCTTCTCGGTTGGCAATCCAGCTTTTCCATCAAAGCTCCGCTGTCTTGGTTCGATCGCGGAGGTCTTCTTCTGTCTGGAATGCCTGGGAATTTCATCGTCGATGAGGGCGGCTTCTATCTTGGCCTAGTCGTTATTGTGGCCACGGCCGTCGCCCTCGAGATTCGTAGGCGCGGGACAGAGTCTCCATTGGACGGTCCCTTAAGAATCTTTCTGGGTCTGTTTCTTTTCGTGCACTGGTTCAGCCTCGGTCCGCGCAGTGGTCTCGGCGGTGTGAGCGAGTTTCTTAAATCCGCCCAAGGGATTCAGGACTGGGTTCTACCGTTTTTTTGGATCAGTGCTCTGGGGCCAATTATCATTCTCGCTCAGATTTGGCCCGCGGGGCGGTGGAAGTGGCCCACATTTGCCCTAGCCCTTGGCATTTACTTGCTGGCACCTGGATTTCGTCTTTTTGAACTGATTCCGCTTGCGGGAACCGTTCGTGCTCCCTGGTCATTTTGGCAGGTGGGTGGCTCCTTCTGCGTGGCGGCTATCGGAGGGGTAGCCGTGGCGCGGTTTTGCCCAGGTAAAACCCGTATTTGGCTTCCCGCGATGGCCCTCATCTTGGCAGCTCTCGATTTCACTCCCTATTACGCGAAGTTTTTCAAGCCAGGACTGGAGCAGGGGACCTACGAAAACTTTATTCAGGCGGCTGATTTTTTTCGGACCCAGGATAAACCCGGATCTATTCTACCCCTCTCCGGGAGGTATTTTTATATGCGCCTGCCCGAGTTGAGTGGCCGCCCCATTTCCACCGAAGCTTTTCAAGCTTACTTCATGTCGAAGGGGATGAGGGCGGTTCAGGATGCAGGCGGGTCGAACGCAGAGATGATGAAGGTTGCCCTTAGCTTGCAAGGGGTGCGCTACATTTTTATTGATCGCAAAGATGTGGACACGCCAGAGCAGTTGCAGATTGCCTTTAAACAGCAGTATCCGACTGTTTTCGAAAATCAGTTCTTCACGATTCTTGAGAATCCTAATTCCCTTGCTCCCGGTTTCTTCGCGCAGAATTACGTCACAATTCCAACCGCAAAATACGAGTTTGCTTCGGCAGATCTAGGTCTTCTCCGCTTGTATTTTCTGCCCGTGGAGATGTCTGGAGTAGAGATGAACGACCCTGCTTTGGCGGGGTTGATGAACCCCCAGAATGGGGAGGTAGAACTGACGAATGCTTTTCGGGATCGGGAGGGCCAGCCGTTTCGAATCCTGAACCGCGAGTCCTATCAACAGGAAGGTCCCAATCTTGTGAAAATATTCCCGCAAGGACAGTCGGGATGGATCATGCTAACGCAGGCTTGGCATCCCGATTGGAAAGTTTTGGTGGATGGAGTAAAGAATGAGGTGAACCGAGTGGCTGTAGCTTTTAGCGGGATTCGAATCGCGGAAGGAGTTCGAGAGGTGAGTTTTGTATTCCTTCCTCCCATCTGGGTTTCGATATCTCTTTTCTTAGGACTTCTTGGCTGGGTTATTGTGTTAGGCGGATGCGGTTATCTTCGCTTTGCCCCCGCCCCTACACGCTGGAAGCAGTGGTGGGATGGGGAAGAGTTGGAGTTTCTTAAAGCCACGACTTGTCGACTTGAAAAGGGAGGCTTTTCCAGTCCGCAAAGATCGACTCGAATTGAGAAGCTGACAAAAGTTCTGGTCATTTTTCCAACCTACAATGAGGTGGAGATGATCCAATCGGCCATCGATCAAGTTCTCGATAAAGCGCCAAGTGTGGAGGTGCTGGTAGTGGATGATGGATCGCCTGATGGCACTGCCGATAAGGTTCGCCAGTATCCAGGGTATGGAAAAAAGGTGCACCTTTTGGCGAGGTCGGGGAAAGCGGGTTTAGGTTCAGCCTATCGAGCGGGTTTCAAGTGGGCCCTAGAAAAAGGATATGATGCTGTGGTGGAGATGGACGCTGATCTCTCCCACGATCCAGCAGATGTCCCTCGTCTTTTGGCGGCTTTAAGTGAAGGGGCGGATATGGCAGTCGGGTCGCGCTATTTGAATGGAATACGGATTCTTAATTGGCCGCAAAGCCGCTTATGGATTAGCACATTTGGGGGTTGGTATGCCCGATGCTTCACTGGACTTCCGATGACCGATCCTACTAGTGGATTCAAGGCCATTCGCAGAAAAATCTTGGAAAATCTTGATTGGGAAAAGTTCACTGCCCAAGGTTATGGATTTCAAGTGGAGCTACACTTCTTTACTTGGCAAAGTGGATTTACGATTCAGGAGGTCCCCATTGTGTTTACGGAGCGGCGTCAGGGCAGTTCCAAGATGTCGCCTGAGATCGCAAAAGAGGCAGCGGTGAGAGTCCTGCAACTGGGCTTACGGAGGATTTTCCCATGAGCGAAATCAAATTACGTCCAGCCCGGTCTAACTGGCGTTGGCCTTTTGATAAAATAGACCTTCTTCCTGCTGTCTTGTCTTGGGCGGTGGCGCAGGTCGGATACTTCTTAACGACCCAGCCGAATGTGGGTCTGCTTGATTCAGGGGAATTTCTCACGGCCTCCGTTCACGTAGGAGTTCCTCATCCGACAGGCTATCCTCTTTGGACAATTGGCTCCCATCTTTTCACTCTGTTCCCAATCGGGAATGGTGCGTGGGAGGTGAATCTCTTTTCCGGTTTTTGTGCGGCGATCGCAACAGGGTTGGTTGGATTAATTCTATGTAACTCCATGCGCTGGGCAGGGGTCAGGGATGTTCTTGCACAAATTCTCTCGGTTGGTTGGGCAGTGGCGTTGGCTTTTAGTGTTTCGATGTGGTCGCAGGCGGTCATTGCTGAGGTCTACGGACTTCACGTTTTAGTTGTTATGTTGTATTTGCTGGTGCTCTACCGCTGGAATCGTGATCCCGCTTGGACCAACGGACTGGCATGGTCTGCATTCTTTTTTGCGTTAGGAATGAGTAATCATCATTTAATGATCTCTTTGGCTCCTTTACCCGTAATTGTTCTGCTTCTGCGGCGGCGAGATCTTTTTGCGGAGGGCTTACTTTACCTATCTATGGCAGCGGCACTGGTCTACTGGGGTTTCGGAAGTATTTCTGGGGAGCAACCCACGTGGCATGCTTCGATTCGGTTCGTTTACTGCGTAGGAACGGCTTTGGTGATTTGGTTAATAGTGAAGCGACGTTTAGTTCACTGGCGTACAGGGGTCCTTGTCTTGGTCGGGGTGGGGATTGGTCTTTCTCCTTACGCCTATATGCCGCTTTCTTCGAGCACGAATCCCCCGATGAATTGGGGTTTTACAAGCACGAAGGAGGGTTTTTTCTATTCGATCAATCGCAGCCAATACTCTGGTAAATTATCAGATCAGCTACTCAAGACTGTGGGGAAGGGGATGGGGGCCACACCGCCGGAGCTCCTCAATCCTCCTGTGCCTGCTCCAGGTACACCTGTTCCGCCAAGTTTCATGGAGAATCTGGGGAAATTCTCCCAACTATACTGGCGCAAAATTGTGCATAATTTCACCCCATTGGCTATCTTGGCCTTGGTGGCCGCGGTGGCGTTTTTAGGTGGCTTGCCACCTCCGATTCGAGCGTGGATCCAGGTCACCGCTTTAGGGTTTCTTTTGGCTGGTTTTCTTCAACCTGCATTTGATCAGGCGGGAGCGGACGAGGCCTCATGGCTATTGCAGATGCCTTATCTGGGGTACTCGCACGCGTTTTTTGTTCTCTTGGCTGGCCTTGGTTCTGGTTTGGCTATCGAAAGGGGGATCAAAAGGCCGAGTTGGGCAGTAGGGATGGCTTCGATTTTCGCGATTGGATTGGGTGCGTTTAGTTTCAGGCAAAACCTTACCTTTTGCAGTCAGCGAGATCACTGGTTTGGTTGGATGTATGGGCGCGACATGCTTTCTGATTTACCCAGAGATAGTTTCGTTTTTGGGGGGACGGATCCAGGAAGGTTTGTGCCTACTTATATGATATTATCGGAAAGCTTTGAGCCTAAGAAGTTCAAGAGGGATAAAAGTTTTGATCGGCGAGATCTCTATATTATTACGCAGAACGCTTTGGCGGATGCCTTCTATAATCAGTACATTCGCAATCACTATTCGACGGAGCGTCCAAGTGCGAGGAGCTGGGTAGATAAGTGGTTGGGGCGCGACAAACATTTCCCAAGTGCGCCGTTAGTCCTGCCAAGGCAAGAGGACATCATGGAAATCTATCAAGGGGCCATCGAGCGGAGGCAAAAAGATGCGACGGCGCCAGATCCGAATGCGGATCCTACCGTTTTGAACTCGATGGTGGGGGAGTGGATTTGGCGACGAAATAAAGATCAGCGGGCTTTCTTTGTGGAGGAAAGTTTTCCTATGGAATGGTCTTATCCCAGTGCGGTGCCCCATGGGCTTTGTTATGAGATTAAAAAGGACACTGTGGCACAATTAACGCCTGAGATGGTTAAAGTAGATATGGTTTATTGGAGAGAGTATATCGACCATTTATTGAAAACCCCAGGATTTGAGGACGATATTGATGCTCAGCGGTCTTTTTCCAAGCTACGGAATACAGGCGGCAATATTTATAAGTGGAGGAAGATGCCCGAAGCAGCGGAGCAGGCTTATCGTCAGGCTCTGGAGTTGTGGCCTGGAAATACAGAGACGCTGAATAACTTCACCGATTTACTAATGTCTCAGGGTCGGGCGGCAGATTTGCGTGATTTATTGGCGAAGGCAGCAAAAGCGGATCCGAATAATGGAATGTTGACAATGCTCCTATCAAACTGTGAGCGTCGAATACAGTTGAGGAGTGAAATAGCGAAATTGGAAGATCAGCGTTCGACGAATTCGAAAGATGTCACTTTGTATCAGCAGTTGCTTGCTAAGGTCTCGGAGGAGGGGGACCGGCCTAGAGCGGATTCCTTAATTCGGGAAGGTACTGCGCTTTTTGCAACCAATGTGGATGTTATGCGGGATGCGGTTAATTACTTTGCCATGCAAAATAGGGTACCGCAGGCATTGGAATATGGTAGGAAATTGGAAAGGCTTACCCCTGAGGATGCCGAGGTAAAATTGGGTTTATCCAAGTTTTCCTTGGTTATGGGAAAGCGGGCGGAATTTTATCAACTATTGAAAGATGCCATTCGACTTGGCGGTCTTCCGATGCGTGAAAAGGCGGCTAATGAACCTTTATTCCAGCAGATAATTTCCGAGCCTGATTTCCAATCCGCGCTTCGTGCCCCCAATCACAAATAGCGCGTTTCAGTGCTGGCTCTGAATCCCCCCAGAGCAGTGCCTCAAGGTCTGTGTTGGCTATTTCTTTGTGGCCGACGCAGGAGCTGGGGGGGTGGTAGATTCGTCGGGGATAGCGAGAAGGCCGGATTCGGACCAGGGGGAAGTGATCGCGGAAAGTTCTTTCCGTTTGGCGGCGACCTCCTCTGTCGAAACTGGTGAGGCTTTATTGCCCCACTCGCTCCGGATGTATGTAAGAATAGCAGAGATCTGCTCATCTTTGAGCATAATGGGTGCGCCGTCGCCCCACGCAGGCATATTGTTATTGTAGAGAAGGCCACTGACGTGAATTGGTCCGGCAATCCCTTTGTGGAGGATTGAAATAAGGCGATTCTTAGATCCGACTACCCATTCAGAATTATCTAAGGGAGGATAAACTCCAGCTTGGCCATGCCCATTGGACTGATGGCACTGGGCGCAGTTTGCGGTGAAGAGCCGTTTTCCTATTGCCTTAGGATCGGGCGGAGCAACCGGTCCTGTGTTGACCGGACCCCAGGTGATTTGGCCTGGGTCATAAACATCTCCTCGAAATCCACCGCTATAGAAAAAAAGATATCCACCTGCCCAAAAGGAAAGAATGACACCAAAACCCAGAAGCCATCCAGGAATTGGTGCGTGACGCTCTGAGGGAAGTTGCGATTGAGGATTCGATTCTGGGGTTATCATTTGTAATTATTTTAGCGGGGCCTCGGGTAGGGCGTAGTTGAGGTTGAGGGACTGCAAATAAGCCACCAAAGCTTTTGCAGAGTAGCTTGGCACAGTTTGTTTCCAGTTGATCGGGGTCAAAGGCAAGGCGTCGTTTTCTGTTTTGGGTCCAGCAATGCGCTTCTCAAAGAGCCATGGATGAGGAGGGCAGGTTGAGGCCGGCTTGCGTTGGCGTGGATCGTAAAGATGCATCGTCATCTCTGCAGGATCCTTAATTCGCTCTCCAATATTCGATAAATCAGGTCCGATCCTAGAAAATCCAACCAAGGCAGGTTCTCTGAAAAGATAATCTCGAGGTACAGAACGTCGCTGGCCCCATCCTCGCGTTAGGTCTGAAGATCCAATCGGTCCCCGAACAGAAAGACTATGACACTCGATACAGCCTTCCGAGGCGAAGACACGCGCGCCAGTTTGGGCAAGCCCTGAAGGTACGGGCGGTTCCGTATAATTGGTTTCCTCGTTCAAGACAGGCTCGAGACGTCCGACTTGGATATAGCCAATGACGACTTGGCCGACCCAAGCAAAAAGCAAAGCTAGGAAGACAAGAATAAGAGCACGAGTAGATTTCATATGGTGCTAGGAGTGAATTTTCTGGATGGCATCAGGATGGTCGGAGATAGAAGTTGGAAAGATTGCCCAAGGAGCGGTTGTCGGAAAAAGCTTCAGAATGGTCGAAAAGAAAACAGCAGAGAAGGCGATCTGCCCGATTACCCAGAGACCTTGTCCCACTAGGGCCGTACACAAAAAAGGACGGAGGTAACTACTGATAGTTGAGAGGGGAACCCCTGCGTCGCTCCAGGCCAAGCCCTGGAAAAAACCGGCAAGACCGTAAGAAGAGGCAGTGATTGCTAGACCCAGTGTCGTACACCAAAAATGCCAGGTGAGGGCTGGATGACTGGGCCATCCCACATTTCGAGAGGCAGGCAAAAGGGCGTAGATTGCCCCGGTGAGGACGCATCCGAGAAATCCGAAGCAGAGAAGTGTTTGCGTGGCGCTCGATACCATGGTGAAGGCAGTCGTTTGACGCACTCCAGGAAAAGCTAGAAAGGCGAGCCAAGCATAGGCTGAGACGTAAGCCCAGGCTCCTACGGACAGAAAGCGTAGCGCTACATTGCGCCGAATCTCATCCATTTTTCCATCGAGGAGTGGCCTAATCAAAACACCGTTGCCTAAGGCAGCGACAAAAAATAGGAGAGTAGCAATAACCCCGGCACTTTGCATCCATGCGGGTACAGGTCCATCGCTGGCGAGGGAGTTGCTGAGCCAGCCGCCTAGAGTAAATGTGGCTATCCATGCGAGAAGTCCTAATGGGAGACTGCTGACTGCTCGCCCAGTTAAACTTGGCACTAATTGGAAAAGGAGAACTAGAGCTAAGGGGGTTAACCAGAGGTGGTTGAAAAACGAGTGCCATACGAGCTGGGTGATGATCTGGAGTGAGCCAGGGGCCACGCTATTGCGGAGGATTATTTCCGCAGTTCCGAGGCCAAGAGGAAAAGCTAAAAGAGCTCCCAAAAGATAAAGACGAGGCAGGAGAGGTCCACTCTTCCATGCGCCCCCTAGTCCTCGGGTAATCCCTGTGCCAAGAATTAGAAAAGATACAAAGAAGACAGCGGTTACCGAGCGAGAGTAAGGAAGTGAGAGCAGGCCCGTGCTGCCTTCCCATAGAATCTGGGTAAAGCCGATGAGTACAGCGAGATGCCAAAGAAGAGCTCCTCCAATGAGGAAGCGGCCATAGCGAAAAGGAATCCCTGAAATTCGCGGGGAGAGAATTAAGAGAGCTCCAAGCAGACCCGATCCTATCCAGCCATAGGTCAATAGGAAGGTGGATGCGGGTACGAGTCGGCCATAACTTAAGAATGAGATTGGTAATAGCCGAGA
>CANIEM010000030.1 GCA_947466515.1 Verrucomicrobia subdivision 6 bacterium | reverse complement strand
TCCAGCACCTGCTGGTCGGTCGCCGTACGTACAATCACAGGAACTTTTAATAGATTCAGCTTTCGGGCCGCCCTCCAACGCCTCTCCCCTGCAATCAATTCAAATCCAGTGCCTTTCGGTGAGCGGCGCACAATGAGCGGCTGAAAGATGCCTCGAGCACGAATCGAATCGATTAACTCGGTTAAACTATCTTCGGCAAAAACCCGCCGAGGCTGCAAGGGACTTGGGGCAATCTCCCCAATCCCGATCTGCTGAATTCGCTCCCCCTCGTCCGTTCGAGCTTGTGGTGCGGCAATCGGTGAAGTCGCCTGTGTGCTTCCCAAGAGAGCTCCCAACCCACGCCCAAGAGATGGTTTCGCCATAAAATAAACGCTAAGGTTCTCCTAAGAATCGTCAACCAAGGCTGAGGCTACTCAACGAATAACCTGGGGACGAAAATCGGGGAGGCTCAAACCTTCAGCGGGCGAATCCTACGGAAAGCTAAAATTCCAAGAAAAAGAAGCCCGCCCATCAAAAACTGAAAGGAAGAAGGTTCTGGCACCGCAACCGCACCAATCTGATCAGTAGCGATCGAGTAGGACGAGATCCGGATAAAATAATTATCGTCCGAGTTGGCTGAATCGAATTGGGTACTCGCACCCGATAAATTGCTGTTTTGCACATAGGCGCCTAACCCCACCAGATACCAGCTCGACCCGATTTGCCGGAAAAGTGCGCTTCCCGAATCGTAGCGGGTCAAGGCCGCCTCGTTCGCCCCTGCATTCGTGTTAAACTGGGTGCGAAGCAGATCCGAAGTATAACCATTGACCGTTGCCCCACTATAGGCGGCGTCCACCGTATTCGTCCCCCACCGCTTGGCCACAGTAGAGTCATCTCCCCAGTTAACTGGGCTACTATTTAAAAGAGAACTGGAAGATCGTCCCACCCCATAACCCACCACATAGGCGGATCCACCATCACTAGCCGGACTAGAGTTTAGGCGAACGCTTCCCAGTCCGGGATCATTGGCCAACCGCACTAATTTCATGTCTGAGGTGCCGATACTAACCGCCGAGGACGAATCGAGCGCGTAGTCCACAAAACCTACCCTCACACTCGTGAGGGGTGCGACATGCGCCGCAGTAAGCACATATCGGTTCCCCAGATAAACCCCGCTACCGATGGGACCTGAATTACTTCTCATCTGCACCACATTATCCCAAGGCAGGTTCCCTCCGGGATTGGTCAGATTGTAATCATTTCCCTGACTATAAAAAACGATCGCCTGAGCTAAATTCAGAGGCGCAAAAACCACCAAAAGCGCACCCAACAGCCTTAAAGAAACCCTCATATATGCATCTTACCCAACGAATCACTTTTTTCAATAGGCCCCACAGCCCTACACATCACTCACTTGCCCATGCTCGCAGCATGCTGCGAGCACAGCATTGTAGCCAGAAGTCGGATTAACCTTTTTTAGCTCGATACCCAAACAGACGACGCCTTCGTATCAACCCCGCCACCGCAGGAGGCACGTTCGCCTCCCAACCCGCTTTACCTCCACGAATATTCCGCAAAATCTCCGAACTGGAGCACGCTGGCAAATCCTTCTCCACCCCAGCCAAATCCACTATCAACCCGCGATTCACCAAATAACGATGAAGATCACGATCACCCTTAGAAATCTGTAAGGTGTGGCCTGTAACATATTTCCCATCCACAGGATCATACCCAGGATGAACAAACAACCTTACCCCAGGAAGAAACAGCCTGCCCATGCCCTCCAAAATCCCCCCAGGCAGATCCGCGTAGTACTGCTCATCAAACATCTTACTCAAAAGCGGAACCCCAATAACAAACCCTACCGATCCCTTGGTTCGCTGAGTTAAATACTGCGCCAACCGATGGAAACGAAAAATCCCCGTCACTAAAACCGTCTTTTTTAGTGCCCCCAAACAGTCCACTCGATCCAAAAAGTCTTCCACCCCCGCCTTCGCATGCCGAACCAAGTTTCGCATAGTGATTTCACAAACCTCCACCACCTCCTTATCCCGATTCGCAGGATCCTTGCGGAATAATTCCGATGCCTTCGCCATCATTCGTAAATGGAAATTGGTAATCGGCCGATAGTGACCTCGTAAGAGCAAAATTGATTTTCCATAAAAGCAGTCCTCCGCCTCCAGATTCACCCCCGCTGCCGAGAAAAGGGCCACCGGAGTCAGATTGCTGTGCACCATCTTCAGACTGACCAATCGATTGTCCGTCTTTAAAAAGTTCGGCCCACGGAAGTCGATCATGTCGACTTCCACCCGCCCAGGACGAATTCCATCCAGCAGGCGATCGAGAATTTTCTGAGGATCCCGCCATTTCCCGAAAGCCGCATGAATCAAGTTAACCCCCAAAATCCCCAGCACCTCCATCTGCTCCGAGTTAGTCTCATCTTTCAAACGGACATGTAAGACAATATTTCCAGGAGCCCCGTTCGGTTCTGGTTGAAAACGAATTCCCATCCACCCCTTCCCGTCTCCTGTGCTACGAGGAGTCCTTGCGGCCACCGTATCCGCAAAGGCAAAAAACCGCGTCGTATCCCCTCTCTCTTGCCCCAACCGCTCGATGACTAGCGCGTACTCATGATCCAGCATCTCCCTCAAACGCTCCCGAGAAACAAAACGATGCGCCGTACCGTAAATCGCATTACTAAATGTCATATCATACGCCGACATGCTTTTGGCAATGGTCCCGGCGGCTCCTCCAGCCTGGAAAAACCAGCGCGACACCTCTTGCCCCGCCCCAATCTCCGCAATCGTCCCGTAGTAGAGCCGGGAATGATTAATCTCCCGAGCTTTCTCTTCGGGCGTCAGAATGTGAAAGTCTTTTTTCATGCTCACGCCCGACTGACCCACGGGTTTGCCCGAACCCGAAAACGCCAAGGAAAACGCGCCGCGGGACCCGCATAGCTCACCCCCACCCGCCGGCCCGCCTCTATTTTAACTTTCGGAATACGCATCCCGTCATCTTCGATCCGAATCGGTCCGCAAACAAGATCACATCGATCCCACTTCATCGATATTCCCAAAGCCTGAGTCAAGGCCCCAGGCCCCGCCGTCAACCGAAACTCCGACGCGGAAACCCCTCTTCGCCGCGCCATCTTTTCAACTCCCTCCAACGGCTCCACCCCCCGAATCAGGACAGCGGCTGCTACCCCTTCGGGAGCTGTGACCACGTTCATCATTCGGTGGATTCCGTAGCATAAATAAATATAAGCCGTTCCAGGTCGCCCAAACATCGACTCATTTCGCGCAGTCCTTCCCCGCCAAGCATGGGAAGCACGATCCAACGATCCCCCATACGCCTCCGTCTCCACAATCCGTGCCGCACAACCATCGCCGGCAACGCGGATGATCTTTCCCAGAAGTCCCTGCGCAACCAGCACGGGATTTTTCTTTTCGTAAAAGGAGCGTGGAAGGATTCGGTTCACGCACTTCGTGACCCAAAGAGAGCCGTCCCAATTCGCACTAAGGTGGAACCCTCCGCAATCGCTACAGGAAAATCATGGCTCATCCCCATCGACAACTCAGGCAAATGAGCCCCTTGCGAATCTTGCAGCCGATCCCGAATCTCCCGCAGCTTCGCAAAGAACGGGCGCGCCATCTCTGGGTCTTCACGGAACGGCGGAATCGCCATCAACCCAATCACCTCCAACCGAGATAAGGGCATCACCTTCTGAAGCAGATCCTCCACCATCTCGGGAGCGCATCCGTGCTTGGCCGCCTCCCCACCCACATTTACCTCCAACATGATCCGCATCTTTTTTCCAGCCGTCTCCAATCTCTTCTGGAGTTCTTGGGCCAAATCCAGACGATCCACCGACTCAATTACATCGAAACACTCGACCGCATCTTTCGCCTTATTGGTTTGCAGGCCTCCGATGAAGTGCCACTCCCCGCCCATCGGCATCTCAGGAATCTTCACCCTCGCCTCCTGCACCCGATTCTCCCCAAAAAGCCGATGCCCCAACTGCCAGATCACTCGGATTTTTTCCGAATCCATTTTTTTGCTCACCGCCAAAAGCCTCACCCCCTGGGGATCCCTGCCCGCCTTCTCCGCCGATAAGCGTATCTGCTCCTGCAGTCCATGATAGTTTTCCTCAAGAGATAGGCCCATGATTAGATATCCTTAGTTTGCATCATGGATAAGGAGTGATAATAATAGACCCCATATGCAAGTTGAGTCGTTCCGTGTTTTCCGTGACCTTGTCGAAGGCCATTCATTTAGTCGTGCAGCCACGCTTAATGGTATTACCCAGTCCGCGGTCAGCCAGCAACTTCGTTGCCTCGAACAACGCCTGCGGGTGCCTTTACTCGAGCGCACCAGTAAGAAATTTATCCTCACCCGCGAGGGCCAACTCCTCTACGAGACCAGCCGAGAAATCATCACCCACTTTGAACACTTTCGCCATCAGCTCGAAGAAATGCGGAATATTATCTCAGGCACCATCCGCCTTATCGCTGTCCCCAGCCTCGGCCTCCACGAACTCCCCCCCTACATCAAAGACTTTCTCCGCACCTATCCGCGCGTCAAAATTCAGGTCGATTATCGACGCTCCAACGAAGTCTACGAATCGGTCCTTGCAGGAGAGGCTGATGTGGGATTCGTCGCCTTTCCCTCCCCGCGGAAAGGCCTCAAGGTGGAAACCTTTAAAAAAGATACCCTTCATATCATCTGTGCTCCAGGGCATCCCCTCCTCAACCTCGGACCCGTCGACTTATCAAAACTGGCCCAGACGAAAATTATCTCTCTCGCCCCAGAAATGCCCACCCGCCAAGGTCTCGACCGAATTCTTGCCACCCGTGGCCTCAAGTTTCAACCGATGATGGAGTTTGATAACGTCGAAACCCTCAAACAAGCTGTCGAGATTAACGCAGGGATAGCCTTCCTCCCCCACTCCGCCATTGCCGCAGAAATAGCCACTGGCGCTCTCGTCGTCCTGCCCCACCAAGGTCCTGAAATTATTCGCCCCCTCGGTATCGTCTCCCGCGCCAGTCGCGTCGTCTCCCCCGCGGTAAAACGTTTTCTCAAAGCCCTCAAAACCCCCCGCCCGTCGCATCATCCCAGTCCCTCGGCCAAAGAAACTGTCCCCGCTCTTCCCTGAAAAGTAGCGGATATCCCTCGACGGCACCAACCCCGTCCCCAACCGAACCCCACCAGTTCACTCTACCCTTGGCCATCCGGCATTCTTGCCGTAGTGTGTCCAAGCAATTATGAAAGTTTCAATGGAAAATATGGGCGGTTGCCGCCGCCGATTGAAAGGGGAAATCCCATCCGATCAAGTGCGTAAGCGCGAAGAAGGAGTCCTCCTCTCCTTCCAAAAATCTGCCCGCATTCCAGGATTCCGCCCAGGCCACGCCCCACTAGAAATGGTTCGTCGCCGCTACGCCAACGATATCGAAAAAGAACTCCGCGAAAATCTTCTCCGCGACGGTCTCCGCCATGCGGTCGAAACCGAGAAGCTTCACCTCGTCGACGATCCTGCCGTCGAAGAGGCCAATTTCGAAAAAGACAAAAAGTTTAAATTCGTCCTCCGCGTCGATCTCGCACCTGAATTTAAATTGCCCGCCTCTAAAGGCCTCAAGATTCCCAAGAAATCTCCCGAAGTCGTCACCGATACCGATATCGCGTCCGCTCTCGCCCGCTTGGCCGAGCCCATGGCCCACTTCCATACCCTCCCTCCCCGCCCCGCCCAAGAAGGCGATTTCGCGATCGTCGACTTCGAAGGCACCTGCGGCGGTAAAAAGATCCTCGAGCTCGCCCCCGACTCAGGCCAAGTCGCCGAAGCCAAAAAACTTTGGCTCTGGCTCAAGCCCGACGCCTTCCTCCCTGGATTCGTTCCCGCCCTCTTTGGAATGAACCCAGGAGAAACCCGCCCTGTGGAAGTCAAATTCCCCGCCGATTTTCCCCAAGCCCCCCTGCGTGGCCAAACCGGTCGCTACCAGGTGACCCTCCAAGAACTCAAAGAACGGCACGTCCCCGAAGTTGATGAGGCTTTTTCCCAAGAGAATTACAAGATGCCCAAAGCCGAGCTCGAATCTCGTATCCGCGAGGATCTCACTGCTTCCCGCCTGTCCTCTGCCCGATCCGAAGATGCCCGCGCGGTTACTCTCGCACTTCTGTCTTCCACCAAAATGGATGTCCCCGAGCCTTTACTCGACGAAGAACGCCGCCGACTCGTCGCCCGCCTCGTTGAAGAAAATCAGCGCCGCGGGGTCTCCAATGAAGAGCTCATCAAACATAAAGACGAGATCCTCAAGACCGCAGGCCAAAACGCCGAAGAAAACGTCAAACTTAGTTTCCTCCTCCGTCGCATCGCTGAGGCCGAAGGGATTAAAGTCGAGGACAAGGAGGTGCTCCAAGAAATCGCTGTCCTCGCCGCTCAATCAGGTCAGGACCCACGCCTCTTCGCCAAGCGCTTACATAAATCCGAAGTGTTACCCTCACTTGCTGACACTCTCTTGCGCAGAAAAACGGTTGATTTTCTTTTGCAACACGCCGTTCGTGGCTAAGTCTTACCCATGAGCAACGCACCTCGGGCTGACTACTTCGTACCTAGCGTCATTGAGCAAACCGGCCGTGGCGAACGCGCCTACGACATCTACTCCCGGCTCCTTAAAGACCGCATCATCTTTATCGGCACCGCCATTGATGACACCATGGCCAACTCTATTATTGCCCAACTCCTTTTCCTGCAAATGGAAGATCCCAAGAAGGACGTCAGTATCTATGTCCACTCCCCTGGTGGTTATGTCACCGCAGGCCTCGCCATTTATGACACCATGCAGTACATCACCTGCGAGGTGAACACCTACTGCATCGGCCAAGCCGCCAGCATGGGAGCTGTTCTTCTCGCCGCGGGCACCAAAGGGAAGCGCTACTGCCTACCCAACGCCCGGATCATGATCCACCAACCCCTTGGCGGCGCCCAAGGCCAAGCCACCGATATCAGCATCCAAGCCCAAGAAATCCTTCGCGCCAAAAAACGCCTAAACGAAATTATGGCCCACCACACGGGCCAATCTTTTGAGACCGTAGAAAAAGATACAGACCGGGATCGCTTTATGTCCGCCGAGGACGCCAAGACCTACGGTCTCGTCGATCACGTCGTCAGCTTCCGTAAAGAAGAGCAGCCGAAAAAGTAGTCCTGGTGCCTCCATGGCCCGCCCCAATCACCTCACCCTTTGCTCCTTCTGTGGCAAAAGCCATGCGGAGGTAAAAAAACTCATCGCAGGCCCAGGGGTCTACATCTGCGATAACTGCATCACCCTTTGCACAAATATTCTTACGCGTGAAATCGGCGATCACGCCCAAGCCAAAGGAATTCTTAAAGCCTTACCCAAACCCCGTGAAATTCGGGCTGAGCTCGATCGCCACGTCGTCGGCCAAGACCGCGCCAAGCGCACTCTCGCCGTCGCCGTGCACAACCATTACAAACGGGTGCGCGGCGAACCCACCGACACTCTCCCCACAGAACATTCCGATGTGGAACTGGAGAAAAGCAACATCCTCCTGATCGGCCCGACCGGCTCAGGTAAAACCCTCCTCGCTCGTACCCTCGCCCGAATCCTCGACGTCCCTTTCGCCATCGCCGACGCCACTTCCCTTACCGAAGCGGGCTACGTCGGGGAAGATGTTGAAACCATCATCCTCCGACTTCTGCAAAATGCGGACTACGACGTCAAACGTGCCGAACTGGGTATCGTCTACATCGACGAAATTGATAAAATTGGTCGCAAATCAGATAGTGCTTCCATTACCCGCGACGTCTCAGGCGAGGGAGTTCAGCAAGGCCTTCTCAAAATCCTCGAAGGCACTATTTGTCACGTCCCGCCGCAAGGCGGACGGAAACATCCGCAAGCTGAACATATTCAAGTCAATACCCAGAATATTCTCTTTATCTGCGGAGGTGGCTTTGTTGGACTGGAAGAGATCGTCAATAAACGTTTAGGCGGACGCTCTCTCGGTTTCGGTTCCCAGCTCGTTCCCAGCCAAACCGTCAAGGAAGATGGCCTCGGACTCCTTCGCTATACCGAGCCGGACGATCTGCTCCGCTTTGGCATGATCCCAGAGTTCATCGGTCGTCTCCCCGTCCTATCCCATCTTAGCCCGCTTACCGCGGATGAGCTCATCTGCGTGCTGACCGATCCAAAGAACTCTTTAACTCGGCAATACGCCAAACTTTTCGGTATGGAAGGGGTGAAACTCAACTTTACTCGCGATGCCCTGCGCTGTTTGGCCGAGGCCGCCTTGAAAAAAGGCACTGGAGCCCGTGCGCTTCGTAGCTTGCTCGAAGGCATGATGCTCGATCTGATGTACGACATCCCCTCCCGCGATGATGTCGATGAAGTGATTATCAATCAGGCGGTGGCCGAGGGGCATCGTGCCCCAATCATCAAACGCAAAGAATCCCGCAAGGCCGCCTAAGCAATTTTCTTCAACCCCTCCGTAAGGCGGCCCCACAGCTCTTCCATCCCCTTCTCCGTCTCATCTCCCATATGGGAGACTCGGAAGTTGAGACCCTTCATCTTTCCGTATCCTCCGTCAAAAATCGCGCCGTGGGTTTCCTTGAGCCACGCAATCCACTTGGCCACATCCACCCCACGAGTGTTTTTTCCACAGGTCAGGCTGAGCGACTCGTATCCTTTCTCAGGAAATACCTCGAAACCGTTCGCCGCCAACCACGCCCGACCCCGCTCCGCATTCTTCCGATGGCGATCGTGCCTTTGGGCGATCCCCTCTTTGGCAATCTCCGCCAACTTCACTTCCAGCGCATAGAGATGGGAAATGGAAGGGGTGCAGGGGGTCATATTGCTATCCGCCTGCTTACGAAACTCGTGAAAATCGTAGTAGTACCCACGGTCTTTGACCTTTTCTGCCCGCGCATAGGCGCGCTCACTCACCGAAAACAAGGATGCCCCGGGAGGTAGTGCTAAAGCCTTCTGTGTTCCGCAAAGCATCACATCCAACCCCAACTCATCGAAAGGAATCGGCATCACGCTAAATGACGACACGGTGTCGGTAATCAGCATCACATCCGGAAATTTCGATCGGACTAGCTTTGCAATCTCCGCCAAAGGACTCAAAACACCTGTGGAAGTCTCGTGATGAATCAGGGTCAACGCATCATACCCACCTTTAGAAAGTTCCTTTTCAATCATCTCAGGCTTAATCGCTTGCCCCCACTCCACCTGCACCTTGCCCGCTTCCTTCCCGCACTTCAGCGCTACATCAAACCACTTGTCGGAAAAAGCCCCGTTCATACAAACCAGCACCTTCTTTTGCACGAGATTACGTAGGGAAGCCTCCATCACTGACCACGCCGAACCCGTCCCCAAAAATACCGGTTGAGATGTTTGGAAAAGCTGCCGCAACCCAGGTTGCACTCGCGAGTACAAGTCTTGAAACCCCTTTCCTCGGTGCCCAATCATCGAGCCAGCAAAGGCTTGCAGAACTGAAGGTGCGATTTCGACCGGTCCAGGTATATATAATTTGATGTGTGCCATGTTTAGGGTAGATAGAGGAACTATGAATTTTCGCAAACTTATCCTTTTCGTGCTCCCTAGTTGCCTGCTCGTTATTCCCCTCTCCGCCCAAGTTAACTCCAGGAACCCCGCAAACAGCCCAGACTTCCAAACCACGGCGGATGATGATGAACAAGATGCTTCCTCCAAAAAACAAACACCTAGCACCTCTCCCGATCCCGCACCCGTTGCAACTCCCGTCGCCACTCCCGCACCCGCCCCGACTGAAAATCTAACCGCAGATCAAATCATCCAAAACGCCATCCGCCGCGACGAGGAACTACGCGATCTACGCGAAGACTTTAGCTACCAACTCAAGCTAGTTACCCAACAACTCGATGAGGACGAAAAGGTCATTCCCGATAAAACCAAAACAGTCACTGCTAAAATTAAACCAAGCAAGGACATCACTTTTAGCGCCGATTTTAACGACGACTCTAAACCAGCCTCAGGCGACGCAAAACCCTCTGGCAATAAAACAACCTATGCGGGAGCCGCCTCAGGTCGCGGCCTCCGTTCTACAGGCAGAAACTCAAACTCCGACGACGACTCCGGCTCCTCGAACAAAGACGTAGAAGACGCCCGCAAAGTGAATGCCATGCTCGATATGGGTAAAATCGCCCCACGTTTTAACTATACCAAGACGGGCAACGAAATGATCCGCGACCGCTCCTGCTACGTCATTAAGTTCACTCCTAAGAAAGATCAGCCTTTCTCCTCACGCGAAGAAAAAGTCATTAATAAAGTTGGCGGCACCATTTGGATCGATCAGAAGGACTTCAGTATTATCCGCACGAAGGGCAGTCTCACTGAAGAAGTGGAAGTTGCCTGGTTCCTCGCCTCGATGAAAGGACTAGATTTCGATTACCAAACATCTGAGCTCGCCGCCATTCAGATCCCTGTGCCGTCCGATTTCGCGATGAATTTCGTACTCAATATTATGGGCTACCGCATGGAGCAGAAACAGACCAGCACGATGAACGACTATCAAATCATTCCTGGCAAGCTTCCCGCAACCGACTCCACAACTCCTCCCCCTGCTCCCGCCAACTGATTTTGTTACTCGGAGCGCTCAATCGGCGCCCGCACTCGGTTTCCCCACTCCGTCCACGAACCATCGTAATTCCTCACCTTCTTCCGTCCGAGTAGGTAGCTCAAGACAAACCAGGTATGACTCGATCGCTCACCTATCCGACAGTAGGCGATAACTTCAGTCTCTGGTCCCACTCCACATCCCTCACCGTATATCTTTTCGAGATCATCAGTTGACTTGAAGGTCCCATCCTCCTTCACCGCGGTCTTCCAAGGAACACTCTTGGCCCCAGGAATATGCCCGCCACGCAATACACCCTCCTGCGGATACTCGGGCATGTGGGTCACCTCCCCTTTAAACTCTCCTGGCGAACGCACATCGATTAAAAGCAGCTTCTTTTGGCTCCAAGCCAAGGCATCTTCGTAAAACGCCCGAATTTCGGAATCCAATCTGCGCGGCGGAACGGGATAACTTGCTGGAGACACTTTGACTTTGTCCCGAGTCAGCGCACGTTTTTCAGCCACCCATTTGTCCCTACCCCCATTCAAAATCTTCACGTTACTGTGCCCGAATAGACGGAAAGCCCATAAAGCATAACACGCCCACCAGTTCGATTTATCACCATAGAATACCACCGTGGTCTCAGGCGTGATCCCATTTCGCGCACAGAGCTCCGCAAAAGCTTGTGGGGTCACATAATCCCGCACCAGCGAATCCTGTAAATCTCGCCGCCAATCGATATGGACCGCACTTGGAATGTGACCCGTATCGTAAAGAAGAACGTCCTCGTTACTTTCGACTACACGAATATTCCCATCCGTCAGATGTTGAGCCAGCCAGTCGGTTTCGACTAAAGCTTCAGGATGCGCGTAAGGTTTTGTACTCATAAGTTGGGGGTTCCTTGAACTTTTAAAATGCCTCACCTAGTAACGGCATGCAACCGCTCGCCGTGTCATACCTTCCCTTTCTCCTTCTCATCTTCGAGCAAGGGGAAAAGAGGTTCGATCTTTCCGAGAATTCGCCCCGCCTGCGCCTGCGGCCACTGAGGCCAATCCGCCCCTCGCACCTCGATTGCTCCACTCAAACCCAACTGCACCAGGCCAGCCGCCGCCGTTGTCGGTAAAACACACGCCACCTCTTCAAAAACTAACTCCAGCACTCCCATGGCATCCGCTAAGGTCGCATCCAACTCTCCCGCCTTCGCTGGATCCTTGGCCAACTTCCAGGGCGCACGTGTTTCAATCATCTGGTTTCCCGCTTGAACCCCTTTCCATAACTCACCCAAAGCAAGATGCATCTGATCCGCCCCCATTAACTCATCCCATTTCCGCAAGGCCCCAAGCACGGTGCCCCGAAAGTCATGGGACATCGAATCCGCAGGAGTTGGGGCACTAGGAATTTTCCCTTCCCGATACCGACCCACCATTGATCCCGCCCGTTGGAGTAAGTTGCCTAACTCATGCGCCAACTCCCCTTTCCGCCGAGCCGCCAAGGACTCCTCATCAAAGTCCGCATCATGCCCCAGCGCCATCTCCCGCAAAACATAGTACCGAAAGGAATCCGATCCGTATTTCAGCGCTAACTCCTCTGGATCTACAATATTTCCCGTCGACTTACTTAACTTCTCACTTTTACGCGTCCAAAAACCGTGCACCAGAAGTTTGGCAAACATCGGCAATCCCAAAGCATGCAACATACAGGGCCAATAAATCCCATGAGCAGGAACCAGTATGTCCTTCCCAATCACATGGACCGCGGGAGTCCAATCCGCCAACTCACCCTTTCCTGTTCCTGCCCCCGTCACATAATTCAAAAGCGCATCAAACCAAACATAGGTTACCTGATTTTCATCGAAAGGCAGAGGAATTCCCCAGGCCAAACGCGATTTCGGACGCGAGATACATAAATCGGGCAGAGGCTTCTCCAAAGCTCCTAAAACCTCCTTCGTTCGAAACTCAGGAAAAATCAGGCTCGGTTGCTTCTGATACAACTCCTTCAACCAATCCTGATGCTTCGAAAGTTTGAAAAAGTAGTTCTCCTCAGTTAACTCCACCACTTCTCCAAATATCTCGGGCCATGATCCATCCGCTTGCCTCTCCTTTTCCGTTAAAAACTGTTCCGCCCGCACACTATAAAAACCCTTAAAGGTTCCCTTCACAATGTCCCCTTGGCTATGTAATCGAGTTAAAACCTCCTGCACAATCCTGCGATGCCTTGTCTCTGTCGTTCTTAAAAAATCATCTGGCTCCACGCGCAATTGCTTCCATAGCTTGAGAAAGAACTGGCTGATCCCGTCGACAAATTCTTGCGGACTCTTCCCCGCCTTCGTCGCACTTTGCTGGACCTTTTGGCCGTGCTCATCCAATCCGCTCAGAAAACGGACGGATTGACCCCGTCGCCTAGCAAAACGAGCCAAAGTATCCGTCAGCACCTTTTCATAGGCGTGGCCCAAGTGTGGCTTGGCGTTGGCGTAGTCAATCGCTGTCGTTAAAAAAAGATTCTCCATAAAGTCCTGTCCAACCTAGCAGTTCACCGATAAGAATTCGATCTAAAGAAGATCCTGTGCATCCACATCCACCGAGGTCCGTAAGCCGCTCGGCCATTTCGGCGCCAAGACCTCTCTCTTCAAATCCCCAATCACTTCCCCAACTTTGTCCACCAGCAGAAATACCTGAAAGCGGAACCTCCCCTCCACTCTTGCAATCGGAGCTGGCCCAGCATCGGGAACCTCAACCTTGTCCTTCCAGATTTCCCGCAACCTCTTGACCGCATGCTCCGCTGCCGCGAGGGCCTGCGCCTCACTCGGCCCCGAAAACGAAAGAAGAATCGCTCGACGATAAGGCGGATAACCATGCGCCTTACGAAACTCCAACTCCTGCTCTCGGAACCCAGTGACATCGTGATGCCGAGCAAACTGAATCGCAGGATGAAAAGGAGTGTAAGTTTGCACGAAAACTTCCCCAGGGATCTCGCCCCGCCCAGCCCGACCCGCCACCTGCACCAAAAGCTGAAAAACACGTTCCGATGCACGAAAATCTGGCAAGTTCAGCGCTCCATCGATTCCCACCACCCCAACGCATGTCACTCGAGGAAAGTGCAGACCTTTGGCGATCATCTGTGTTCCCAATAAAATCTCCGTGCGCCCCTCCCGGAAAGCCGCCAGCGCCTTGGCATGAGATCCACGCGCTTTCATACTATCCGAGTCCATTCGCGTCCACCGCACCCCAGGAAGGGCTTCGGCCACCGATTCTTCTAGTCGTTCCGTACCCGCGCCGGTGAATTTTAAAACTGGAGAAGAGCATTCCGTGCATTGACGAGGCGCAGCCTTCTCCGCATCGCAAAAGTGGCAACGTAACTTATCCTCACCTCGATGATAGGTCATCGGCACAGCACACCGCTCGCACTCCTCAACTCGACCACAGTGCGGGCACTGGACACTCGGCGCATATCCCCGCCGATTTAGTAAAACGAGACTTTGCTCTCCCTTTTTTCGACGATCCTCCAACGCTTGCGTCAGATCAGCCGATAAAAGAATCGGCCCACCTCCCTTCGGCTTATCCTCCTTCCGTAAATCCACCACGTGTACCTTGGGCAACTTGGCCCCATCCACTCGATGAGTCAGCAGCACCCGCCGGTACTTATCTCGATCCGCATTATAACCACTCTCCAGCGATGGAGTCGCGCTACCCAAAAGCACCGGCGCGCCTTCAATTCTACCTCGCACCACCGCTAGATCTCTTGCGTGATATCGTGGCGACTCCGCCTGCTTGTATCCACCATCGTGCTCCTCATCGACCACAATCAGACCAAGATTTTCTAAAGGAGCAAAAAGAGCCGACCTCGCGCCAATTACCACTCGTGCCCGACCCTCCCGAATCTCATGCCACGATTCCCTCCGCTCCGCCACCGTCTGACCACTATGCAGAACACATAAGCGAATCTTTTGACCCACCAACCGACCGCGGAACCGTGCCACCGTTTGGGGCGTAAGCGATATTTCGGGCACAAGAATAATTGCGTTTTTTCCCTCAGCCAAAACCGCTTCCATCGCCCGAAGATAAATCTCCGTCTTTCCACTCCCCGTCACCCCTTCCAATAAAATCGCCCGCCCTGCGCCCTCCTTTTTCCTTTCCTCCTGCCATGCTTCCATCGCCTGCGCTTGCTCTACGCCCAGTTCGGGCCGCTTCTCTGCGTCGGGCCACCCCGCTTCCGCCAGCGCCTCCGCCTGCACAAATCTCTTCTCCGTTCTCTCCGCTAACCCCCGATCCACCAATGCCCGCCAAACCGCCGTCCCCATTCCCGTATCCCGAGCCAGCAACGTCAACCAACCCCCGCCGCTCTTCAGCAGGTGCTCCCAAGCTTTGCGCTGCGCCTTAGACCCCTTCAACGCGGCCGCGGCTACCGCTTCCCTGCCTGGTACCGGGCTAATCCACCAAGCCATTTTTCCACCTCCCTCATGAGAGCGCACCGGCCCAGGCAAAATCGTTCGCAAAGCAGCTCCAAGATCGCAGGCATAATAATCAGCCATCCAGCGGGCTAACTGGCACAAAGCCGCAGGAATGAGGGGGCGCTCGCCCGCAACCTCCTCTACCTCACGCACTTTTTCTGCCTCCACCTCAGGTTGATCAGGAAACTCTACCGCGTAGGCCATAATGCTCCGCCGCCCCCATGGCACCCTTAGCCTCTGTCCTAGCCCAACTTTACCCCGTAATCGCTCGGGAATCCGGTAGTCGAATAGACGATCTAGGCCCAATTCAGGTGCTACCCTCACAAATTCGAAAGAATTCACCCATTGGCTCTGCGCTATTTTTAGTCGCGAGGCAAGTTTCCCCCGCTTCCCCTCCACCACCTTTGTCGTTTATCTTTGTAATACTATGCTCCTCGCTCGACCGCGTATTCTGGCCGCCTTGGCCGTGATTGTAACTCCGTTGGCCATGATCGCCTTTTCCTGGATCGGCGAAATTCATCGCTCCACCGAACTCGGTCCACTCATAGCCGAGGCCGCCGCCCGCCACCAACTCCCCGTCTCCCTGGTCCGTGCCGTGGTTTGGCGTGAAAGCGATTTCGAGGTCCGCGCCACCGGCACCTCAGGCGAAAGAGGCCTGATGCAGGTCACCCCAGGCGCAGGCCAAGACTGGGCTCAGGCCAATCGGATCCGCTCCTTCCACGAAACTGATCTTTTCGATCCTCGAACCAACCTCGCCGCTGGATCTTGGTACCTCTCTCGCGCCATGAAACGCTGGTCCAATGCCGACCGTCCCGAGGTCTTTGCCCTAGCAGAGTACAACGCAGGCATCACCCATGCCCGTCGCTGGGCTCGAGACAATCCCACCCTCCGCGCCGAAGACTTTCTCCTCGCCATGGATTTCCCTACGACAAAATCCTACATCCGCTCAATCCTCCACCGCGCCGATCTCTATGCTTCTGGCAAAAACCCCAACCCCCTCGAATCAGCCAAACGCAAGCTCGCCATGCAAAAAGAGCGGTGGATAAAAAAACAGTGACCCTTGAGGAAACCTCCCTCCCAACTCTTTTTAAATCATGAACTCTGAACCCGCCCCAACTGGGCTCCTCACTCGTCTATCCCACCTGATCCATCGCTATTTCATCGGCTTTCTCATTAGTTCGTACATCTTCGCAGGTTTCTTTCCTCGTTTCGGAGAATGGCTCCGCCGCATTTCCCTAGGCCAAGCTTCAGGCTTCGGCGAGACCACCTCCCTCTCTTTGACCATGGTTTTATTAGCCGTTCTACTACTCAACGCTTCTCTCTCCCTTGAAAAGATTCGTGACCTTATTCGATCCCCGCAACTCCTTCTCGTGGGGCTTGGCGCCAACCTATTTCTTCCAATCATCGTCCTCTATTTCGCTTCTTTAATCCTGACGGTCATAGGCACTCCTGAACATCTTCAAGCCATCATCGTGGCCCTCGCCCTCCTCTCCACCGTTCCAGTCGCTGGCGCCTCCACCGCCTATACCCAGAATACCGATGGGGATGTTCCCCTTGCTGTTGGCCTCGTACTTCTCTCGATTTTCTTCAGCCCTTGGCTCATGCCCATCTCCTTACACTTCATTAATGTTGTCGCCATCGGGGATTACACCCCAGCCCTCGCCCAACTCAAAGGTGGTGCGCCCACGCTCGTACTCCTTCTTTCTGTTTTACTCCCCTCCCTCCTAGGCCTTGGCCTACGCCCACTAATCGGTGCCCACCGAATCCAATCCGCAAAACCCACCCTCAAACTAACCAACTCCATCTGTCTCCTCATATTAAATTACACCAATGCCTCCATTGCCTTACCCCAAGTCTTCGCCTCACCCGAGTGGGGTTTTCTGATAATTACCCTCACCTTCGTCATTCTTTTATGTAGCGTCGACTTTCTAGCAGGTTGGTGGCTCGGACGTCTCCTCAAAGCCAAAACATCTCAATGCTATGCCCTCATGTTCGGCGTGGGCATGAACAACAATGGCACCGCTCTCGTTCTCGCCTCACTGGCATTTGTAAACCAACCTAAGATTCTCATTCCCATCATCCTCTATAATCTTGTGCAAAACCTAATCGCGAGTGGGGCCTCACGCATCCCCTCGTCTACCCCGTCCTCTTAAAATCACCCGAACCTAAACTGCCCTCCCTAGGTCAGGACCAACCCAGGTGCCAGGCCAGCACCGCGTGCATACTCCACCGCAGCCATCCGCTTGCGACCTTCCAATTGAACCTCGCGCACTAGAACTCCACCCTTCTTCGCTGCCACCAAAATCCCATGCGAATTAACCTCTACAATCTCACCAGGCTTTCCCTTGGCCCGCTTCGAAAGTATCACCGAGAAAATCTTTAACATCTTCTGATCCGTCCCATCAGGAATCCAAGTATATGCTCCTGGCCAAGGCTGCATCGCACGAATATGGGCCTCAATATCCTCAGGATTCTTTTCCCATTCAATCTTTCCATTCTCCTTCGTCATCTTCGGCGCCAAGGAAGCTTCCCCTGCATTTTGCCTCGTATTCCGTAACTTTCCCTTCCTCGCTTGCACCAGCAACTTCAAAAGCAGAGGTCCAGCCTTCCCCGCCAAACGATCATGCAACATCCCTGTCGTCTCTCCTGGACGGATTCGTGTCGCCACCTTTCCCAAAATATCCCCTGTGTCTAATCCCTCATTCATCTGCATGATCGTGACTCCTGTCCGCTTTTGACGATCGCGAATCGCCGCCGCAATTGGAGACGCCCCTCGATACTTCGGCAAAAGTGAACCATGCACATTCCAACAACCCTTCTCGGGTATCTCCAAGAGCGGTTTCTTTAGAATCTGCCCGTACGCCACCACGATCATTAAATCAGGCTTCTGATAGCGAATCTGGCTGAGTGCCGTACCTGCGTTAATATCTTCAGGTTGGAATACAGTTAAATGACGGCGTAAGGCACACTCCTTGATCGGGGATGGAAGCAACTTCTGTTGGCGCCCAGCTGGACGATCAGGTTGCGTGATAACCGACAATACAAAATGCTCGTCCGAAGCGACCAACGCCTCCAAACAAGGGACTCCAAATTCCCCTGTGCCAGCAAATATAACACGCACGGGACTAAACAGTAGCCGCAGTAAGATTCTGGGAGGATGTTTTCTTTTTCGAAGTTCCAATCTGACTCAAAATATCACGCGCTACTTCATAGGGGAACTGCTCTGCATCAACCTCACGCACGACCTTTTCGCCATAGAATTCCAATACTGGCTTAGTTTCATTTTCGTAGGTGGTCAACCGATCATGAATCACTTTGTCGCTGGCATCGTCCAGTCGGTTATCCTTCAAAGCCCTTCGCTTTAGCCGTTCTTCTAATTTAGATCGGTCGTGGCAAACTAAGTGAAAGAGAGCCTCCACCTTCAGGTCATTTTTCAGGAGCTTCGCTTGGGCATCGTTCCTCGGAATCCCATCGAGAACTAAATGATCAATTTCAGGCTTAAATTTGCCCAAAGTCACTAAATGATCCATATGCTGCCGCCACAAATCCACCGTGACATCATCCGGCACCAGATTACCTGCACTCGAGTACTTCAGAAAGGCTTGCCCGACCTTAGTCCTCAAATCCATCCCACGAAAAACATCCCCGCACGAAATGTGACAGAACCCAGGGATCGTTCCTAAAACCTTACCTTGAGTTCCTTTCCCAGAACCAGGAGCCCCAAAGAGAAGAATGGCACGCCAGCGCATCCATCTTTCCTACACCTACTCCCCCAACCCACGCAATCCGACAAATCCACGGCGCGGTGCCAACAATCGTAGGCTATTCAAAACTACGATCACTGTGCTCCCCTCATGACCCGCCACCCCTACGGTCAATGGAATCGCCGCACCCAGTGCCGCCACTACCAAGACCGCTACGGTTCCTAGGGAAATCACTAAGTTTTGTGTAATGATTCTTCGAGTTCGCCGACTCAAATCAAAAGCTTCCGCAAAACTCTCCAATCGATCCCGCATTAAAATAATATCCGACTCCGCCAAAGCCGCCCCCGTTCCCCGCGCTCCCATCGCCACCCCAATCTCTGCCATCGCCAAACTCGGTGCATCGTTCACCCCATCCCCTACCATCGCTACTTTCTCCCCTTGCTCATTCCACTCCCGAATCGCCGCCACCTTTTCTTCTGGGTGCAACCCATAGCGATAATCCTTTAAACCCACCTGCTCAGCTACCAACCGAGCCGCCGCCTCTCGGTCACCCGTCAACATCGTTACTTTGAGACCCTGCTTTTCTAGCCAACCAAGCAAAGGCCGGCTACTGGTGCGAATCTCATCTTCCAATAATATCCGACCCCGCACAGGACCCGCTTCATAAAGAACTTCGGTTAAACCAGCAAGCGGCGCCGCTTTGGCCGCCACCCATTCGGCCTTCTCCAAGAAACTTCTCCGCCCTAGCCGTGCCTCCACCCCACCCCTCACTCTCCCCCGTAATCCCCCACCCGTAGCCGAGGAAAACTCTTCAAGAGTAAGCCCTGGAAATCCGCGCCGCTTCGCCTCTCGAACGATGGCTACTGATACAGGATGAAGCGACTGCATGCCTAAGGCAGCCGCTCCCCGCAAAACCTGCTCCTCCGTGCAACCATCTTCTACTTCCACCCCGCGCACTTTCATCTCGCCCGTCGTTAAAGTCCCCGTTTTGTCCAACGCCACCCGATGAATCGAGCCCAATCGCTCAATCGGACTCCCCCCCCGAAATAAAATTCCGCGGCGCGCTCCGGCCGCAATCCCTGCCAATACCGCTGAAGGAATCGAAAGCACTAAAGCACACGGCGATGCCACCACCAGTAAGGTCATCGTTTTATAAAACGCCGTCCCCGCTTCACTTGCAGCCCACCCCGCTAATCCCCACCAAACCAGGAACATAACCAAACTTAGAGTCAAAATAGCTTGGGTATAACGAGTCCCAAACCGATCCGTAAAACGCTGGGCGGGTGCCTTCTGCTCTTGTGCATCTCGGATCAATCGCAAGATTCCTTCCAAAGCACTTTCCTTAGCGGGTCGCAATACCTGTAGATCCACTCGACCCCATAGATTTAAAGTTCCCGCCAGAACCATTGATCCCACCTCCTTCTCTACCGCCACCGATTCGCCCGTCAGACTCGATTCATCCGCACTTGTCCGTCCCTCCACCACCTCCGCATCCACAGGGAAAGCATCCCCAGGGCGTACCCGCACCTTCATTCCCGCTTGGAGCGTCTCCACCGCCACACTCTCCTCGGTACCGTCCTCCAAAATTCGAACTGCTTCACGCGGCGCCGCCTTAAATAACCCTGCCAACTCCTTTTCCGTTCGATACGCCGCCAACTCCTCTAAAGCCCCACTCAACGAAAATAAAAAGAGCAACAACACTCCCTCCTGCAAATGCCCCACCGCCGCCGCGCCCGCCGCCACCGCCAGCATCAGAAAATGAATATCTAAAACCCCCGTCTTTAATCGTTGTGCTACCTCCTCCCCCGTTTTCCAGCCCCCCGCTAGGTAAGCCACCAGAAAAAAGAGTTTTCCAATCCATCCCTCCACCCACCAACCCAACAAACCTGTCATCCCACAGACAACCGCCAAGGCCAGTGGAACTTTCCACTTTTTTCCCGCCCCCACCACTGAGGGAAGTTGCCTCACCTCTAATTTCACTCCCCCTAATATCTTCCACAACCAAAACTTCGGAGCCGTCGGACAACTTTCTCTCTCTAAAATAATCTTATCCCCATCCCTCCGCATGAAAACACCCTCCTCCCACTTTCCCTCTAAAAGACGCCCGCACTTCCCACATCGCGAATCGGGAGGCGACCAACGACAGATACTCCCCCCACCCAAAGCGCGCACCGCATCGGCCAGCCCGACCGCTCCACTCTCCCCCTGCTCTTGGCCAGCCGTCGCATAATCAATCCGTCCTTCGTGAAAGGAAACCGAAACTCCTCGCAACTCCGCTGAATCGGCAAGCTGATGGGCCAGCACATCCAACCCACAGGCGTTGCCCCCACAGCAATTTTTCGCGGCGTACTGGTGCATCTCTTTATACTATCTATTCCCAACCCCTCTTGACCAACTTTACTCCACGACTTGCGAACCCCACGCTCTCCACTACTTTGAGTCGGTGCCCGCTGCCACTTCTGCCACGACCAAAGAGACCACCACCCTTCCCACCAAGGATCCTGCCCCTTCCCTGCCTCATAGCCACGGCGACCTCTCCTTCCTCTCCCGCCATATCGGTCCCACTCTTTCCTCCCAGAAGCAGATGCTCGCCGAACTCGGTCTCTCCTCCTTGGAAGACCTCGTTCAAGCTACCCTCCCTCCTGGCCTAGCCTCCGCCCACGCCCCGAACCTCCCCGCCGCCCGCTCCGAACAACGCGCACTCGCCGACCTCGAAAAAGCCTTCTCTCAAAACCGCCCCTTCCGCTCTCTCCTCGGCCTCGGATACCACGGCACCATCACCCCACCCGTCCTTCGCCGCGCCATCCTCGAAGACCCAGGTTGGTACAGCTCCTACACCCCGTACCAACCCGAAATCGCCCAAGGTCGCCTCGAAGCCCTTCTCAATTTCCAGACCATGATCGTCGAACTCACTGGCCTAGATATTGCCAATGCTTCCCTCCTCGACGAAGGCACCGCCGCCGCTGAGGCAGTCTCCCTTGCCCATGCCGCCCTCCACGCCTCTTCGCGCAATACTCTCTGGCTCTCCCCCAACCTCCACCCCTCCACCGCCGCCGTCATCACCACCCGCGCCGAAGTCCTCGGTTGGAAAATAATCATTTCCGAGCAGTTTCCCGAAAAAGATGCCCACTCCATCTTTGCCGGAATCCTCGCCTATCCCGAAACCGATGGATTCCTCGCCGACCCGCGGCCCTCAATTCTTCAACTCAAAAAAGCAGGAGCCCTCTCCATCCTCGTCACCGATCCCCTCTCCCTTTTTCTCTTCACCCCTCCCGGCGAACTCGGCGCCGACATCGCCGTCGGTAGCACCCAACGATTCGGCGTCCCCATCGGTTTTGGCGGACCCCACGCCGCCTACATCGCTACCCGCTCGGCCTACCAACGCCTCCTCCCTGGTCGCCTCATCGGCGTTTCCAAAGATGCCGCTGGCCGCATCGCCTACCGCCTCGCCCTCCAAACCCGCGAACAGCATATCCGCCGCGATCGCGCCACCAGCAACATCTGCACTGCCCAAGCCCTCCTCGCCAGCCTTGCCTCGATGTATGCCGTCTACCACGGCCCGAAAGGCCTCCGTCAAATCGCCCTCCGCATCTATGCCCATACCCTTCGCCTCGCCGAGGGCCTCACCCAACTCGGCTTCACCATCGTTCACTCCTCTTTTTTCGACACGCTACGGATTCACGCTCCCGCGTCTTCACTCCAACGCATCTCTGCCACAGCTACCCAAGCAGGTTATAATTTCCGCTCTCTACCCAACGGCGATCTCGGTATCACCCTCGATGAACGTACCGACGACGCGGAAGTTGATTCTCTCCTCTCTCTTTTCGGTGACGCCAAGGCCCTCCCCCCTCTTTCTCAGCCTTCTCCAAAAAATCCGTCCCTCGCCGGACCCCTCGTTCGGCAATCTCCTGCCCTCCGCCACTCCATCTTCTCAACCTACACAAGCGAAACCGAACTCCTCCGCTACATTCGTCGTCTCGCCGCCAAAGACCTCTCCCCCGCCCACTCCATGGTTCCGCTCGGCTCCTGCACCATGAAACTCAACGCCGCCTCGGAGCTCACCCCTCTCGGCTGGTCGACCGTCTCCGACCCACATCCCTGCGCCCCCGCCGATCAAAATCCAGGTTACCTTTCCATGATCCACGAACTCGAAGATTGGCTAGGCAAAATCACCGGCCTCCCCGGTGTCTCCCTTCAACCCAACGCAGGTTCTCAAGGTGAGTACGCCGGTCTCCTCGCCATCCGCGCCTGGCACCACTCCCGCGGCCAATCCCAGCGCGATACCTGCCTCATTCCTGTTTCCGCCCACGGCACCAATCCAGCCAGCGCAGTTCTCGCAGGTTTCCGCGTCGTCCCCATCGCTTGCGATGCCCAAGGCAATGTCGACCACTCCGATCTCGACTCAAAAATTCGCGAGCTCGGCCCCCGCCTCGCTGCCATCATGGTCACATATCCTTCAACCCACGGAGTTTTTGAGACAGGAATCCGCGATCTTTGCTCCAAAGTCCACGCCGCTGGCGGCCAAGTTTATATGGATGGCGCCAACCTCAATGCCCTCGTCGGAATTTGTCGCCCAGGCGATTTCGGGGTCGATGCATCCCACCTCAATTTACATAAAACATTCTGTATTCCCCACGGCGGTGGCGGACCAGGCGTCGGCCCCATCGCCGTTGCCAAGCACCTCATTCCCTTTCTACCTAGTAATCCTCTCGTACCTCGGTTAGCAGGCAGCGTCGGTCCAGTCGCCTCTGCCCCTTACGGAAGTTCCAGTATTCTCGTCATCCCCTGGATGTACCTCGCTATGATTGGCGGCACTGGCCTTGCCCGCTGTACTGAAGTCGCCCTACTCAACGCCAACTATCTCGCCAAACGACTCTCCAGAGATTTTAACATCCTCTACCGCGGCCCAGGTGGATGGGTCGCCCACGAATTCATTCTCGATTTCCGCCCCTTCAAAAGTTCCGCAGGCATTGAAGTGGTCGATATCGCCAAACGCCTAATGGATTACGGATTCCACGCACCCACTATGTCCTGGCCAGTCGCAGGCACCTTGATGATCGAACCCACCGAATCAGAATCCAAAGAAGAACTCGATCGTTTTGCGGATGCTCTCATCTCCATCCGTCAGGAAATCGCCGATATCGAAACGGGAAAAATGGATCGCAACCGTAATCCCCTTAAACTTGCCCCCCACCCAGCCACCGATCTCCTTTCCGATTCATGGGACCGCCCTTATTCCCGCGAGAAGGCCGCTTTCCCCGCACCTTGGACCCGCACCTCGAAGTACTGGCCCACCGTCTCTCGTATCGACGACGTCCACGGCGACCGCAACCTCGTCTGCTCCTGCCCCACCGTCGAAGAGTTGGCTTCCTAAACAAACTAAAAAAGAAAAATCCCCCGGAGCCCATTTACTGGCTCCGAGGGATTTCTAGACTAACTGTGTTCTAAATAATCTTTAGAAGCTGTAGACAACTTCAGCCCCCGCGTAGTAAGCCGGTCCGCCAGACTGCGAACCATTTTGGTTGCCATCAGCAGTGTTGTAGATATTGCTCCCCCAATCCATCCGGTACTCTGCACGGATGAGGAGATTATCGATCACGTTGAAACCAGCTGTCAGGGTGTACTCCCAGAGGTTGTCACCAGTAACGTTACTTCCAAATGTTGAGTTTGTCCCTTGATTACCAAATGCACGGGCGTTGTTACTCCCCATATACTCACCGCGGCTGCAGAGCGAAAACCAGTCGTTAAACTGATACTTCGCGTAGGCGCCTGCACCATACCAGCAGCTGTTAACATTCGCACTGCTAGTACTGTTGGGAAGGCTAGCTGACCCCGAAGTGTTTCCTACGAGCGCATTAAATGCCAACAACAGCTTATCGTCGGCAAACTTCGGCGCCCAGTTACCCCATGAGTTATAGATCAAGGTGTAGGCAGATATTAGAGCGTTGGATCCGTATGCAATCTGCGTGGCGGCACTCGTCTCGGGCGATGACACCGAGGTGTTGTTATCGTTACCCGTGCTGTACTGGAAGTTGTTGCTCCAGTTCGCATTGCCACCAGGGGCGGTCACGTTCAACGCTGCGAGCAAGGCCACGCCGTCCGAACCATTCGGGTTGGTGGTGGTGTTGTTATCGCTGTTCGAACCGTTCACTACGCCCAACTTGCCATCGAGGTAGTCGTCAAACTTGTAGGACGAAAGTACACCGGTGTAGTAGAGGGGCATCGCATTGAACAGCAACCCAAAGGTCGTGTTCATATTGGCAGGACGTTCCATAACTTCGTAGCCGAGAATGGAGACGAACTTTCCAACCTTGAAGTCCCAGCCGTTACCCACAGGGGCGCGGATCTCGACATAAGCCTGCTCGAGGAAGAGGGAGTTGGAGTTGTTGTTCGTGTTGGAGAGACTGCCCGCAGTACGATTGATGAAGTAGGAGGCATCCTCACCGAGCATGATGTCGGTGCGGAATCCCGCCTGCGCCTTGTTCTCAGAAGTAAGAGCCTTCTCAATGGCAATTTTCGCTGCATAGAGATTGAAATCCCCACGCTGAGCGGTGTCGCTGCCGAAACGGCCGTTGACCTGCGATTGGTTACCCGATCCGGTGAAGTTATAGCTATAACCGGAATCGATGTAGCCGCTGAGCTTCACACCCTTTTGGGCCGTCTCAACGAAGTTATTTTGAACCATCTTTTTAGTATCTTGGGCGGATGCTTCTGGTGCGCTGTCCGCTAGGGACAAGCTGGCCACGGCCGCAAGCATGCCAAGAAGGGCTGTAATATTCTTGATCATTTTATTTATTATCTCCTT
>CANIEM010000029.1 GCA_947466515.1 Verrucomicrobia subdivision 6 bacterium | reverse complement strand
TCGAGGATGGCGTAGCCGGTGGCTCGGAGGGACGGGTCGAGGGCAAGAAGACGCACGGGGTGGAGCGTGCCAAAAGGAGTTCGATTGTCGAGGGAACCCCGCGCACCTGGGTTTGACCGATAAAAAATGGCGGTTAGACTAGTCCCATGAGATGGATATGGGTTTTTCTGGCATGGAGCACTCCTTTATTAGGAGTGGTTCAGGCTCAAACCAATGATGCGACGGCGGGCGGTGCGGTGAAAGCGGTGCCGGCGAAGAAAAGTCCGCTGGCAGGAGCCCGAAGTGTGAATTCTGGAGGGAAGGCAAATACGAAGGGGGAAGATCAAGATAAGGTAGAAAACGCGGTGGCGAATCCGGAGGAAGAGCAGGCCCGAGGAATTCAACCTGAGGATAACAGTCCAGACGTGGGAATGTTTGTGGTGATGGCGAACAAGGGTTGGGATTCGGTGAATCCTGCGAGCCCGAATAAGCCAGTCTACCAGCAGGTGATTCAGGAGCGCGGGGTGGCACCAACCTATAGTAATAATATGATGGATTCGCCCGATGGCTCGAGCCGGCCGAATGACGGGTGGAAACTGTTTGGTTGGACGTACTGATTAGGGAGGCCGCGGGACGCAGACCCGCGGATGATTGATTTTGGATGTTTAATTTTTAGTTATTTATACTTGGAAGTTTAGGTAGCGGCGTCGTCTCCGAGGCCGCCTAGCTGGGCGATTGATCACACAGAATTCAACGTAGGCGTGCTAGGGACAGCCCTAGCCCTACCTAGGTTTTGTGGCTTGAAAGTGGGTTGGAGTAGATGTGTTGAGGAAAAGATGAAGTGCAAAGGTTCGTTACAGGAGCGTGGGGCTCTGTTTGAATTCGGTATTAAACGAATTGCGATTCTTGGCGGGGGTCCAGCAGGTTTACGCGCGGCCGAAGTGGCGGCGGCGGGCGGGGCGGAGGTTACGGTTTACGATGCGAAGCCTTCGGTAGGGCGAAAATTTTTGGTGGCGGGCCGAGGTGGATTGAATCTTACGCATACGGAGGCGAAGGAACGTTTTGTTTCGCGTTACAGCGGTGGGAAGGATGTGGGTGCGTTATGGAATTCGCTCTTGCAGGATTTTGATTCGGAGGCGTTGCGGGGTTGGGCGAAGGAGCTTGGGGTAGAAACTTTTGTGGCGACGAGTGGTCGGGTTTATCCCAAGGAGATGAAAGCGGCGCCGTTACTGAGGCGGTGGGTGCAAAGGTTACGGGCCACGGGGGTGGAGTTTGCCATGGGCCACCGCTGGACTGGATTGAAGATAGGTGCGCGGTGGCAGGTGGAATTTCTGGTGGGTGGAGAGGAGAAAGTCTGTGAAGCAGATGCGGTAGTGATGGCGCTGGGTGGAGGCACGTGGCCGGAGACAGGTTCGGATGGTGGATGGGTTTCGGTTTTGGAGAAAATGGGAATTGCGGTGGCTCCGCTGATCGCGTCGAACTGTGGATGGGAGGTGGGGTGGGCTGACGCTGTTTTAGCGCAAGCGGAAGGAAAGCCGTTAAAAAACATCACGATTCGGGTGGGGGAAGCGGTGGCCAGCGGGGAACTGATGGTGACCCGCTATGGACTGGAGGGTGGGGCGATTTATCAGCTCGGGCCAACCTTGCGAGGGATGATGGAGCCAGAGATCGTGATTGATTTTAAACCGACCCATACGGTTGAGCAGTTGGTGAAGAAACTGGGGAGCTGTCAGGAGAATTATTTGGGCGAGGCTCGTGAACGTTGGAGATTGGGGGAGGCTGCGATGGCAATTTTAGGCAACCAAGATGGGGTGGGTTTGGTGAAGTCGGCCGAGCAGTTGGCGAGGGTAGTGAAGGGGTGTGTGGTGAAGTTGATGGGGCCGAGACCGTTGGCGGAGGCGATATCTTCGGCGGGTGGGGTGAGCTGGAGTGAGTTGGATGATTCATTAATGGTGAAGCGGTGTCCTGGAGTTTTTTTGGCAGGGGAGATGATTGATTGGGACGCTCCGACGGGGGGTTATTTAATTCAAGGATGTTTTGCGACTGGGACGAGAGCAGGTGAGGGAGCGCGGGAGTATGTGGAGCGGTAAGACACCGCGATTCTTGATTTTGGATGCTTAATTTTTAATTATTTGTAGTTGCAAGCTTAGGTAGCGGCGGCATCTCCGAGGCCGCCTCGCTGGGCGATTGGTTATAAATAATTGAGTAGAGGCGTTCTCGGAGAGACCGCTCTACCTAGGTTTGGGTGGTGGGTTCACGCTCGGGCCTCATTGAGGCCTGCCCGCCTGTTTCAGGTTGAGGAAAGTGATCGAGTGATACGATAACAGCTAGGATATTTGTCTTGCTCTTCCTGAGTGGAATATGAGAATTAATAAATGAGGCTGGTCTGTCTTTGTCTTGCCTTAGTTTCACTTCTTAGTGTTGCGACTGCGCAGAAGCTTGATGATGGGGAGAATTACCCGCTCGAAAAAGGGGAGGCAAGCGACCCTCTTTACGGAAACAGACCTGCACGAACGATGACACAACGTGAGTATTCGCAGTTTTATGAGCGCGAGGTTCTTCGACCTACCATCGAAGAGGGTATCCTAACGGGGGCACTGGCTTTTAATCTGCAATCAGGTGAAGTCTATTTTTGCAAAACGGCTCCGGAGCCCTCCTCGCTCTCACTCTTAGTTCTTGGCGGGGTGGTGGTGGCGTTAAGGCGACGGAAGAAATAGTAGACCACTGATGAAATTTCTAATCCTCAGTTTACTGGCTCTGGGCTGCCAAAGCGCCTCGGCGCAACTTAACTGGCAATCATTCGATGTGCCTGGGGCAACTGCTACGTGGATTGATGGAATAGATGGAGAGAACATTGTCGGTTCGTTCTATGACGGTAGTGCAACAAAAGGATTTTTATATAATAGGCAAACGGAAGTTTTTAATATTCTTCAAGCTCCAGGCGCGGATTGGACGCTCCCATTGGCAATATCTAACGGAACTGTAGTTGGTTCTATTGGAAGCAACACTTCGTATGCGCGAAACGGGTTTGCCTATTATTCTGGAATCAGTTCATGGAGCTTACTAAATCCACCTCAGGGTGTGCAGAACGACCTTGAGACCTACGGAATCGATGGGGCAAATATCGTTGGAGGGACTGGAAGTGGCATGAGTTTTGTTCTTAATGGCTCAAACTGGAGTTTCTTTAACAGTCCATTTGGCACCGCTTCTTCTGCAGAGGGTATATCAGGAAGTAAAGTCGTAGGCCGTTACTATAATATCGGTGTGAACGGTGGCGGTGGTTATATAAAAGAAAACGATGACTGGACGCTTCTAAACGTTGCAGGTGCAACAGAAACTGTGCCGCGGGATGTTGATGGGAATTTGATTATTGGACAATACAGAGTTGGAGACTGGAGTGCACCAACTAGAAGCTTCATTTTCGATGGGTCTAACTGGACTTATCTTGATGCACCATCAGCAAAGTCAACATGGGCTTATGGAATTGATGGGAATACTATTGTTGGAAGTTATAACGATACATCTGATGTATCTCATGGTTTTATTTTAACTGTCCCCGAACCATCCGCTTTTTCGCTTCTCGCTGTTGGTTTCAGCGGATTGGCGATGATGCGTCGTCGTCGTTCGTAACTTTCAATTCGCTACCAATCCTCAACAAAGTCCGTAGTGACCCGTACGCTGGTCGGGGTAAAGAAGCAGAGGCGCTTAGGCGCGATTTTGGGGTGGGTTCGCGCCCGGGTGGATTCGAACCACCGACCCGCGGATTAGAAATCCGCTGCTCTAGTCCCCTGAGCTACGGGCGCAGTACGTCGATTTGTAGCAGAAAGAATCCTAAGGGGCGAGGCGACGAAAGGGATTAAGGGGTGATCGGAAGAGGGATTCAGGGGTTAAGGGGAGAGCTGAAGGAGGGGTTAAGGGATTAAGGGGTGATGGGGAGAGGGGGTGGTGGGGAAAGGGATTAAGGGGTTAAGGGGTTAAAGAGTGAGGGGTGAAGGGATTAAGGAGGAGATAGATGAACCAGCGACAAGGCTGTTAGGTTTTTTTGGGGCGGAGGAGGAGGCCGAGGTCGGGAAGCTTCAGAAGTTTTGCGGCGAGGAAATAGGCGGCACCTCCCAAGATGACGAGGGCGATCGTTCCGCCGAGGCGGACGGGGATGGGGCCGCTGAGGGGATGGATGAAGTGCATGCCAGTGAGTAAAACTCCAGAAAAGATAAAGCAACAGAGTAGAATTTTTCCGATGCCTTGAAGGAAAGCTATCTCACGGAAGCTACCGACATGACGGTGGGCAGCCCAAGTGAGTTGGAGAATGTTGAGGGTGGCAACCGAGGCGGTGGTGAGGGTTAAGCCTAAGATTCCGAGGTGGTAGACGCGAATGAGGAGGTAGTTGAAGATAAGGTTGAGGAAAATTCCCGTCAGGCTGACTCGAAGTGGGATGCCAGGTCGATCGATGGTTGAAAAAGCAGGGGCGACAACTTTCATGCAGGCATAGGAGACGAGTCCAAGGGAGTACCCGCGGAGGGCGAGGGCAGTAAGGGAGGTGTTTTCAGCGCTAAAGCGACCGTACTGAAAGATGGAGGCGGTGATGGGATCGGCCAGTAGGAAGAGGCCAATGGCGGCGGGGAGCGTAAGAAAAAGAGTTTGGCGTATCCCGACGAGGAGGCGGTCGCGAACGGCAAGTGGATCCCCCATCGCGGCGTGACGAGCGAGATGAGGAAGGGTAACGGTGGCGACGGCGACGCCGAAGAGGCCGATGGGAAGTTGAATCAGGCGGAAGGCGTTGTTGAGGCAGGTGACGGAGCCATCGGCGAGGTAGGAAGCGAAGTAGCCGTTGATCATGACGTTGACTTGGACAGCGGCGGCTCCGATGGAGGCAGGGCCGAGAAGTCGAAGTACTTGTTTGAGGCCTGGATCGTTCCAGACGAGAAGCCAACGGGGTTGGTAGCCGAGGGAGATGGCGCGCGGAACCATGACGAGCCATTGGGCGAGTCCACCGACGAGGACGCCGATGGCAAAACCGTAAACGGAGCGTTGACCGAAGGTGGGGTCGAATATCCAAGCGAGAAGAAGGCCGACAGCGATGGAGACAAAGTTAAAGGCGGCGGAAGCGAAGGCGGGGAGGCCGAAGTGGTGGAGGCTGTTGAGCAGACCCATATAGACGGCGGCGAGGGAGAGAAAGAGGATGAAGGGGAAAAGAATGCGGGTGAGTTCGACGGTCAGAGCGATTTTTCCGGGGACGGCGGCGAAGCCTGGGTTGAGGAGTCGGACAAGGGGTTCGGCGAAGATGATCCCGGCAGTAACGATGAGAAGGAGGACAATAAAGAGGAGAGTGTTGACGTTGCTGGCGAGGCGGAAGGCGGATGCCTTACCCTCTTTGGCCAGTTTTTGAGAGAAGGTGGTGACGAAAGCGGTGGAGAGAGCGCCTTCGGCAAAGAGATCGCGAAGGAGGTTGGGTATGCGGAAGGCGGCGATGAGGGCATCGAGTTCTTTGCCAGCCCCGAGGAAGGTGTTGACGAGAATTTCGCGGACGAGACCGAGGATTCGGGAGGATCCGATGGCCAGCATGACGCGGGAGGTGCCTTTGGTGCTCAATTAGCCTCCAATATGGAGAGAGCGTTTTTCGGTAGTACAGCCTTAATGGGGGAACGGACATAGTCGCGTAGGTTGCGTGTGACAATAAATTGAGCGGAGAAGCACTCTGCACTAGAAACCTGCATCGCGTCCTCAAAATCTCCGATGCCAAAGGTAAAGGCACGGTGCAGGTGCTCTGATCCTGTGGGGGGGACAATAATGAAAGAGGCTAAACGGCGCATAAAGGGCACACAGGTTGGGCCTCCTAAGTAGTGAATGTTCGAAAAGGTGTGCCAAGCGACTCCAGCGCGGCCGGGATGAGCTTCGGCCCAATCCACCAGAAGGGAGCTAGCTTGTACGTGATTGGGGCGGGCTAAAAAGACATCCAGAAGGACATCGCAATCGATCAGTATACGCAATTCTCGTCACCATATTTTTCAAAGAGCCGGCGAGCGCGTGGGTCGCGCCGATCACGGATCAGCTTCATTTTCCCTCGCCACTCCTGAGAGAATGTTTTGGCGGGAGTTTCTTGAACGATAGAGCGGTCCATCTGCCGGATCAAATTTTCCACAAAAGCAGAAGTACTAAGACCATTTCGACGGGCCAATTGGCGGGCGGCGTGGGAAACCTTGGGATCGAGAGTGTAGGTGACGCGCTCTTTCATTTATTCATACTTTATCTTTTTATTCATACTCGTCAAGTGGTGGAGGCAGGGGGTGAGGACTTCCTCGGGGGTAAGGCGGGTCATACAGCGGTGATCGAGGGGGCAGGTTTTGAGGAAGCAGGGGCTGCAGGAGACTTTATGTTGGGCAATGGAAACGGAGGAGCCGAGGGGACCTGTCCAAGCTGGTTCGGTGGAGCCGAAGATGGCGACGGCGGGTTTTCGGAGGAAGGCGGCGAGGTGCATGGGTCCACTGTCGTGGCAGAGGATGAGCTCAGCATGGGCGAGCCAATGGGCGAGTTCGAGAGTGGTGGTTTTTCCTGAGAGATCGGTGATGGGGGAGTCGAGGGATTGGGCAACGGCTTGGCAGGCGGTTCGATCGTTGGAGCCGCCGAGGAGGACGGGTTGGAGAGAGTGGGATTGTGCAAGAGAGCGGATGACGGAAGCGAAGGAGGATGGGTTCCACCGTTTGGCGGGTCCGTAGGCGGCGCCCGGGAGGATGGCGAGGTAGGGTTGGGCGGGGGCGTCTTTGGGCCTGGAAAGGGTAGGGGGAGGTGGGAGTTCGGCTTTGGTGGAGGGAAGTCCGAGATCTTGGAGTAAGCCGATATACTGATCGGAAAGGTGGATGTACCCGTTGGGGGAGGTACGGCGTGGAGGATGATCGGTGAGGAGGGGGTTACGGAGTTTTTGGTCGAAGCCTGCTCGGTAGGGAATGGAGAGAGTTTCGAGGGCGGTGCGAATGGAGTTGGGTAAAAGAACGGCTGATGCAACGTGACGATTTTTTAAGTTGGAGTGAAGGGAGAGGGGAAAACTTGTAGTGGGAAGGTATTCGAGTCCTGGCAGAAGAAGGGGAGCAAGAGGGGCGAGCGAGGAGGGGCCGAGGAGGATGAGGGGGGCGCGATGATTAAGCCAACGTTGGTAGAGGTGGACGGCGGGCAGTGCGAGGACGAGGTCGCCGAGCCAGTTGGGCAGGCGAAGGAGGTGTGGGTGGCTGGGTGAGGCGGGGGCAGGAATCACAAGGTGAATTCCTGTGACGGATCAGTCTGAGGAGTGCTCCTAGTTAACGTAAGATGCCTGGAGAAGCGCGGCGATTGTCGTTGTTGGCGGAATCACTTTCTCCTTCGGAAGCGGGACGGTCCTCACCGTAGCCGACGGTGCTGATGTTGTTACCACTGGAGCCAAGCCCGATGAGGTATTGGCGAACGGCATTGGCCCGTTTTTCGCTGAGTGCGAGATTGTACTGGGGAGTGCCACGAGCATCGGTGTGGCCTGCGATGACGATTTTGGTGTTAGCGTTATTGCTGAGGTAGTTGGCGAGCTTATCGAGTTTGGGGCGTTCTTTGGCTTCGATGGTGAAGCTGTCGTAAGCAAAGAAGACGGTATCGGCTTTGAGGGTTTCGTAGTCGGCGGTATCGGGGTTGCCCGAGCGTTGGGGAAGGGATTGATCGTAGATATTATCGGTGCTGTCACCGAAAGCGGCGCCGTCGCCTTTTTTGTCTTTGTCTGCGCACCCAGAAAGGATGGCTAGGAGAGTGAAAAGTGAGAGATAAGTATATTTCATAGTTTTCAGCGGGTGGTATTGGGTTCGGTGTTCCTACTCAAGTTATTGGGTATCTTGATAGCTTCTCCAGTAAGTGAGTCAAGTAAAACAAGTGTCCCATTTTGGGAGCAGACGAGGTGGCGAGAGTTGCGGGTCCAGGAGGGGCTTTCGAGACCTGAACCACGGCTGACGATACGGGATTTTTTGGAATCGATATCGTAGACGCCGATTTGGCCGCCGCCTGAGGAGATGCTGTAGGCGATTTTTTTCCCATCGGGCGACCAGTCTGGTTCGGTGCTGTAGGAAGACTCGGTATTGATTCGTTCTGGGGAACCGCCAGTGGCGGGGAGAAGGTAGATGCTGGGGCTGCCGCGTTCATCGGAGACGTAGGCGATTTGGGTTCCGTCGGGGGACCAGGTCGGAGAGCAGTCGGTGCCGCGGGCATTGGTGAGGCGGGTGGGTTCTCCTCCGGAGGAGGACATGGTGCAGAGTTCTGGGTTACCGAATTTGGAAAGGCTGAGGGCGAGCGTTGATCCGTCGGGGGAGAAGGCGGCTCCAGTATTTTGGCCAGGGAACTGGGCGATGATCGTGCGTTTTTTAGAAGCGAGATCGATGACGTAGGTGTCACGGTAGCCGCTTTTGTCGGAGCTGTAGGCGATTTTATTTCCATTAGGGGAGAACTTAGGTCCATAGCCGAGGGCGCCATCTTGGGTGAGTTGGCGGGCGTTTTCTCCGTCGATATCGGAGAGGTAGATTTCCTTTTTCCGGTTTTTGCCTGCTGAAGCGGAAGCGAAGGTGATTCGACTGGAGGCGAAGCCAGGGGTGCCGGTGAGGGCTTGGATGAAGGCATCGGCGAACTGGTGGGTGGCACGGCGGGCGTCGCCATTGAAGGAGGATTCAACGAGTGGGGCGCCGCCTGATTTGGGGATGGCGCGGCCGGCGAGGCCGGAGGGGGTGATCGTGCCAGAGAGAGTGAAAGCGGCGGTGGCGGGGTCGACGATGCGGCAGGCGCCGGAGCGTTCGAGATCGTTTTGAAGGACTTTGGTCATGGCGGCACCTTCAGATCCAGCGATGGGGGAGATGGCGACGTCGACCTTACGGGTTTGTTCGATGACGATGACTGGGGCGGAGGATTGGGCGAGGAGGAGGACGGGGGCGAGAAGAAGTGTGGGGAGGATTAGTCTCATCGAGAGAGACAAGAGCATGGGAGGCAAAGTGCGAGAGGAAAATATGGATTGCTAATTATCGAGAGCTTAGTAATTATTTGCACTAATGCGGATTTCGGTAAGAAAAAATTCAAACAAAGGAACAGTATCTATGAAAAAACTAAGCTCAATCCTCCTCGCCGCGAGTGTGGCGCTAACCTCCATCGCACTTGCGGACAGCGCCCCGGAAGCATCCGCTCAAGACACTAAAAAGATGGTGCAAAATAACTTCGTCGAGACGGCCCAGAAAGGGATCAAGCTTTCTGGGTACGTGGACGCAGGCTACAGCTACAACTTTACGGGGTCCACCCCGCAAGGTTCCCAAGTGAATAGCCGTTATTTGGGGGACAGCACCCAGAAAGGTGACTTTAACCTTTATGCGGTCAAGATCGCTCTCGAAAAGGCGATGACGTCTGAAAATAAAGCGCAGGCAGGATTCCGGGCCGATGTGATGATTGGTGAAGACGCCCAGTATCTGATTAATCGTGGTCAGCCCTATGATGCAGGGGGAGGCGGGGTGAATGCAAATGACAACACTCAGGCTAACTCCAACGCACTGTTCCTTGAGCAGGCCTATGTGGAGATTCGTGCGCCAGTCGGTAATGGATGGGACTTTAAGGTTGGAAAGTTTGTCACGATTCTTGGTTACGAGGTGATCGAGCGTCCCGCCAACATGAATATTACCTACGGCCAACTTTGGCAGAACGCGTTTCCGCTAACCTATATCGGGGTGCTTTCCTCCTATCGATTCGACGACTATTTAGATGCCAAACTGGGAGTGGTGAACGGATCGAACAGTGATAACAACACCACAGTGAATGGAAATAGCGACGGAGTGGCGCTTCTGGCGGCGTTGAATGTGACTGCTCCTGGTGGCAATGCGAACTGGAGCAATAACTTTCAGTACAGCACTGCTTTGGAAAACAACACGGGCTACCAAAATGGAGGGCAACCTACCTCGAGTGCCCCAGTCAATAATTTTGCGTCCCCAGCTAGTGGTTACGCCGTGGTTTATAATTCATGGGGCAACTGGGCTCCGAAATTTGCTAATGACAAGCTGTTGCTGGCGTTTGACTCGGCCCTTGGCAATGCCTCATGGAGTTCCGTAGATAACATTACGGTGAATACCACTTGGTACGGTGCAGCGGTGTATGCGAAGTACCAGTTCAATGATTGGTTTAGCTTGGCCAGCCGAGCGGATTACCTAGGTAGTAACAACGCAGGGAAATTCGGAACGCAGGGAGCTATATCCACAAGCTCAGCCGCCAATAGTTTTGCCAACAGCGGGCATGTCACTGGCAATAATTACTGGAGCTACACCTTAACCTCGGCCTTTAACGTGATCGACAACCTGCTGATTAGGGCCGAGTACCGATTGGATTGGGGATCGGGGATCAACTCTATGACTGATACCCCTAATGATAATGCCGTAACAGGCGATCAATCGGGTGGACCCTGCCACTACGCTGGGGCTGAAATCGTATATAGCTTCTGATTGAGCATACTTTTAAATCCTCGGGAGGCTTAGGCTTCCCGGGGATTTTTATTATATTTATTCGAGCTTAAATTGAATGATGACGGTGTAGTCGGGAGAGCCGAGTCCAGCGGGAAGGGGCTTTGGTAGGCGAGGGGTGGAGCGGACCGCTTGTTCGACGGAAGTATCCATGGCGGGATCGCCTGAGGGGCGGGAGAGCTTGATGAAGGTAACACTTCCATCGAAGGCGATTTTGATTTCGACTTCGGTATAGATTTTTTCGCCTGCGGGAATGGGGGGTTTTTTCCAGGCGGATTGGATCGATTGTTTGATGAGGGCGCGGTACCAGGAGAAGTCATCGGCGACACCATCGGGTCGGCCAGCGTTCCCTGCTCCGTCCCCTCCGCCGCCGCCCTCTTCGGCAGGAAGTTTGGAGGCGAGACGATTTTTAATATCGGAGGCGGTTGGGCCAGCTGGGGCGGTGGATTTTGGGGAGGAGGTTTTGCTTTCGGAAGGGGAGGTTGAAGAGACGGAAACTTTTTTCTTGGTGGTACTGACTTTGACTTGGTGTTTTGCGGGGGTCTCAGGTTGGGGAATGGGAGCGGGTTTGGTTACGGGAAGAGGGGTAGGTTCGGTTTTTGGGGTGGGTTCGGGAGTGGGTGGAGTGGGGGTTGGTTCGGGCTCTTCCGCGGGGGAGGACTGAGGGGGGGAATTTTGGATTTTAGATTCTTGATTAGGAATTTCGGATGGCGGTTGAGAGGGGGTGGGTTGAGAAGAGGAGGAAGTGGGAGATGGAAGGCCGGGGCCTGGGCGGAGGGAGCCGAGATCGACGATCTCGACGGGTTGAATGGTCGGAGGTTTATGGCAAGAGGCGAAAGGAAGTCCGACGAAGAAGAGTAGACCAACGTGGAGGGCGACGACGATGAGGACGGTACGCCGGAAGGGGCGACCGTGGGGGTTCACTTGTGGGTATCCGGAAAATTCGCGAGGTCAAGGCGAGCGCCCGCAGAGCGGACAGCTTCCAAGGCGCGGAAAACGGTCTCGTAGGGGAGGGAGGAGTCGGCCCGAAGGGAGACAACGAGTTGGGGGTCGCGTGCTTTTCGTTGGGTGAGGAGGGAGGTGAGTTGGTCGAGGCGGATTTTTTCGGAACCGAGAAGGGTGGAGCCGTCTTTGGCGAGGGTGAGGGTGAGAATGGATTTGGGGTCGGGCAGGGAGGTTGCGATGCTGGTGGAGGCTTTGGGGAGATCTACGGGGAGCTGCTGTTCCATGAGGGGGGTGGTGATCATGAAGATGATGAGGAGAACAAAAACGAGATCGAGCAAGGGGGTGATGTTGAGTTCGGCCAAGGCGAGTCCTGAGGAGGAGCGAGAAGAGCGTCTCATGAGCGTGCGGTGAAGCGATGTTCAAAAACGGCAGCGCATTCGGCGGCGAAATTTTCCATTTGTAGATTCAGGCTGCGGATGGAGGTGGTGAGGTAGTTGTAGCCGAACATTGCGGGGATGGCGACGAGCAGCCCTGTGACGGTGGTGATGAGGGCTCCTGAGACGCCAGGGGCCATTGCGGCGAGACTGGCTTGGCCTGCGAGGGCGATATCGCTGAAGGCATCCATCACTCCCCAGACCGTGCCGAGGAGTCCGAGGAAGGGGGCACCGCTGACGGCGGTGGCGAGGAGGATGAGGTTGGCTTCGAGTTTGAGAGATTCTTCGCCGACGGCGCGTTCCATGGCGGTACGGACGGAGTTCATGCCCGTCTCGCTGATGGAGCGGGCGGAGGAGAGGCGGGTGGCGAGTGTTGAATCGATGGCGGAGGATCCAGTGAGATGGAAGCAGAGTTCTTTGGCTCCGGCGTGGTAGATGATGGCTTGAGGAGATTCGCCTGGGGGCCGACCTGAGAGGTAGGGGTCGAGAGGTTCGGTAGAGGAGCGAAAGCCTTTGAGGAAAAGGAGAGTGGAGCGCTGAGCGGCGCGGAGTTGGGTGAATTTAGACCACATGACCGACCAGCTGAAAATGGATCCGATCATGAGAAGGAAAATGACGCCCTTGCCTGCGGCGTTGGAGTGCTCGAAGGCGAAGAGGATTCCAGAGGTAGCGAACATGATATGGCTATAACGGATGGGAGGATGGAGACAAGAGCGGAAGGTGACGGGAATTTTGGAATTCGGATTGCGGAATCGGGGGAGGTGATTGACTCCACTCTTTTTGAGGAGCATTATTTTGGTGCGGGGTGGAGCAGCCAGGTAGCTCGTCAGGCTCATAATCCCGCAATTGCGGGACCGCAGTGCTGGATCATGAGCCTAATGTAATTTTTAGCACCAGAGGATTGAGACCCAAACCGCCTTTTTGTCGTTTGAGTTTATTTTCAAACTTTCTGGCTTCGGAGAGGCTCATGGGATTGCTTATCCAAACGATCGTCCAAGGGCCCTTGCCTTTGGTCCAACGAGAAATTCCGGAATTGTGTTGAAGTAGACGCTTCTGAAGATCTTTTGATAGGCCGATGTATTTTTGGCCTGCTGTATTATTAAGAACGTATACTTGATACATCAAAAAATCGTTGCGGGGGCAGGATTTGAACCTGCGGTCCCGCGTACGCGGGATTATGAGCCTTTCACGAGGATTAGGCTCTCAAGACCCAAACCGCCTTTTTGTCGTTTGAGTTTATTTTCAAACTTTCTGGCTTCGGAGAGGTTCATGGGATTGCTTATCCAAACGATCGTCCAAGGGCCCTTGCCTTTGGTCCAACGAGAAATTCCGGAATTGTGTTGAAGTAGACGCTTCTGAAGATCTTTTGATAGGCCGATGTATTTTTGGCCCGCTGTATTATTAAGAACGTATACTTGATACATCAAAAAATCGTTGCGGGGGCAGGATTTGAACCTGCGGCCTTCAGGTTATGAGCCTGACGAGCTACCTGGCTGCTCCACCCCGCATAACAATCATGCGGGGTAGAGGAAGGGTAGTCAATCGTGGTGCGAGAGTTGTTTTATGCAGGAATAAATAACAACAAGCAGCTCTTCCACTTTAAAATGGGCCGGCGCGATTCTGTGGTCCCGCGTACGCGGGATTATGAGCCTGACGAGCTACGTGGCGCGGATAATTTTTAGGAGTCTTTGAGGAAAGTAGGGAGCTGTTCGATACCGAAATCGGCTAGGATGCGACCATTGATATCGAGGACGGGGGCTTTCGATTGGCCTGAGATTTCTTTCATCTCCTTGAAGTAGGCGGGATTGGATCGGACCTCACGGCGTTCGTATTTTACGCCGAGTTTTTGAAGTTCGGTTTCCGCATCTTCGCACCAAGGGCACCCCTCTTTAACGTAGAGTACCGCGGACACGAGGAGTGTTAGGCGGCGACCGCTTCGCGCGAGGACTTCTTTTGGGAGAGGGCGGCTTTGACGAGATTTTGGCCAAAGTCCCAGAGGGGGCCAGGGAATTTTCCGAGATCGCTAAGGACATCATCGAAAGCGTGAACAAAGCGATCGATTTCTTTGTCGCCGATGATGAGGGGGGGGAGAATTTTCACGATATCGGAATTGTGGGCGGCGACTTGGGAAAGGATGCGATGTTTTTGGAGGAGCGGGGTGACAATCATTTGGGGGAAGAGGCCTTTATCCATGGCGTGGATTGCTTTCCATGCGAGTTTGAGTTTGAGGGAGCGTGGTTCTTTGAATTCGATGGCGATCATGAGGCCTTTGCCGCGGACTTCGGAGATGACGTCGTGTTTTTCTTGAAGGGCGCGGAGTTTGGACATGAGTTGTTCTCCGCGGAGAGCGGCGTTTTCGACGAGGTGTTCGGTTTCGGTGACGTGCAGGCTGGCGAGGCCGCAGGCCATGGCGAGGTTGTTGCGACCGAAGGTGGTGGAGTGGGCGACGCAGCGATCGAGTCGGGAGAAAATGCCTTGGTAGATGGGGCGGCGCATGACGATGGCGGCGCAGGGGACGTATCCACCCGAGAGGGCTTTGGCCATGGTGACGATATCGGGATCAAGGTTCCAGTGTTGGAAACCGAACCATTTTCCGGTGCGGCCCATGGCGGTTTGAACTTCGTCGGCAATGAAAAGAGTTCCGTATTTGCGGCAGAGTTCTTGAGCGGCGGGGAAGTAGTCGTCGGAAGGATATTTAACCCCTTTTCCTTGGACGGGTTCGAAGATGAAAGCGGCAACGTCGCGGGAGCGGAGTTTAGCTTCGAGATCGGCGAGGTCATTGAATTTGACGAATTCGGCTCCAGGGAGGAAAGGGCCGAAATCCTCACGGAAGTTGCCCGAGTGGGTGATGGAAAGGGCACCATAGGAAAGGCCGTGATAGGAGCCTTCTTGAGCAAGGATACGGGGGCGTTTAGTGAAGGCGCGGGCGAACTTGAGGGCGCCTTCGACTGCTTCGGTGCCCGAGTTGCAGAGGAAGCAGGCATCGCGGGAGGGGCCGAGTTTTTTGACAAGGGCTTCGGCGAGAAGGCCGGAAAGGATGGAGCAGTCCATCTGGACCATATTGGGGAGATCGAGTTCGAGGACGTCTTGGATCGCTTTTTGGACGGTGGGATGGTTACGACCGAGATTAAAGACGCTGTAGCCGCTGAGGAAATCGAGGTAGTCCTTACCGTCGAGATCGTAGAGGTAGGCTCCTTCGGCGCGGGCGTAGATTTTATCGAAGCCGATGGTGCGTTGAACTTTGACCAGAGTACGATTGACGTACTTGTCGTGCAGATCGTAATTCTCTCCTAAGCGGGTGAGAATGGTGTCTTTAAGATCGAGCGAATGCATGAGGGGTAGTTGATAGCTGAAAATAGTCGATTCGCAAGAATGGGGTAGGAAAATGGGTCGAGAGGATATGATGGGCCTGCTAGAAAATACTTTGTAAGTAGCTCTCTATGAACAAAAAGAAGAAGATAGAAGTAGTCTTTCTAATAGTGGAAGTCCAAGAGGCTGAATAACTTTTTTCGGAAGGCCATTCCCATTTGCAAAATAACGATCTGCCTCTAATTATATTCCATGCGGTTTTTTAAAGTCTTGGTTTTTGGACTGATCTTAAGCGGATTCCAGCAAGTGAGGGCGGATACGGTTCAGATTATGACGACAAGTGATGGGTATAAGTATCTGGGAGCCCCAACACTAGCCAACGGATCGAGTTCCTACATGGATGTAGGCCTCTATGGAACACCGGGGGGACATTATAGTATAGGCTTTGCGAAATTTAGCGCAGACCTTTCGGGTTTGGCGGGGGCGCCTAAAGTTTTTTTAGCGATCAACCTGCTTAATTTTGTGGCTCCTACTTTTGGAACTGATGGGACGTCCGCGCAACCGACGGGCTATACTTATCCCGTCGCGGGTGGAAATTTTACCTTAAAAGTGGTGGAACTCACTTCTGCCTTCACAGGGACGGGGGTGGACGCGAGTTGGGCTACCACTAATCTGTTCAGCCCAACGGCCGCGGGCACGGCGACCTTTGTCCAAGCGGGCTACCAGTATGTCGACATCTCTTCCACCGTGGCGGGTTGGATTTCTCGTGGGGCGGCTGTGAAGGAGCTAGGCTTTATGGGGATTGCGTCCACACCGAACACTTGGTCGCTCAATTTAGGAACTTTGGAGCCATTACAAAACCTAAATGGAGACATTCTTGCTTCTGCCACACCGATGTTTCTGACCACAATTCCTGAGCCTTCCATAGCCAGCCTGCTGGCCTGCTCATTGCCACTTCTTGGGTGGGCGCGTCGGCGGTTTTCGAAGAGCTAAGCGACTTTCACGGAATCGTACCTTGCGAAGCTTCCGCACTACCGAACCAAATCACGGTTTCACTTTGGTGGAATTGTTGGTTTCTATAACCATCGTTGGGATGCTGGCGGGTTTTGCGAATGCGGGTCTGCAGAAAGTAATTTCCGCTTCGCATCAGGCGGTGGAAATTAGTGCGGGGAGAAACATGGGTCAGGCCTTGCTGATGTATGCCCAAGAGAATAATGGATCTATTCTGACCGGTTATCTTAGTCCGCAAGATCCTAGTTTAGGGCAGACCCTGAATGACCGAGGACAACCGCTTTCCCCATCCCATGCCGCCCAGCGGTATCCTTGGAGACTTCTGCCCTACATGAATAGTCAGGTTCGTGGAGGAGTGTGGGTGAACAAACTGAAATCGCAGATTCCTGATGCCGATCCATACCGAGATTATATGGTGAGCCTTGTACCTTCTTTGGGAATGAACGATCTGTATGTGGGAGGAGATACTCGGAATATTCAGCTTCCGGGTCGGTGTATTACGCGAATCAATCGGGCTTTCTCTCCTTCCTCTTTAATTGTTTTTTGTTCGGCCCGTTATGAAGATCCGAATTATGGGAAGGTAGATGGGTATTTCGAAGTACGGCCGCCGACGGCCGCTACTTTTTCTGAAAATTCGTCACCATCTGCGACAGGGTGGATTCATCCTCGTTATCAAGGGAAGGCGGTGACGGTAACTCTGGCGGGGACGGTGGAGTTGTTGAGCTACGAACAACTAAAAGACATGCGCCGCTGGTGCGACGAAGCCGCGCGGCAAGACAACCCGAATTGGACTCCTTAGAATCAGAATCAGGCGGCGTGGATTTCGTCGTCGAGGGCGGAGATAGCCGTGAAAGTGGTTTGGGCAGATTTAACCATTTGTTCTTGTTCGGATGGGGACCAGGTGAGGGCATCCATTTCGGTTTTAAACTTTTGCCATAGGCCACGCTGCTCCTCGCCGTGAGGATCGAGATAGCGCATGGTGGTGGTATCAGTTTTTGACCAAGCTTTGGCGAGGGCGCGGGCGATGTAGCGGGCCCCGTTTTTACTACCTTCAAAGACGTAGTAGATGCCCATGAGGGCGGCGGGGGACGGTGCGTTTTTAATTTCGTGAAGCAGAGTGGTGGCACCTTGCATAGGCTGGATGGTATGGAGCGTGGTGTGGAGGAGGGAGAGATCAGCCTCGAGATTTTTCGTTTGATAAAGCGAAGGAAGTTGGAGGGAGGCGAGGCGGGGATCGCGGGTAATGGCCCGATCGGTGGCGGCTTCGAGCTCGCGATGGATGAGCCAGCGTTGGGAGAGGTATTTTTTGTACTGTTCCTGGCCGATGTCCCCAGAGATGAGGGCGGCTTCGAGTGGTTTAGATTCGGCGATAGCATGGAGGGCGGCGGTGCCTGCTTTAAGTTGGGCCATGATTCCTGCGGATGGAGTAGGGGAAATGGTGGTGGATTTCATTTGGCGCAACTTCCGATGATTAAGCCTGGAATGAGGAGCCAAAGAATGCCTTTGACGAGAAAGAGAGAAGCGACAAGAAGGCCAGCGATTTTGCCATATTTGGAGAAACGTTTTCGGATGAGGAGTGACAACATTAGGTTAAATAATGGATGGCTTTGAGTCTAAGGCAAGGGGAAGGTGGCAGAGAAGTGCCACGGTAAAATATCACGTTCGTGATATCGTGCTGAGAGCACGAGGGGGGGAGGAGAGCTAGAGGTTGGTGCGGCCGAGTTGGTTAAGCTTGCGACCGTCGGAGTTAGAGGGGAGGGCGGCAGCGGGATCCCTCATGTTTTTGGGGATGAAATCTGGAAGTCCAATCCCAGGGAAGGCGACCTCACTGTCGTTGCTGTTGGCTGAAGAGGAGGTGGCGGTCGAGGATGGCGCGGGTGGGGCGAGTTTGGCTCCATTGAAAACGGCGCAGACGGATCCGGAGGAGGTGGTGACGATTCCCAAGCCTCCAAGGGTGGTGGATTCGCGTAGGAGATTATCGCGGTGGCCCGAGCTTCCCATCCATGCCTGAAAAATAGTTTTTGCGGAGACCGGTCCAGAGACGGGGCCGTAAATATTTTCGGAAAGATTTTTCCAGCCATGAAGATTGAGAAGATCTTTGGTAAGAGGGCGATGTTTCTGAATGTTTTTTGCGGCCATGACTCCAGCCCACTCGGTAGCGAGTTGGTCGACTTGAGGATCGCGGGTGAGGGGATTCAACCCCGCGTCGATTCGGGCTTGGTTGATAAAGGAGAACAGATCGGCACGAGTGTCGGCGGAGCAGTTCCAAGCGGGGAGGACCAAGAGCAAGAGGGCCAAAGTGGTGGGCAGAAACAAAGAGCGGCGCACTTGGGCTACCAGAAGAACCACTGACGAGATACTAAGACATAGATGGTGAGACCCAGATTAGCGGCGGCGTGAAGAAGAATGACGGAGCGTAAGGATTTGGTATGGCAGAACCAGGCGCCTGCAATTAATCCGAAGAGAACTGCGGATCCCCATTCGGCATGGACAGCGGCAAAAACGAGGGTGGTGATATAAAAGGAGAGGGGCTGGAATGTGCCGAGGGGGACTTCCTCGAATTCAGGTTTGATAATGGTGCGCATAAGAAAGCCGCGCCAAAAAAGTTCTTCGACGATAGGGACGATGAGAACCGCGCCTAAGGCACGGAAAAGGATGGAGAGAACTCCAGGAATAAGGCCTATCTCGAAGGCAGCGGCGAAAGGGAAAGCGTTGTTGCGTTCTCCTGAACGAGGCATCCAAGGATCGAGGGCAATCCAAAGAACGATGGCTCCAAGGCCGAGAAGAATAGAGTGAAGAGTGCGGGGGTTGGCAGGGTCCTGGCCGCGGTAGCGGGGACGTAGCCAGAGGAGCAGTCCGAGGACGAGGAGAGAGGAGACTCCATAGAGCCACCATCCTTGGCTTGGGAGGGATTGGCGAAAGTAGAGGAGCCCCATGAAAAGTAGAAAGGGGGCAACAAAGGGAAAGCCCGGGCCTTGGATCAACCGTTTCATGAGATCCTTTTTAACTGCGAGATAGGATTTGGCGAGAACGGAGGCGGGCTAGGCGTTCGGCAGATTACCCAAGGCACTGGCGGCGGCTTTGGATTCGGCCGATTTACGACTGCGCCCCGTGCCGCGGCCGATCTCTTTCTCGGCAAGGAGAACGCGAATGGTGAAAATCTTTTCGTGGTCGGGTCCGATCGACTCGACCATTTCGTAGATTGGCATGGGGCCGTTACGGGATTGGAGGAGTTCCTGGAGTTGGCCCTTGGGGTTGGCCTGATCGGCAAGTTTTTTGGCCTGTGCAATTCGATCTCCATACACTCTACTGACCCAGGCACGGGCGATGGCGTAACCCCCATCGAGAAAGATAGCTCCGAGAACTGCTTCCCAAGCATCGGCCAGGACGCCGGGAGATTCGTGGATTTTATCGCGGGCGGCGTCGACCCCGACTCGAAGGCAGGGAGAGAGGGACAACTCGTCGCCGAGTTCAGCTAAGGTATGCCGATTGGCGAGACTGGCGCGCATGGCGGTCAGTTGGCCTTCGTGGGCGGTGGGATGTTTTTCAATTAGTAAATCGCTGAGGGTGGCCTGAAGAATTGCGTCTCCCAGAAATTCTAACTGCTGATTATCGCCTGAGGGGCCTAGGGCTGTGCGGGCGGAAGGGTGGGTAAGGGCACGGACGAGAAGATCGCCGTGCTGAAAGGTATGGCCGAGGGGGGGGGTCTTCATGGCTTCGTAGAACTCTTCTGCGCGCGGGGATGAAATCGGTCAAACGTTGTTGCGAGTCGATCTTCGTCCACATGGGTATAAATTTCCGTGGTGGCGATGCTAGCGTGACCGAGAAGTTCTTGGATAACGCGAAGATCGGCTCCGCCCGAGAGCAGGTGAGTGGCAAAAGAGTGGCGGAGGAGATGAGGATAGACGCGGCTATCAAGGCCAGCGGATTGGGCGGCTCTTTTGACGATTCCCCAAAGGTGGGTGGTGGTGATCCGGCGTCCGTGATTCCCCAGGAAAACTTCTCCGCCTGATTTTGCGCGAACCAGTTTAGGTCGGGCGGTATCAAGGTAGCGGCGGATTGAATCCTCAGCGGCTTTTCCTAGAAGAACGAGGCGCTCTTTGTTGCCTTTGCCGATAACGCGGGCACTGCCGCTTTCGAGATCGAGCTGCTCGAGGCGGAGGGAGAGGATCTCAGCGGCGCGAAGACCTGCGGCGTAGAGGAGTTCGAGGAGGGCGCGGTCGCGCAGGCCGAGGGGAGTTTTTACGGACGGGGTATCGAGGATGCGAGCGACTTGTGCGGGGGTGAGAGAGGCGGGGAGTTTGCGGGAAAGTTTGGGCGAGCGCAGTCCGATGGCCATATTGGAGGGTGTTCGACCCATGCGGTTGAGGTGGGTGCCGAGGCTACGGAGAATGGACGTTTCGAGACGTAAGGTGGTGGGACCTACACGACCTGAGTAGCGACGATAGGTAAGAAATTCACGGAGGTCGTCGGGTTTGAGGTGGCGCCAGTCTTGGTTCGGCTTTTTGCGCTCGAGCCAACTGCTGAGGCGTTGGAGAAGTTTTCTTTGGATGGACTGGGTGCGGAGGGCGTGGCCCCGTTCCATGGCTCCAGAAGCGAGAAAATCTTCGATCGGGCGGTGGTCGAGTTGGCTCACGAGGTGGGCAGGGCGGGCTCGGAACCGGTGAGAAGGCGGCAAGCTTGGCGGTAGCGACCGAGAGTTCCTTGAATCACGGGCAGGGGGAGGGTTGGACCTGGGGGTTGACGGTTCCAGTCTTTGAGAGTGGTGAGGTAGTCGCGAACAAACTGTTTATCAAAACTGGGCGGGGAACTGCCGGGACGGTAGTGATCGGCAGGCCAAAATCGGCTGCTATCTGGAGTGAGCAGTTCGTCGATAAGGAGAAGTTCTTTTTTGTCGTCGAGGCCGAATTCAAATTTGGTATCGGCCAAAATAATTCCCACCTTGGCGCAGTGGATTTGGGCAGCTTGGTAGAGGGCAAGGCTGCGACGGCGAACTTTCTGGAAAAGATCTGAGCCCAGTTCTTTTTCAGCGTCGGCATCAGTCAGGGGGAGGTCGTGGCCTGCCTCGGCTTTTGTGGTGGGAGTAAAGAGGGGTTGGGGAAGTGGGGAGGCCTCGAGAAGGGCGGGGGGGAGGGGTCGGCCCCAAGCGGAGCCATGGGTTTGGTATTCGAGCCAAGCTGAGCCCGCGAGATAGCCACGGACAACACATTCGACGGTGAGGGGGGTGGCGGAGCGGCATCGGGTGAGGCGGCCTGCATATTTTTCTGGCTGGGGAACGGTGGAGGGGACATCGAATCCGAGGACGTGGTGAGGTTGGGCGGCGGGCAGTGAGGCAAACCAGAACTGGGAGATGGAAGTGAGGAGAGTTCCTTTGCCCGGGATGGAGTCGGGGAGGATGACGTCGTAGGCGGAGATACGATCGGTGGCGACGAGCCAGATTTCTTTTTGCCAGCGATAGATGTCACGTACCTTGCCAGAGCGGAGAAGTTGAGGTGACTCGGCCATGGCTCGAGAGTGGCGGTTTCTGTGGTTTCTGGAAACTGAAAGATAGTGAGTGATCTCAGTTATTTTTCTGATTTCTTCTTTGATTTGTGTGGGGAAATAGGGTGGGAAGGGTCTGGTTAAGGCCCTTGACCACAGGGCCGACTTCTTGAATACTTTCTTCGCGCTTCTTATCGAGAGCAGTGGAGGGGCTGGCCCTGTGAAACTGCGGCAACCGGATCCCATTTTCGGATGGGGTTGTTAGGGTGCCAAACCCAGTCAGGCGCGTTTCCGAAAGGGGATGCGTCGGAAAGGATGAGAGGATTCGCAGTCCGCGTTTTGTCGCGGCGTGATCCCCTATTCCTTGCAGGCGAACGGACCGGCCATGACCAGGTTCGACATCGAGGGGGGAGCGCGAGAAAGAGCTATGGCCGAAAAATTCTTTTCGCAGTTGAAGTGCCGTGAGTGTGGTCGGACTTACCCCGCCCAGGCGATCCACGTGTGTGAATTTGATTTTGGTCCCTTGGAAGCGGATTACAACTACTCGGCGATTGGGGCAGCTTTGAATCGCAAGGTGATCGAATCTCGTCCCGGAACGATGTGGCGGTATCGGGAGCTATTACCGATTGTGGGAGATCCGACGGTGGGTCAGCAGGTTGGGTTTACTCCCTTGGTAAAAGCGGATCGGTTGGCCAAGGCCCTTGGGGTGAAGGCGTGTTATGTGAAAAATGATACAGTCAACCATCCAACGTTGAGCTTTAAGGATCGGGTGGTGGCGGTGGCCCTTTCAAGGGCGAGGGAGCTTGGATTTAAAGTGGTGGCGTGTGCCTCGACAGGAAATCTAGCCAATTCGGTAGCGGCAAATGCTGCGAGTGCGGGGATGGAGAGTTGGGTGTTGATTCCAGCGGATTTGGAGCAGAACAAAGTCCTGAACAGTATTGTCTACGGGACGAATGTGGTGGGCATTGAGGGGGCGTATGATGCAGTGAACCGCCTTTGCTCGGAGATCGCGGGGAAATACGGTTGGGGCTTTGTGAATGTGAATTTGCGACCGTACTATGCGGAGGGTTCGAAGACCTTTGGCTATGAAATTATGGAGCAGTTGGGGTGGAGAATTCCGCGGCACACGGTGGTTTGCATGGCGAGCGGGTCGTTGTTAACCAAGATCCACAAGGCGTATGGGGAGTTCACAAAATTAGGCTTGGTGGAGAAGGATGGTTTCTCGATTCACGGAGCGCAGGCGACGGGTTGCAATCCGATCACGGCGGCGCGGAAGGGCGGAACCGACTTAATCCGGCCGGTGCCGCATCCTAAGACGATTGCGAAATCGTTGGCAATTGGTACGCCGGCGGATGGGTATTATGCGGTGAAGTCGATGGCGAAGACGGGTGGGTGGTCGGAAGATGCCACGGACGAGGAGATTATTGCGGGGGTGCAGTTACTCGCGGAAACGGAGGGTATCTTTGCGGAGACGGCTGGTGGCGTGACGGTGGCGTGTGCCAAGAAACTGGTGGCGACGGGCAAGATACCGAAAGACGAAGAGGTGGTTCTATGTATTACGGGCCACGGATTAAAAACGGTCGAGGCGCTAACGGGGCATCTGGCGGCTCCGTCCAAAATAAAGCCGAGCTTGAAGGAGTTTGACTCGCTGATTTCCTCTGGACTCGCCAAGACCCGGGTGAAGGTCTAAAGATTAGGGTATGCCGATTTCAATTAGTATTCCCACTCCCTTGCGTGCTCTGACGGGTCAAAAGGACACGGTGGAGGTGGAATCGAAGGATGTGCACGAGATGCTGGGTGATCTGGAAAAGGCTTTTCCTGGGATTTATGAGCGGCTGGTCGATGACCAAGGTGAGGTGCGGAGGTTTGTGAATATTTATGTGGGTGGGGAGGATATTCGTTTCTTGCAAAATCAGCAGACTCCGCTGAAAGCGGGGGATGAGGTGAGCATTGTGCCTGCGATTGCGGGAGGGTAAAGGGATGCCGACGAAACGAGCAAGTCTCCGCTACTGGCTGACCTTCGATCCGGAGACGGGGAAGAAGCCTTTGCTTTATCTGATGAGCAAAAAGTTTGATGTGGAATTTAATGTGCGGTCGGCTTCGGCGGATCGGGATGTGTTCGTCATGGCCTTAGAGTTTACGGGTCCGCACGAAAAGATCGATGAAGTGGTGCAGTGGTTCACGAAGCAAGGGGTGCAGGTGGAGCCGGTCGAAATCAATACGATTGAGGGATAGGCGGACGGTGAAGGTCCTGATTCTGGGAGCCGGCGGGTTGACGGGAAGATATCTGACGAAGGAGGCGAAGCGGCGGGGGATGGAGGTGGTGGCTTTGGCTCATCGAGATTTGGATGTGACACGGCTGGATGGAGTGAAGGAAGCCCTCGTGCAGTGGAAGCCCGATTGGGTGATTAACTCGGCTTCTTGGACTAGTTTAGAAAAGTGCGAGGAAGATCCTGCAGGAAGTAAGAAGATTCACACCGAAGCGCCGCGAGAGTGGGCGAAGGAGTGTGGGAAGGCGCAGGTTCGTTTTGTACATTTAGGAACAGACTACATTTTTGACGGGACAAAAAAGACGGCGTATTTGCCTGGGGACGCACCCTCGCCGCTTTCCCGCTATGGGCGAGATAAGGCGGCGGGGGAGAAGCAGGTGCTTTTGGCGAATCCGCAGTCCTTGATTGTGCGTTTAGCGTGGGTTTTTGGTCATGGAGGGACAACGTTCATGAGTAAACTTCCAGCGATTCTGATGGAGAAGGAGGTGGTGGAATTAGCGGGGGGCAGAGTGGGTTCTTGCACTTACGCGGGAGAAGCGGCGAGGATTATCCTAGATCTGGTGGAGAAGAAGGCGCACGGCATCACCCACGGAGTTCAGGCGGGGCAGACGACATGGAAAGAATTTGCGATGAAGGCGGTGGAGCGGATGCGGAATCAAGGCAAGAAAGTTCGTTGTCGGGAGATTCGGGAGGTACCGATGGAGCAAATGGCTGGGTTAAAAACTCCTCGTCCTGCTTTTTCCCCGTTGGAGATAGGAGAGACGGAGATAATCATCGGCCGAAAAATCCCGTCTTGGGAAAAGGGTTTGGCGGAATATCTAGACGAGATTGGCTTGTAGGGTAATTGATTCGGGTTTGAAGGGGATTCTGATTTTCGGTAAGTTGATTCGATGAAACATTCGGGGACGTCTCTTTTGGTGATGGCGGCTGGGATGGGTAGTCGATATGGAGGGTTGAAGCAGTTGGATCCAGTGGGGCCGGCAGGAGAGGTGCTCTTGGACTATGCGGTCTTCGATGCGAAGCAGGCTGGGTTTGAGAGGGTAGTTTTTCTGATCCGCAAAAGTCTTGAGGTTGATTTTCGTAAAGCGATCGGGAAACGATATGAGGGAAAGCTGGCGGTTGATTATGCATTTCAAGAGATCGAGGATCTGCCCGCGGGATTTTCGGTTCCAGTTGGGCGAAAAAAGCCGTGGGGAACGGGGCAAGCTATTTTAGCAGCGAAAAAGGTGATTGAGGGGGGCTTTGTGGCGATTAATGCGGATGATTTCTACGGACGGGAGGCGTATCGATTATTGCAGGGCCATCTGACGGCGCCTTCGGAGCAGGGGCAGGGAAATTTTGCGATGGCGGGTTTTCGTTTGGACCAGACCTTGTCGGATCACGGGACGGTGACGCGGGGGGTATGCCAGCGGGATGCGGATGGATTTTTGGTGGGGGTGGAGGAGTTTTTTGATTTAAGAAAAGAGGGTGGGAAAGTAGTTGGGAAATCGCATAGCGAGTTGGTGGGTAAATTTACGGGGGAGGATCCGGTCTCGATGAACTGCTGGGGTTTTAACGCTTCGATATTTCCGTTATTGCAGGATGGCTTTGAGAGGTTTTTGACAAAGGAGGGGAGTTCGGAGAAATCAGAATATCTGATTCCGAATGCGGTTGGGGGGTGGATTAAGGAGAAGAGGGCGCGGGTGCGTGTGCTCCCTACCGGGGATAAGTGGGCGGGGATGACGTATCCTGAGGATAAGAAACTGGTTGCGAATTATTTGGCGGGACTGGTAGCGGATGGGACGTATCCCCGGCCTTTATTCTGAAGCGGGTTGGGG
>CANIEM010000028.1 GCA_947466515.1 Verrucomicrobia subdivision 6 bacterium | reverse complement strand
CGTTGCTCGCAGCGTTGAACGTGACTGCCCCTGGCGGCAATGCGAACTGGAGCAACAACTTCCAGTACAGCACTGGCAACGACAACAACACCTCTGTCTCCTCAACACAAAACAGCAACTTCACATCGAGTGCGGTAACAGCGAATGTATCTGCTTACACTGTGATCTATAACACTTGGGGTAACTGGGCACCGAAGTTTGCCAACGACAAACTGCTCTTGGCCTTTAACGCCCTTCTAGGAAACACTTCGGGTTCTGGGTCGGCGGGCGGTGTAACTGGGGATACGAACATAAATTCCTGCTGGTATGGTGCGGGCGCCTATGCGAAGTACCAGTTTAACGACTGGTTCTCACTTTGCAGCCGTGGTGAATACCTCGGTTCGAACAACAGCTACGCTTTTGGCAATCAAGGACAAACCAGCACATCCTGGAATCATGTGACGGGAAATAACCTCTGGGAGTATACCCTCACAGCTGGTTTTAATGTGATCGATAATCTCCTCATCCGTGCAGAGTACCGCATGGATTGGGGAAGCAATATCTACAACACCGCAAACGGTTACCAGAATGGTTCGCAGTCCGGTGGACCGGCCTACTACGCTGGTGCGGAAGTTGTCTACAGCTTCTAAAGATTATTTAGAACAAGACTCTTAAACAAAACCCTTCGGACGAGAGTGATTACTCGTCCGAAGGGTTTTTGTTTTTTTGCAGCAAGATTGGTTTAGTGGATTCTTGGACGGTGAGAGAGTAGCACTGGGTATACTTGTCAGGGATTGCAGTCAATTTTACACAATACAGAAAAGGGGGGCGTGGAATTGGCTGGAAGATGGCTGGGGACGAATCAGATTAATAAATTATGGCTAAGCCATTTGTCCATCTGCACTGCCATTCGGAATACTCCCTGTTGGATGGGGCATGTCGTATTCCTGAGCTGGTGGGGCGTGCGAAGGAGTTGGGTCAACCCGCACTGGCGCTGACTGATCATGGAAATCTTTATGGGGCGCTGGAGTTTTATCAGGAGGCAAAGAAGGAGGGAATTAAGCCGATCGTGGGGTGCGAGGTCTACATCGCACCAGGAGACCGGTTTGAGAAGAAAGCGGCCCCAGGAGGAAAAGATGCGAACTATCATCTCCTGCTCCTTGCCCGGAATCTGGAGGGATATCGGAATCTGATTCATCTGGTAACGGCGGCCCATTTGGAAAGTGTCTATTATAAGCCAAGGATCGATCGGGCTCTTCTCGCCAAACATGCCTCGGGATTAATCGGGACAAGTGCGTGCCTGAAGGGAGAGATCGCTGCAGCCTTCTTGGGTGGGAAGGAAGCGGAGGCGCGAAAAATATTGGGCGAGTACCGTGAGATCTTCGCGCCAGGGGATTTCCTTTTGGAGATTCATCAGCATGGAATTGAGGACCAGGCAAAGATTCGAGAGTTTTATCGTATTTTAGGGAAAGAGACGAAGACCCCCTTAGTGGCGGCGAATGATGTGCACTATGTGAGGAAGGAGCAGGCGATTACCCAAGAGATTCTGGTCTGCATCCAGACGAATGGGAGAATCAATGACCCCAATCGAGCGATGAAGCCCCATGGGCCTGAGTTCTATTTAAAAGACAGTGAGGCGATGGCGGCGCTCTTTGCGGAATTTCCTGAAGCGTATGAAAATGCAGCGGGAGTTGCCTCGCGTTGCGATTTGGAACTGCCGTTAGGAGGAAACAAATTTCCTGCCTTTGAGGTGCCTGCGGGAATGACGCGAGAGGCTTATTTTCGAAAATTGTGCCAAGAAGGACTGGTGACACGGTATGGGGAGAGGGCAGGCACGGATGCCGAACTCAAGGAGCGCTTGGAGTTTGAAATGGGGGTAATCGAGAAGACGGGGTTCATAAGTTACTTTCTCATCGTTTGGGATTTTATCGATTATGCGAAAAAGAAGGGAATTCCAGTGGGGCCAGGACGCGGGAGTGCGGCCGGGAGTTTGGTCTCCTATGTATTGCGGATTACCGATTTGTGTCCGATTCGGTACGGACTGCTCTTTGAGCGGTTTCTAAATCCAGAGCGGATTTCGCCTCCCGACATCGATGTGGACTTTTGTCCTGATCGGCGGGAGGAGGTGATTGCTTATGTGCGGAATAAGTATGGAGAGCGGGCGGTAGCGCAGATCATTACTTTCGGCACGATGGGAGCGAAGATGGCAGTACGGGATGTGGGGCGGGTGATGGGAATGGGTTTTGGGGAGACCTCACGAATTGCGGATCTGATTCCAAAGGTTCCAGGGGCTAAATTAACGGATGCCTTGAAGCAGGTTCCCGAACTGCGGAATATGGCGCAAGAGGAGTCGGTCAAGCCGGTGATTGAGGCGGCTCTTCAGCTGGAGGGGATGGTGCGACAGAGCGGGACCCATGCGGCGGGGGTGGTGATTGCGGATCGTGATCTGACCGACTACTTGCCGTTAACGCGGGACGATACGGGGGCGGTCATGACGCAATTTTCGATGAATGCGGTGGGAGAGATTGGCCTACTGAAGATGGATTTTCTGGGATTGAAAACCCTGACGGTGATTCAGGACTGCTTGGCATTGATGGAAAAAACCACGGGAAAGAAGATGACGCCCGAAGAGATTCCTTTGGATGATCCCAAGACGTACGCGTTGCTCAATCGAGCGGAGAATGTGGGGGTGTTTCAAGTGGAGTCGCCAGGGATGCGGCGAACGTGTGCGATATTCGATTTAAAGGGGATTGGGGATTTGATCGCATTGATTGCGCTCTATCGGCCTGGCCCGATGGATTTAATTGATGAGTATGTGAAGCGGAAGCGGGGAAAAACCCAGTTTACCTATGAGCATCCCTTGCTGGAGAAGATCAGTGCAGAGACGTTTGGGGTACTGATTTATCAGGAGCAGGTGATGGCGGCGGCGCGGGTTTTGGCGGGATACAGTTTAGGGCAAGCGGATCTGCTTCGTCGGGCGATGGGGAAGAAGAAGGCGGAAGAGATGGCGAAGCAGAGGGAAACCTTTGTTTTGGGTTGCGCGAAGGTGAATGAGATTCCGCGATCTCAGGCATTGCGAATTTTTGAATTATTGGAGAAATTCGCAGGCTACGGGTTTAATAAAAGTCATAGTGCGGCCTATGCGGTCTTGTCGTGTCAGACAGCTTATTTAAAGGCGAACTATCCCACGGAATACATGGCGTCTCTGCTCTCTCATGAGCTTGATAATACGGATAAAATCGCGCTCTTTGTGGCGGAGGCGCAGAACATGGGGATTCGCATTTTGCCTCCCGATGTGAACACGAGTGAGATGAACTTCACGGTGCAACCGAACAAGATTCTTTTTGGGATGGGGGCGATCAAAAACGTGGGGTCGGCGTGTGTTGAGGCGATTTTGGTGGCGAGAAAGGAGGGTGGGAATTTTGTCTCAATCGATGATTTTTGTGCGCGGGTAGAATACAAGGCGATCAACAAAAAGGCGGTGGAAAGTTTGATTCGATGTGGGGCATTTGATGGGCTGAATGGAAATCGGGCGTGGTTAGCTTCGAAGGTGGAAACGGCACTGGCTTTAGCGGGATCTGTTTCGAGGGATAAGGAAAGGGGACAAGGAACACTCTTTGGATTAATGGAGGAAGCCTCGCCGAATGCGACGAAGAGTGGGGAGATGGCTCCACCGGATTTTGCGGATTGGTCGAAGAGGGACAAGTTGACGGCGGAGAAGGAGCTGCTGGGTTTTTATGTGACGGGTCATCCCGCGGATGAATTTGAGGCGGATTTGCGAGCGTTTCGGACCCTGAACTTGGGCGAGCCAGATGAGATGCAGAGCGGTACTGTAGCTAGAATGGCGGGGGTGGTGACGGCGATGGAGGTAAGGTTGACGCAGAAGGATAAGAAACCGTATGCGCGCGTGATGTTGGAAGACAAGACGGGACGGATGGAGGTGATGATTTTTCCTGATTTGTATAGGGAAGCGGGGATGGCGTTAAAGATTGGGACTCCTTTGGTGGTGGGCGGATCTGTGGATACGGATGCGGAAGAGCGGGTACGGTTGCGGACGTCGGAGTGTGTGACCTTAGAAGCGGCGGTGGGAAAGTGGGTGACCCATGTGCATTTGGTGCCGACGCGTGAGGATTTGGCGGGGGAAAAGATGGCGCGGGTGAAGGAAATTGTGGCGGGTCAGGCGGGGGATGTGCCGGTGCGGTTGGAGTTGGAAGTGGAGGGGAAGATGGTGTTATTGGAAGCGGGAACGCAGATGCGGTTAAGGCCAACGCTGGAGGTACTGGGGAAGTTGCGGGAGGTGTTGGGGCCGGATCGGGTGAAATTGGCGGTGAAGGATATTGAGGTGCCCAAACCTAGGTGGGGGAGAGGGAGTAGGGGGTAAGGGAGATGTGTCACAGAAATGTTGCGCTAGAAAATTGGTTTTTTTGTTTCTTGCTCTAGAAAGAATGAATGAAACGTTCGTACCTCATTTTCGGTCTCTTGTTTCTCTCTCGCCTGCTTCAAGCTGAGGAAGTTCCCAAAACATTGCTTCTTACGTGGGAGGGTGATCCGTGTACGACGATGACGGCCCAGTGGTTGCGGGGTCCTGGGTTGGGGGATCGACCGGAAAAGGGAAAAGGGGAGGTAGTGAAGTGGAAAGAAGTCCAGGCGGCTGATTGGAAGACGTTGAAGACTAGCTCGACTGATTTTCCTGATCCTGAAAAACTGGGGATGGCTCGCTGGGGGTTGGTCGGAGCTCGATGGCACGATTTGAAACCAGACACAGATTACCTTTTTCAGATCGGGGAGGCCCCGGTTCGAAAATTCCGATCGGCTCCGGATCAACTGGGAAAACCGGTGGTATTTGTCGAGGGGGGAGATGTTGATGTCATGGAATCTTCGGCTCAAATCATGAGGGTGGGATCAGAGCAGGATCCTCTATTTATGAGTGTGGGCGGAGATCTGGCGTATGGGGACGGGCATGATGTGGTCAGGGAGATTAAGTTTTGGGAGCAGTGGAGCGAAGTGGCGCGTGCTCCGGACGGGCGGATCATTCCTTTTGTGGCAGGAATCGGAAATCACGAGGTGAGGGGTGGGTATGTGCAGGAGGGGGCCACTTTTGCGCAGATGAAAGAGAGAGCACCCTTTTTCTACGCTTTATTTGGCGGGCTCTATCGAAAGGAGGAGCCAGTGGCGTTGGATTTCGGGGATTATCTTTCCCTTCTACTGATGGATTCGGGGCATGTTCTGCCGATTCCGTCTCAGACGGGGTGGTTGAAGAAAAATCTAGAAATGCGGAAATCGGTTCCGTGGGTCTTTGCCTCTTGGCATGTGCCTGCGTTCCCCTCGTTTCGCTCATGGAGAGAGCAGAAGGAGATCGTGCAGTCGCGCGAGGAGTGGGTACCAGTGCTGGAGGCATCTGAGGTGACGGCGGTTTTCAACCATCATGAGCATAATCTGCAAAGGGTGGAGACGGAGGGCAAGGCAGGGCGGAAGATTCCTTTTCTGGGGAATGGGGCTTTGGGGGTGGAGGCGCGTCCTCAGGAGTGCCCGGAGTCGAAGAAGTTGAGTAAGGCTTTTTGCCAGTCGGACTATGTGAATGTGGTTCAGCTTCGTGCGGATGGAGTTACGGTGCGATCGCTCGGACCGAAGGGGGAAGAGTTGGATCGATTGGAGTTAAAGAAAAGGGCTGATCGTTAATTCTACGCATCGACAGGGGGGACTGTTTCTGGTCTTCTCACTCTATGATCGTGCCCGTTAGCTGGCTGGAACCATACCGTGACTTGCGCTGGCAAGGGGCGTTGGAGATTCTGATTTTAACGGCGGTTTTTTATTATGGGTACAAGCTTCTGAGGAGGACGCAGGGGGCGAAGGTGTTGAGCGGGTTTCTGCTGGTTTTCGTCGTTGCTCTGGTGGCCTCAAGGTTTTTGGAGTTACGGGTGTTGAGTTTTCTTCTGCAGGCGTTTGTTTCGGTTTTGGTGTTGGCCTTTTTGATTTTGTTTCAGCCCGAGATTCGGCGGGCTTTAGCGGAGATCGGACGGGCGGGTGGATTTTCGATTCATGCGGAGCGGCAATCGTTCGTCATTGAAGAGGTAATTAAAGCGATCGAAGCACTCCGAGAACGGAAGTATGGGGCGCTGATTGTTTTTGAGCAGTCGGATCTTGCTCAGGGGGTGATGGATTCGGGCGTGCCTGTACAAGGAACTGTTTCGGAGGAGCTGCTGGCGACGGTATTTTTTAACCAAACCCCGTTGCACGATGGGGCGGTGATTTTGAGGGGCGACCGACTGGTGGCGGCGGGCTGTATCTTGCCGGTAAGCCAGCAAGGGATGAGTCGGGTGTTGGGGTTGCGGCATCGGGCGGCGTTGGGTTTGAGTGAAGAAAGTGATGCGGTAATTTTAGTTCTTTCGGAGGAGTCGGGTCAGATTACTTTGTGTCGTCGTGGGACGATGGAGAGGCCCTTGGAGATTGATGCGTTACGGCAAAAGCTGACGGAGATTCTGGTGGCCGGTGGGGAGGGGGTCTCTTGGGTGGGTGGGTTAGCGCGAGGTTTTTTGCGTCCCTCGGCAGGACCTAGAGCTCTTGGAAGGAGGTTGGTGCGGGCGGCGATCTGTTTGGGGTTGGCAGTGATTGCCTGGGGCGGGTTGGGGGTGATTGTGGCGGGGATGCGGGCGGGAGTGCGTTAATGGGAGAGGGGGGACGGGTGCGGAGGTGGTTTGGGACGGATGGGATTCGTGGGAAAGTGGGGCAGGTGCCGATGACACCTGAATTTGTGGCGGCGATGGGATGGGCGGCGGGGAAGTATTTTTCTAAAAAGTCGGCTGGCGGGAAAATTTTAGTAGCGCGGGATACGCGTGGTTCGGGTCCGATACTGGAAGCGGCGCTGGTTTCTGGGTTACGCGCGGCGGGTTTAGTTCCAGAGGTCTTGGGGGTGATTCCGAGTGGGGCGGTTGGGATGTTGGTGGAGGAGAAGGGAGCGTGTGGCGGGGCTATTTTGAGTGCCTCCCATAATCCGGTGGGTGATAACGGGCTGAAGTTTTGTGGGGCAGATGGGGCGAAGTTGACGGATGAGGAGGAGGGAGCGATTGAAGCGTGTCTGGATGAGAAACATCCACCCTTGATCACAGAGATAACACCGAAGATGGATTTTTCCTGTGCACGGTGGGCGTTGGAGGGGTATGGGAATCGGTTGCGAAAAGGGTTTCCTGCGGATTTTTCGTTAGCGGGATTAAAGATTGTGGTGGATGCGGCGAATGGAGCGGCTTGGTTTACGACTCCGACTATCTTACGCGGGTTGGGGGCGGAGGTGGACGTAATTGCGGGAAAGCCGGATGGGAAAAATATCAACGAAAGTTGTGGATCTGAACATCCCGAGAAGCTGGTAGAAGTGATTCAGAAAAAACCGGGTTGGATTGGTTTGGCTCATGATGGGGATGCGGATCGGATGGTTTTGGTCGATGAGGAGGGGGAGAGGGTGGATGGAGATGAGGTGATTGCGATGGCGGCTTTGGATGCACTGGAAAGAGGCAAGTTGTCAGGAAACACGGTGGTGGTGACAGTGATGACTAATATGGGATTAGACGAAGCGGTCGAGTCACAGGGCGGGAAAGTGCTCAGGACGCCGGTGGGAGATCGGTATGTGGCGAGGGCAATGCGGGCGGGTGGTTTTTGTTTGGGGGGAGAGCAGTCGGGGCATCTGCTTTTTCACGATGTATCGCCTGCGGGGGATGGACTGCTCTCGGCCTTGAAGATTTTGGATTTGGTGCAAAGGAAGAAGTTGCGGCTAGCACAGATGCGAAGAGGGATGAAAAAATATCCGCAAAAGTTGAGTTATGTGAGGGTAAGGCAGAAGGTGCCGTGGGAGACGATTCCGGTTTTGGCTGGTGCGGTGGCGGAGATGGAGAAATTTCTGGGGCAGAAGGGGCGGATTCTTCTGCGGTACTCGGGGACAGAAAATCTGATACGACTGCTTGTCGAAGCGGACGAAATCGATAGGATTCATAAGGTTGAAGAGAGGTTGCAGCCTCTTTTACAGGAACATTTAGGAGAATAAAAGACGATGAGCACAAATGCTTTAGACCAGTTAAAGAAGTTCACCACGGTGGTGGCGGACACAGGGGATTTTGCCTCGATGAAGGCGTATGCTCCGCAGGATGCAACGACGAATCCGACGTTGATCGAGAAGGCGGTAGAGATGCCTGCGTACCAAGGATTGCTGGAAAAGGCGGTGGCGGATGGCAAGGGTGGAGTTGGATCGAAAGAGGTGCGCGCGCGTGCGATTATCGATCAACTTTTGACTCTTTTTGGGCGGGAGATTTTAAAAATTGTGCCGGGGCGAGTTTCGACTGAGGTGGACGCGCGGCTCTCGTTTGATGTGCAGGCGACGGTGGAGAAGGCGCGGCACTTGATTGAGATTTATCGGGCGGCGGGGATTGATCGGGAGAGGATATTGATCAAGATTGCGGCGACTTGGGAGGGAGCGCAGGCGGCGAAGATTGTTCAGAAGGAGGGGATCCAGTGTAATTTGACTTTGATGTTTTCGCTTCCGCAAGCGGTGGCCTGTGCGGAGGCGGGGGCACGGTTGATTTCTCCTTTTGTGGGGCGGATTTACGACTGGTATAAGAAAAGCACGGGGAAGGAGTATGTGGGTGCGGAGGATCCTGGGGTAAAATCGGTGAAGCAGATCTATGCGTACTACAAGAAATTTGGATATGCCACACAGGTGATGGGGGCGAGCTTTCGGAATATGGGGCAGATTCTGGAGTTGGCGGGATGTGATCTGTTGACGATCAGTCCAAACTTGCTGGGTGAGTTACAGAGTTCGAGTGTGGCGGTGGTACAGAAGTTAGATATGGCGGAGGCCAAGAAGGATTCGATAGAGAAGCTGCCGTTGGATGAGAAGAGTTTCCGCTTCTTGCTGAACGAGGATGCGATGGCGACGGAGAAGTTGGCGGAAGGGATTCGTTTGTTTTCTGCGGATATCGTAAAGCTTGAGAAGAAAATCCTCGCAAAAATCTAGCGTCTAGCGGGAAAGAAGTTGGCGGAGGACGAAGGGAAGAATGCCTCCGTGAAGGTAGTACTCAACTTCGATGGGGGTATCGAGTCGGCTGAGAATTGGGGTTGTTTCGGTTGAGCCGTTTTCCCGTTGAATTCGTAGGGTAAGTTTCTCTTGGGGTTTGGGGGGTTGGCTTAGTCCTTCGATCGAAAAAGTTTCCGTACCGTTGAGTTTTAGGGTTTGAGCGGTGACGCCCTCGGGGAAAGTGCAAGGAAGAACGCCCATTCCGACTAGATTGGAGCGGTGGATGCGCTCGAAGCTTTCGGCGATGACTGCGCGGACGCCTAAGAGGCGGGTGCCCTTGGCGGCCCAATCGCGGGAACTGCCCGTGCCGTACTCTTTCCCAGCGAGAACCATCAGGGGAATTTTGGCATTTTGGTATTTTTGAGCGGCTTCGTAGATGGAGATTTGCGGGCGTTGAGGGTTGAGCAGGTCAAGGGTGGTGCCCCCTTCGACTCCTGGAATCATGAGATTTTTAATTCGGACGTTAGCGAAAGTTCCGCGGGTCATGACTTGGTCGTTTCCTCGACGAGCGCCGTAGCTGTTAAAGTCTTCCACAGGAACGGAGTGCTCGATGAGGTAGGACCCTGCAGGGGAGGTCTTCTTGATGTTGCCTGCGGGGGAGATGTGGTCGGTGGTGACGGAGTCGCCGAAAATACCTAAGCAGCGGGCTTGGGTGACAGCGGGAACGGGAATCGGTTGGAGAGTGAAGTTAGCAAAGAAAGGGGGTTCTTGAATGTAGGTACTCTTGCGGTCCCAAGCGTAGGTTTGGCCGGGGGTACTGGGAATTTCGTTCCAGGCGGGATTTTGCTCAGAGAAATCGCGATAGAGGCGGCGAAAGACTTCGGGCTTAAGAGCGGATTTCATAGCCTGCGCGATTTCCTCGCGGGTGGGCCAGAGATCGCGTAGGTAGACGGGTTTGCCGTCGTGACCTTGGCCAAGCGGGTCTTTTGAGAGATCGATATCGACGCGCCCAGCGAGGGCGAAGGCGACCACGAGAGGCGGAGACATAAGAAAGTTGGCTTTGACGGAAGAGTGAACGCGGGCCTCAAAGTTGCGATTCCCAGAAAGCACGCTGGCGGTGATGAGATCGTGGTCGAGGACTGCTTTTTCGATTGGGGCGGGAAGTGGGCCTGAGTTACCGATGCAGGTGGTGCAGCCATAGCCTACGAGATTGAAACCGAGTTGATCGAGGTAAGGTTGAAGGCCGGTGGCGTCGAGGTAGTCGGAAACAACACGGGAGCCTGGGGCTAGAGAGGCCTTGATGGTGTCGGAGACGGTCAGTCCGCGTTGGACCGCTTTTTTGGCTAGGAGTCCTGCGGCGAGCATGACGGAGGGGTTGGAGGTATTGGTGCAGGAGGTGATGGCGGCGATGACAACCGATCCGTTATGAAGCGTGGCTGAGACGGGAGTTTGGTTTTTTGATTGTGAAACTTTGGGAAGAGGATCTGGAGTAGGTCGATCGGAGATCATTTCCTGTTCGTCGATAGAGAGGTAGATCTGGGCTGACTGGGCACACTGGTGGCGATCTTTGCCGTAGCCGCCTTCAGCTATGGGCTTGGCTAGGAGACCGAGGAAGGTGGACTGAAGAGAAGGAATTTCGATGCGGTCTTGGGGGCGTTTGGGGCCTGCCACGCTTGGACGAATGGTGGCGAGATCCAGTTCGACAAGGGAGGAGAAGTCGATGGCGTCTTTTTTGGTGGCGATGCCGAAAAGGTTTTGGGCGCGATAGTAGTCTTCGACGAGTTGGACGAGTTCTTGAGGACGTCCGGTACCCTGGAGGTAGGCGAGAGTTTCTTGATCGACGGGGAAGTAGCCCATGGTGGCTCCGTATTCGGGGGCCATGTTGGCGATGGTGGCACGATCAGGAAGGGTGAGTTTAGCGGAACCAGGGCCATAGAATTCGACAAACTTACCAACGACTTTGTGCTGGCGAAGAATCTGGGTGAGGGTGAGGGCAAGGTCGGTGGCGGTGGCAGCGGGAGGGAGTTCGCCAGTTAGGTAGACGCCGACGACTTCAGGGGTGAGGAAGGTGAGAGGCTGACCGAGCATTCCCGCTTCGGCTTCGATTCCGCCGACGCCCCAACCCACGATGCCGAGACCGTTAATCATGGTGGTGTGGGAATCGGTGCCGACGAGAGAGTCGGGGTAAGCGAGGAGGGAACCGTCGGTTTGTTTTTTGGTAAAAACGCCACGAGCGAGGTACTCGAGATTAACTTGGTGAACGATACCGATGCCTGGGGGAACGACGCCGAAGGTCTGGAAAGCTTGCTGGCCCCACTTAAGGAATTCGTAGCGTTCGCGGTTGCGTTTAAATTCGTACTGCATGTTCAGCATGAAAGCTTGTTTGGTCCCGTTGACGTCGACTTGGACGGAGTGATCGACGACGAGATCGACGGGGACGAGGGGTTCGATGAGTTGCGGATCTTTTTTGAGCCGAGCGACGGCATCGCGCATAGCGGCAAGATCGACGAGAAGGGGTACGCCAGTGAAGTCTTGCAGAACGATGCGCGCGACGGTGAAGGGAATTTCTTCCGAGGCAGGTTTCTTTGCATTCCAGCGGGCAAGATTTTCGACGTCGCGGGGGCGAGCAGAAAAGCCGTCGCAATGGCGAAGAACAGATTCGAGGACGATGCGCAGAGAGATAGGAAGGCGGGAGAGGTTGAGAGTTAGTTGTTGGCCGAGTTTGGGGAGGCTTTGAAAATGGTAAGAGGTGGAGCCAGAAGAGAAGGTGGCAAGGGTTTGGGAGCGCAGGTCGGACATCAGTAAACCGTAGATGAAAAAAGGAGGGCGTGAAAGTCTAGGATGGTGAGCGAGGAGTTGGGGAAGGTGAAATTTTTGGATTTGGTATGGGGAAAGCGGGTGGCAAAGTAAAAAGATGGCATTTCTAGTGCAAAAGTATGGGGGAAGTTCGGTGGCCAATTTGGAAAGAATTCAGAAAGTGGCGGACCGAGTGGCCGAGTCGCGCCGAAAGGGGGATCGGCTTGTGGTGGTAGTTTCGGCGATGAGTGGGGTGACGGACGGGCTTTTAAAAATGGCTAGGGGTTTACATGCGGAGCCGAGTGAGAGGGAGATGGACCTTTTGATGGCTACGGGGGAGCAAACGACAACTGCGCTTTTAGCGATTGCTTTGCAGGCCCGTGGAATTGCGGCGGTGGCGATGACGGGAGCGCAAGCGGGGATTGTGACGGACGGCACCCATATGAAAGCGCGGATTGCTAATGTCAGCCCGAAGGCGGTGGAGGCGCATCTTCGTTTGGGGCGGGTGGTGATTGTGGCTGGATTTCAGGGGCAGACGATGGAGGGACAAGTGACCACGCTGGGGCGGGGAGGATCCGATTTGACGGCAATTGCATTGGCGGCGGTCCTGAAGGCCAAGCGGTGTGAGATTTATACGGATGTGGATGGGGTCTACACAGCGGATCCAAGAACCGAACCGAAGGCGCGCAAGATTGCGGAGATTTCTTATGACGAGATGCTGGAGTTGGCGAGTACAGGGGCGAAAGTGATGCAAGCGCGATCGGTGGAGTTTGCGAAGAAGTTCGGGGTGGTCTTTGAGGTCCGGTCGAGTTTCAATCGTGCGAGAGGAACTATGGTTAAAGAAGAGGCAAAATCGATGGAGCGGGTGGTGGTACGTGGGGTGAGTTTAGAAAAAAGCCAAGCGAAGGTGACGTTGGTGGGGGTAGCGGATCGGCCTGGGGTGGCGGCAAAACTTTTCACGGGCATTGCCAAGGCGGGGATCAATGTGGACATGATTGTGCAGAATATTTCGCTACCGATGGGAGGGCGCCAAGGAAAAGCGCAAACCGATATTACCTTTACCTTGCCGCGAGAGGAGTTAGCGAAGGTGCGGAAATTTCTTGAGCCTTTTGTACGCTCGGGCGGGGCGCGGCAGATTTTATTTAAAGAGGGGGTGGCGAAGTTGTCGGTGGTGGGGATTGGGATGCGCAGCCACACTGGGGTGGCGGCTCAACTTTTTCGGGCATTGGCGGCGGCGCGCGTGAATATTCAGATGATCAGCACGAGTGAGATCAAGATTACGGTGGTGGTGGATGAAGAGGCGGGATCTAAGGCGGTGCGTGCGGCGCATCGGGAGTTTCGATTGGGGAAAAAGGGATGAGGATGGATCCGTTGGACGCGCGGCCATTTTGGATTCGGTGGGGAAGTCGGGACTGGGCATTTCTTCTTCTGCAGTTATTTCTGGGGTTGCGATTTTTAACGGCGGGACTGGGAAAATTCAATGGACCGAACGGATTGAGTTTTTCTCAGTTTTATGCGCAGGTCATGCCGGCGCTGATGCAACCGTTTCTGGAGCGTCCTTTCCCTCCGATTTGGTCGGTGAAGTTGTTTGTCGGTGGCTTGCCCTATGCCGAGATATTGTTGGGGGCGGGGATTTTGGTGGCGGGAAGGAATCGGGTGCCATTGGTTTTAGCGGGGTTCCTTTATATTTCTTTGGCTTTTGGGCAGATGTTGATTGGGGGGCATTCGACGGTGGCGGATATTGGGATTCATTTGGGATTGGTGGCGGTGGCGTTAATTTTGGCGGGAGATGAGGGAGTGGAACCGAAGAAAATCTGAGGCGGTCTGGAATTGCCGAGGTGGGGCGGGGGCGATATGGTATTTGGCTTACGCCTCGGTAGCTCAGTTGGTAGAGCAGGTGACTCTTAATCACCGGGTCCTAGGTTCGAGCCCTAGCCGAGGCAATATTCTGGATGTGAGCGGTCGATTATCTTTGAAAGGCAGGCGCGCATTTTGTGGGGAGGGAAGGGGCCTAAGTCAGAGCCCTAGCGGAGGCACTGTTTTAGTGTAAGCGAAGGTAGAAAAAACGGCCGGCGTGGGTGGATTTTGTATTGGAGAGGTTAGAGTGTGATTCCGAGCAAAACGTAGCGGACTTGGCTTGGGAAGATTGAAAAATCGCCAGTGGGTGTGGGGATGGTCAGCGAAGTTTGATGGTGAAGAGCCAGGTGGGAGTGGGGAGTTGACATTTTGGGAAGGGGATTTTTTTTCCATTGATAGTGAGTTCGGGGGTAAGAAAATCGTTGTCGGAGAGAAGAAGGAGGCGATCGAGGGAGAGGAGGGCTAGGCCTTCCCACTTTTCGGGTATTTGATCCCAGGCGAGGCCTTGAGAAGGGAGATCGAGATCGCGAAAGTCGAAAAGCAGGTTCTTTTTCACGTATTCGATCGGTTGAGTGGCATTGAGGGGTTTGAATTTAGGATCGGTCTTGCGGAGCGAGTAGGGCTTATCGGGAAGGGAGAAGAGATCGGTGGCGCTGGTCAGGTCGAGGACACAGACGGATTTAAAGATCGCGGCTTTGGGTTTTGTCGAGCCGTCTTGGCCGCGGTTATCGCGTTCGAGGGCGAGAAGGCGACCATCGGGGAGGCAGAGGAGATCGGAGAAAACGAGGTTTTTGGTTTTCAGCTTTTTGCCACCTTCGGGGAGCGAAGAGGGATCGGTAAAGCGGACGGCGTATTCGGATTTGGGGGTTCCTGAAAAGGCGTCGAAGACTAGGAGGCGAGTGGCACCAGCGTCTTTGCCTCCGTCTTGGGTGAGAGCGGATTGGAGGATGGCGTAGAGAGTTTTGCCGTTGGGGGAGAGGGCGATGCCTTCGAAACCGCGATTATCTTCGCGTCCTTCCTGGCGGTTGGCAGATTCACGGAAATCGATTTCGGAAGTGGTGGGGTTACGGGGAAAATAATTTTCGGGGGGGATGAGCCGAGCCATGAACGTGCCGTCGGGTTTAAATTGGAGGATTGAGGGCATGTACTCTTCGCAGAGGAGGAGGTTCCCGTCCTCCATGAGAGCGAGGCCTTCGGGGTCGAGGCAGCGACGACCATCTTTCATTCGAGGTTCGGGATCGGAGGAGTTGGGGATGAGGCCAGTAAAGGGTTTGCCGTCGGAATCTTTGTAGAGGTGGGCGGAAAGGTGGGATTGGATGGCAAAGGCGATATTTTTTTCGTCTGGTGGGAGGGGTATGGAGTAGAGGCGGGGAGAGAAGTCGATGTTGCCGTCGCCGGGGCCACGGTCGGTGGTGAGGTAGAGGGTTTTAATATTGGGGTCGTAGGTGGCACCAGAGCCGAAGCTACCTGCGGTGTCGTTAAGCGAGTCGAGGGTGGCGGAGGGGATGGAGCTGAGGGATTCGAGCTTGGGTTGGGCAAAGAGGGTGGAGGTAAGTAGGAGAATGAGAAAAAGGAGTGGGCGCATAAAAAGAGGAGTGAAGGCTTTAAACTATTGACCGGAGCTAATCGAGAATCATTTAACTGAGATTTCAGATGTGAGAATGTGCGAAGGTAGAAAGTGAGAAGGTGGTTTTGATGCGTGAGGGGAGAGGGCCGGGCGATTTTGGATGTTTAATTTTGAATTTTTAATTATTCGTAGTTGAAAGCTTAGGTAGTGGCGGCATCTCCGAGGCCGCCTAGCTGGGCGATTGGGCACACAGAATTCAGCGGAGACGCGGAACGCGAAGAGATTTCAGATGTGAGAATGTGCGAAGGTTAGAAAGTGAGACGGTGGTTTTGAGGCAGTAGGGGTGCAAAGGTACGAAGATGAGAAGATAGGAAGGAAAATTAGGGAATATGGATGATTTGTCCCGGGAGGGCGGAGGGAATGTTCCTTTCGAGCAAGGGAACTAGAGGGGTGTAGGAGGAGAAGTTGTTGTCAGCAATCGCAAGAAAGAAAATGGCGAAGGACAAGCCTTTCAGGTTTTGTTGATGCGGCATCTTGGTGTCGACCGTGAGGAAAAGATCAAACTGGCCTGAGATGAGCTGGAGGAGTCGACCGTTGGTAATTCCGTTCCAGCCCATGTCCGATACCGTGAGGATGTTGTGGGTGGGTAGGGCCTTTTTCAACCCAGCGTGAACACACTCGTCTAAGAGGACACGCATTCGAGCAGATGATTTTTAGAGAGCTCGAGGTAGGAGATCGCCTGCTGACGAGTCACAGAGGGAAACCCTTCGAGAAACTGGTCCAAAGTGGCATTTTTCTCCAAATGATCGAGCAGTGCCTGGACGGGGACACGGGTGCCAGCAAAGCATGGGATACCGCCAAGGATTTCAGGGTTCACGAGGACGGTAGCGGCCAGAGCGGACGAATCCATAAGTTGAATCTAAGATCAATGGGTAGGAGGTCAAGCGGGGTAGAGACGGGGGCCCCGAGCGGGCGGGGGGGATGTTTGATTTTGGATGTTTAATTTTGAATTTTTAATTATTCGTAGTTGAAAGCTTAGGTAGTGGCGGCATCTCCGGGGCCGCCTAGCTGGGCGATTGGGCATACAGTATTCAGCGCAGACGTGCCCTGATGTGTGGGTCTTGAGTATCAGGGGTGCAAGCGGTGCGGAGGAGCATTATGGCTTTATGCATAATGTCGAAATGTGGGTGCGTGTGTTGGGGGGGGGAGAGATGTTTGATTTCGGATGTTTAATTTTGAATTTTTAATTATTTGCAGTTGAAAGCTTAGGTAGTGGCGGCATCTCCGAGGCCGCCTAGCTGGGTGGTTGGGCGTACAGGATTCAACGCAGGCGTGCCCTGGTGTGTGGGTCTTGAGTATCAGGGGTGCAAGCGGTGCGGAGGAACATTATGGCTTTATGCATAATGTCGAAATGTGGGTGCGTGTGTGTTGGGGGTGACAGCGCAGGTGGGTTTTAGGGTTGGGTATGACATTCCCAAGAATGTGGGAATGCGGGAAAGTGCGAAAATGAGATGGTGAAAATGTGCGAAGGTTAGAAAGTGAGAAGGTGGTTTTGAGGCGTGAGGGGTGAGGGTCGGGCGATTTTGGATGTTTTATTTTTGATTTTGGATTGTTGGAAATTGGGCGAGATTGTGACGAAAAGGGGGCAATCTGCGTAAATCATTGATGCTGAAGGACTGATTTTTCTGAATTGTCACACAATCGTAACTAGGAAATTTGGGGGGTGTGGTGTTTATTTAAAGCGTTCGGAAAAACTTTAACCCAGAAATAAACATAGAAAAAAAGATTGGAAAAAAACAAAATGAAAAAAATACTAAATCTTATCGCACTCCTCGGCCTAGTTGGCCTTGGGCAAACAAATGCGGCAACTTTGGCTGCGGGTGACATCGCAATTGTTGCTTTTCAAGCTAGTGGCTCTCCTGCCGATTCCTTCTCTTTTGCGACCCTAAAAGATGTCGATGCAGGTACAATAATTTACTTCACCGATAACGGCTACAGCGCCTCCGGAACTGTAGGTTTTCGTGGCGTAACCGCAACCGACAACGATGGTAATGAGAATGTGATTAAATTTACGGTTGGCACAGGCGGACTTTTAGCCGGAAAAATTGTGAGTTCTGTGTCAACTTTTTATTCAACCTCAGCTACAGGGATGTGGACGAAGACTGGTTTGTTGAATTCTACAACTCCAGCGCCAGTTCCAGCACAAACCGGAAGTTTTGCCTCATTGGCTTTTGCGAACAGTGGGGAGCAACTCACGGCATTTACTAGCACGAATCCAAATCAACCTTTACTGAGCGGTGTTACCGCTCTTTATAACTTTGACAATACGAATGCGTACGAAGCTTCCACTTCCACAGCAACTGGTGAGCTGGCGCCCGGGCTTGTTCAAGGAACATCGGCTGTCCTGCTTGACGGTGCGGTAAATACGAAAAACTATGCCACCTTTAATTTCGGGGCCTTTACTGGATCTGCCGATCAAGCGACTTGGCTTACTCGATTCGGAACTGCATCCAATTGGACGCTAGGGTCAGCCATTACGGATACTGCGGATGGAACGTTTAGCGTTGTTCCCGAACCATCTGCGCAAGCGCTTTTGGGTATTGGGATGGTAGCATTGGTGGCGGTAAGGGCATTGCGTCGCGGGCGCAGCGATTCTTGATTTTGTAATTAGCGTAAAGTGGATTATCTCAGCCCCGACAAGTGTCGGGGCTGAGCTGTTTTTGGGGGCCTGAGCGTACGGCTAAGGGTCAGGGTTGCTTACGCTAAGGTCGCAAAGGACGGAAAGGGGATTCCAGATGTGAGAATGTGGGAAGGTTAGAAAGTGAGAAGGTGGGAAAGTGGGGAGGTAGTTTTGGGTCGCGTGGTTTGGATCGGCTGACCAGGGACGGTCAGCCCTACCATTGGACGGTGGACGGTTTTGAGTATTCAACGCAGGCGTTCTCGGAGAGACCGCTCCCGCGGTTGCGGGACGCAGACGCGCCCAGGGGTTTGGGTGTTGAGTGATTCAATCGGCTGACCAGGCCTACTACGTTCCGCAGACGCGTTACTTCGAAGGCTAGGAGACGGTCAGCCCTACCTGGGGATTGGGGCGGGCCTCGACGCTGGCCCCGACCGGGTCGGGGTAGGTACGGGGCAGAACAGCTTTGACAAGCAGCCTGTAAAACATAGTATTACAGGATGATCAAGGCGATTACGAAAATTGGAAATTCGCAGGGCATCATTTTTGATTCGGCCCTGATGGAGTTGGCTCATCTAAAATTGGGGGATGAGGTCACGATGAGTTATCACGAGGGCGGCTCGATTGTCCTCACTCCAATTCATCCGCGAATCTCGAAAGAGGTAGTTTCCGGAGTCATCGAAACAACGATGAAGGACTATGCCAAGACAATGAAGAAGCTGGCGTGAGTAGTACGCCAGAAAATTGTTTTCATCTCACGGTCGAAATTGTCAGGGAGATTCACCATGCGGCCATACGCGATTTTGGCGGTTCCGACGGAATACGGGAAAATGCCCTATTGGAATCGGCCGTAGCCGCTCCTCAGGCGACCTTTGGTGGAAAAGCGATTTACGCATCGCTGACGGAGATCGCAGCGGCTTACTTGTACTATCTTTGCCGAAACCATCCATTTTTGGACGGGAATAAGAGAACATCATTGGGTGCCTGCTTGGTTTTTCTGCGGCTTAACGGAGTGGAAACAAAACCGGACGGGCCGCAATGGGAACAGCTGGTTCTGGATGTGGCCGCGAGTCGGATCGATCGGGAGGAGACGACGAAGAGATTAGGGGAGGAGATTTTTAATTTGTAATTTCGGATTGGAGGAGGGTTTCAAGGTAGGAAGATTCAATCGGCCCCGACGCTGGTCGGGGCGCAGACGCGGAACGCGAAAGGGGGGAGGGGATTTTGGATGTGAGAAAGTGAGAAGGTGGGAAAGTGGGGAGGTAGTTTTGGGTCGCGTGGTTTGGATCGGCTGACCAGGGACGGTCAGCCCTACCATTGGACGGTGGACGGTTTTGAGGTTCTAGCGTAGGCGACCTCGGAGATGTCGCCCCTACCTGGGATCAGAGGTGTGGGTGTTGAGTGATTCAATCGGCTGACCAGGCCTACTACGTTCCACAGACGCGTTACTTCGAAGGCTAGGAGACGGTCAGCCCTACCTGGGTTTAGGGCGCCCGCAGCGGGCGGGTGGGAATGTGGTTTTTAGTTTCCTGCGACGGCGGGATCGAGCTGTTCCCAGATGACGTTGTTGGTGTTTAAGGTATCGGTTTGGGTGGCGGCACGGATCGATTCGGAGTGGCCGTCGCAGAAGGTGACAACGCCAGAGCCGTTATAGCGGCTGACGAAGCGGGTATCGCGAACTTTGGGTTGGCCGAGGGAGTCGGATTTACCGCCTGTGGGGGTGAGTTTGGTTTCGTCGGGTAGGCGGGCTTCGGCAAAGAGGGCGGTGCGCGAGGGTTGACGGATGTTGATGAGGCGATTTCCGTCGAGTTGGGAGTTGATGCCAAAGGCGAAGTAGGCGCTGGCGGTCTTATTTTTGGGGTACTTGGCCGCCTTGAGATAGAAGAGGCTACCTTTCTCGTAAAAGCTACTGGGCTTGGTACGGTAGTTGCTGGCGGAGAGGGAGCCTGCGAGGGGAGGAAGAACGTTGTACCAAGCGGCGGAGTTGCTGAGGTTCCCAAGGGCGCTGAAGGATTGAAGGCCTTCGCCGCCCTCTTCGGGTAAGGCACTGTTGTTATCTGTGGAGTAGGTGAGGGCGAGAGTACCGAACTCCTTCATGAGGTTGAGCGATTCGGCTTTCTTACCCTGGAGGAGACCTCCTGAGATGGCGGGGATAGCTAGGCCAGCGAGGAGGCCGATGATGGAGATGACCACGAGGAGTTCAACTAGGGTGAAGGCGGACGCGGGAGCGGAAGATTTCACAGAAAAGTATTTAGCGGGTAGAGGTAGGGCGAACAAAAGAAACCCAGAAATGACGCGAAATTGTCACAAATTCGTGCGGTTTGTCATCATATTGTCACAAGAAAAAATAGAGTTGATGTGCTTAGTTAGTAGGGTGTTAAGGACAAAATCGTCTTTTCTTTCCGGATGTTTAGCCCTGATTTCCGTGCTCTGTGGTGTGGCGAATACGAGCTTCGCTGGGCCAATCCTACGGATCACCGAGGTGATGAGTTCGAGTGGAACGGGGGGGACGGCCGATTGGTTTGAGCTTTCCAATGTCGGAGATGCCGCGGCGGATATCACGGGCTACAAGATGGATGATAATAGCTTTGCTATTGGATCGGCTGTCGCACTAAACGGGGTTACGAGTATTGCGGCAGGGGAGTCGGTAATTTTTGCGGAGAGTACGACAGACTATCTCGCGTTCTTTAATACTTTCTGGGGTAAATCTCTGACAAAAGTCGGTTACTACAGTGGATCCGGAACCAGCTTAGGTTCCGGCGGAGATGGTGTAGCGGTTTTTGATTCCAGCGGAACGGAAGTTAATCGTGTATCTTTTGGAGCAGCAACGACAGGAACGTCTTTTTACTGGATTTATGATGCCACGGGAGCCTTGATTTCCACGGCTACTGGAACATTGAGCAGTGCTGGAAGTCTTGGAGCGGCGACGACGAGTGGTTCGCCAACGAATACTGGTTCGCCAGGGACAAAAGCTACGGCACTTGCGCTAGCGTTTACTAGCAGTGCGGGAAAGTTTGCCACGGTGAGTTCCCCTTATTCGTATCAGGTAACTTACGGGAAGAGGTTGTCGACAGATCCCGAACCAGTTCTCTCAGTGGTGACCAAACCGAGTTGGTTGTCTCTCTCCGCGGCTACCTACACGCTGAGTGGCACTCCATCTGCATCAGATATTGCAGTGGCTCAAACTGTGACACTGAGATTGACGACAGCGGGGCAGACTGCGGTCGATCAAACGTATTTGCTGACTACATTTGCTTCGCAGCCTTCCGTAGTGTTGAACGAGTACAATGGCGTTTCTAGCACCAAGTTTCTTACTGGTGGGGCAGCAGATGCGCGCCTGGGACGGATCGAAGGGAATGGTAACAATTGGTTTGAGTTGGTGGTGACAGGTAGCGGTGTGTTGGGTTCCACGGTGGATATGCGGGGATGGAAGATCCAAATCTCTGATGTGGGTACTGGGCCGAGGTTGGCGGATACGTTGACTCTATCGCAGAGCACCTTTTGGCAATCGGTTCCTGCGGGAACGATCCTGACCTTTACCGAGGACAACACGTTAGCTGGGGGATTGGACACAGTGCTGAATGCGGAAAACCATCTTTCCACAGCTGGGTGGGCCTGGAGCAATATCTGGGTGGGGGATAGCAGTTTGATCTCCTCCGCGGTGTATGTAAACGGAACGAGCCTGTCGACGATTGGGAACGATGATAGTCAGGTAACGATTTTAAACTCGGCCAACGGGATCATTTTTGGTCCGTGCGGAGAGGGGTTGGTGAAAATTCCTTCGGTTAATAGTACATCGGTTTATGCTCTGCAGGTGGATCCCAGTTCTGGGGTGGTTCCTAGTTCGGCAACGTTCGCGGGATTTGCTTCGAGCACCTTTGGGCGTCCAAACAAAATTGCGGATGGGACGATTCAGAGCTTTTTTGGGAAATACCCGCCCTACTTTGTTTCGATGCCAGGAAGCTTGGTCAAGACTGGCACGGCTTTAAGTAGCAACTTTGATTTCAGGCAAGGGGAAGATCATGGTCTGACGGTAACGGTAAGGGCTAAGGGAGGGGGTGTTTTGCCAAGCTGGATATCGATCACGGATGCTTTTGACATGGGGGCGACGATGGCGGTGAGTGCGCAGGCAAGTACAGGGACCTACGCGTTTGAGCTGGTTTTGAGGGATTCGGTGACTGGAGCGGAGACTGTGGAAAACTATAATTTGGTGGTTCTTCCGAGTTCGAGTGAGGTGATCGTGAATGAGGTGAACTGCGTTTCCTCGAGTAACCAGATCAACGGTGGGTTGGTTGATGCGGTAAGCAAAGATGGTTCGGATACCTTCTTTGGGACGGTGAATGGGAATGGGGGAGGATGGTTGGAGTTGGTGGTGGTGGGGAATGGAGCAGCTGGATCTACGGTAGATATGCGGGGTTGGAAAATAGAGATCGATGATGCGGCAGGGGCGGTATTTGCGGCGGATGATATGATTGTGCTGAGTCAGGATAGCTATTGGGCGGCGGTTCCTGCAGGAACGATTGTGACTTTTACCGATCAGACCACGGCACAGGGTGGTTTGGATACCTGGATCAACAAGGTGAATAAGAGGGGGGTAGCGGGCGGAACGGCTTTGGGAGCGGGAGGATACAGTTGGAGCAATATTTTGGTGTTTGATTCGAACTACGTGAACCAGGCGGCGAGCGTGATTGGTGGCGGGTTAGGAATCAGTAGTTCCAGTGCGCAGATTCGGATTTTGAAAGCTGACAACAGTGTGGTTGCGGGGCCGGCGGGAGAGGGAGTTGCTCCTTTGAGTGGGGTCAGTAGCACGGAGATTTTGGAGTTGGAGGTGGATCCATCACCATCGGTTAGTCCTGCGGACACCTATGTAAACTCTGCCACAGATACAGTGCCCGTTTATGGGGATGGGAGTGGAAGCACCTTTGGAGAGCCGAATCGGAGGGCGGGCGGGACAGAAGCACAGAACTTTTCGGCTTTCGGGGTAGCGAACAGTGCGCCGACGTTTGCGAATCAACCGACAAAGTATGCGGTGGAGGGGGTAGCGTACAGCTGGACGGCTACGACGGCGGATGCGGAGGGAAGCAGTGTGACGATGACCAAGGTTAGTGGGCCGACATGGTTGAGCGTAAGTGGCAAGACCCTCAGTGGAACGCCGCCTCAGAATTCGGCTGGATTTTACGATGTGGAACTTTCAGCTACGGACGGGGCGAGCACGACTCCGCTGAAGTTCCGACTGACGGTGTTCAACGAAAACCCAGCCATCATCTTGAACGAGTACAATGCGGTGGATAATTCGGGGACGACGATGACCTTTTTGAATGGCGGAACTCAGGCAGTGGACAGTGCAGGTGGGACGGCTTCGGATGTGTACTTTGGACGGGTACCAGGGAACGGTGGAGATTGGGTAGAGTTTGTGGTGACGGGAAATGGGTCGGCAGGAACAACCGATTTGCGCGGGTACACGATCGAGATCGATGAAGGGGCTTCGATTGGGTATTTCGCGGCCAAGGTGAAGATCAAGCTCTCTGCGGCCTCCTTCTGGGAGGCTGTGCCGAATGGAACGATTCTTACTTTTACAGAGAGCAAGACGGCTGAGGGTGGGATGGATACGAATTTGGTGGCGGCGGATAACTCAGCAACGACGGGTCAACGTTGGGCGAATGTGTGGGTGGGGGATTTGGCTCTGATTGACTACACCGATTTGGCGACGAACGGGTATTCACTGACGGCGGGGGTGGTGAGTGGGATTAACATTGATGATACGGAGACACAGTTCCGAGTATTGAATTCTGCGGGATATCCGATGTTTGGGCCCGCGGGGGAGGGGATTGCTCCTATTTCTAAAATCAGCAACACCGACGTGCTGGAGTTAGAAGGCAATCCGACGGCTTCCGTGTTGCCGACCGATCGGAGTGATGACACGGTGACCCCTCCGAAGAATGGTTATGATAACAGTTCGAAGGACAGCACGTTTGGGGCGCCGAACCAGTGGCACTTTGGCAGTGGCGGCGTTCTGACGACACAGGATTTTACTCCTTACAAAGCGGCGGTAGTGACGGACGGGTATGCTTTGTATTTAACAAGTAAAGGATTGGCGGCAGGAACTGCATTCAATGCGTTAGTGAATGGGGCGCAGGTGGGGTTGGTGTATGCTTTCGGAACGGCATCGGGATCTCCCGCGAACAACGGGGTGGTGGCGGTTCCGACAATGAGCGGGAACGAGATGACATATGTGTTTGATCGAGTGATTGATTCGGCGCTAACGGTGAAGGCCTTTACCAGTTCGAATTTGGTGACGTGGACGGAGGTGCCGGTGGTTTCTGCCACGGGTGGAGTTACTCCTGCGAATTTCATCAAGCAGAAGGTGGTGACGACAGGCGCGGGAAAGTTGTTTGTGAAGATTAGTGTGACGCACCCGTAGAGATTGTGGGATTGGCTAGGGGGGCAGGGATGTTTGATTTTGAATTTTGAATTTTTAATTATTTGTAGTTGGAAGCTTGGGTAGGGGCGGCATCTCCGAGGCCGCCTCGATGAAAGGTACAAAACCTAAACTTTGGTAGGGCTGGTCGGGGTGCTATCGGCTGACGGGATTGAGGGTTGGGCGTAGGCGACCTCGGAGATGTCGCCGCTACCTAGGTTTAGGGGGTGTGGGTGTTGAGTGGTTCAATCGGCCCCGACTCTGGTCGGGGCGCTACCAGTAGACGGGTTTGAGGGTTGAGCTTAGGTGACCTGGGGATTGGGGCGGCGGGTGGAGATGTGGATTTTCTTTGAATGGGTTGTGGTTGCGATCCATCTTTAGTTGATGAGTGATTTAGGGAGCGGTGTGACTGGAAAGCCTACTTTGGCGGGGGAGGGGTTGCAGATTATGGGGGATGTTAAGTTGGGGCGGGATGGGGTGATACGGGCGAAGGTGAAGGGAAATGTGCGGGCTTCGGGTAAGCTTGTGCTTGCGGCGGAGGCGGTGGTTTCTGGTTTTGTGGAGGGTCAAGATGTGCGATTGGAGGGAAGGGTGGATGGGGGGATAGATGGGCGGGGGCAGGTTTGGCTTGGGCCTGAGTCGGTTTTGAGGACGAGGTGCAAGGGAAAGGCGTTGCGGATTGAACTAGGGGCTGATTTTAAGGGAGAGTTGTCGGTGGGGAGCTGAGGTTATGGCGGGGGTAATTGCAAAAGTAGAGGTGGAGTGTCCCGAGTGTGGGCAGAAGCAGATGGAGTCGGAAAATTTTATTTCGACGGCTTGTCGAGGATGCGGTTCGTACATCCAAGCAACCGCAAGGAGTGGGGTGGGGCGACGTAAAACGAAAAGGTTAGCTGTCAAAAAACGGGAGCTAACTTGTGCTGACTGTGGGGAGGTGCAGATGGTGGCGGAGGAGGCGCAATCGTCGAACTGTTTAGCTTGCGGGCGACATTTGGAGTTGGGACACCGTGAGATTGTGGGGGAGCATTTGGGGAATCTCAGTTTGGAGGGGCAGTTGACGATTGGGCCGAAGGGAAACTTTGGCGGGGCAAAAGCGCGGGCGGCTTATATTATTTTGAGAGGTAGGTCGAGTGGTGCTTTGGAGGCAGCGGATTGGTTGCGGGTGGAGGGACAGGCTAAGGTGAGGGCGGGGGCAACGGGAGGGAGATTAGAGATAAAGATGGGATCGAGTTTAGAGTGCAGTGGACCTGTGGTGTTTCAGGAGGGGAGGATTGATGGGGAGTTACGTTGCGGAAGTGCTCGTTTTGTGGGCTTATTAGAAGTGGGGCCTAAAGGGAAAGTGATAGCGGAGATGATGAGTTTTGCGGAGTTGACGGCTGAAAGTGGAGCCCAGATTCGCGCGCAAGCGGAGACGTCCACGACGTAGCCTGCTCGATTATTTCGATTTCGGGGAGAGGCGACGGAAGACAGGAGAAAACTCTGGGGCGGCCGCTTTGCCTTCGATCGGATCGGAGCGACCGCGGAAGGTGGCTGCTTCCGACAAAATAAATTTCGAGCTACGGACATCACCAAAGAGTTCCGCTTGATCGCAAACCTCAACTGAGTCTGTGGCGGTGATATTGCCCTGAACTTTGCCACGGATGATGACCTTGGCGGCCTGAATTTCGGCCTTGATGACGGCTTCTGAGCCGATGGTGAGAGTGCCTTCGGAAATAATTTCACCTTCAAAGGTGCCGTTAAATTCGAGGGCCCCATCAAAAGCCAAGGTTCCCTTGATTTCGACTTGGTCGGTGATCATGGCGGTGCGAGGGGAGGAGGAATCGATGCGGGCAGGGGCGATCTTTTGGCTATCGGGATAGCTGAAAGTGGCATCAAGGGTGTCGGACTTCTTGCCGTTAGGAGTAGGACGATTAAACATATTTACAGAAAAATAAGGAAAAACAGGAGGCTGGCAAGAATTATTTTAATGGAAAGGGAGCGAGGTTTTTTGAGGTTCTTGACATGAGGTGTAGTTCTCTCACAACATTTCTTCATCGTATGATTCATCATCTCAAATTGATTCAGTTGAAGGCGGACTTACCTGCAAATCGGGTAGAGGAGATGATGGTAGAGAGCAGGATCCGTATTCTAAAGATTCAGGATGTGCTGAGTTTGGCTTGTGGAAAGAAGATGCCCGTCGCTGGGCACAAGACGTTGGCGGATCTTTTCTTGGCGTTAGAGTTTGAGAATAGCCTGAAGCGGACATCGGCCTTTGATCATCCGCTGTATCAGCAGTTTGAGGCACAGGTTTTGAAGCCGAATGCGGAAAAGATCGAGGTACTAGAATTTGAGATGGATCCGGGCAAAGACGTCCGTTTTTCCTGAGCGGGTGCGGGCGAGATTCCAACTGCGGTGAAGAAGCGGGCGGTGGTGGGGGTGGGGGTGGCTGGATTTCCTGAGAAGGCGGCGGGAAACTCTTGGGCTTTTTTGCAGTGGGGATTGGGTTTACGGGATTTGGGTTGGGAGGTGTGGCTGGTGGAATCTTTGGCGGCTAAAGAAATTAAAAACAGTCGAGGGGAAGTGTGCGCCTTAGGCGAGAGCGTGAATCTGGTGCATTGGCAGAGGATATTGAATGAGATCGGTTGGGATGGTGGGGCGACGCTTTTGGCTGAGGGTGAAAAGATAGAGGAGAAGCCTCTTCGTGAGTTTGCGCAAGGGGCGGATCTTTTTCTTAATCTTTCCGGTCATTTTAAAAGAGCGGATTTGGTTGAGGGGGCGGAACGGAAAGTCTATGTGGACTTGGATCCTGCCTTCACGCAGATCTGGGCGAAGGTGTATGGGAGTGCGATGAACTTTGCGGGGCACAATGCGTTTTGGAGTGTGGGGCTATCGATGGGACGTGGGGCGGTGGTGCCGGACACGGGGCATGATTGGAAGCCAGTGCTTCCACCTGTGTGTCGGAGGTATTGGTCGCGGAAAGCGGCTGGGATTCCGTCAGGGCAGGCGGCGGTAATTGGAAAAGATCATTGGACGACGGTGACGCACTGGTACGGGTATGCGGCGGTGGAGTGGGAAGGGCGGACGTATGGGAGCAAGGGGCCAGGATTTAGAAAACTGCAGGGGTGGCCTGGGCAGACGGGGTTGAAGCCGCGGGTGGTGACAGATTTAGGGATGGGGGAGGAGAGGACGGAGTTCGAGAAGGCGGGCTGGGAATTTTTTGAGCCAGGGCCGGTTTGTTCGGATTGGCGGGAGTACCGAGCATTTTTGGCGGCAAGCCGAGGAGAATTTTCGCCCGCGAAGGAGGGGTATGTGACGGCGCAGACGGGATGGTTTAGTGATCGGAGTGTGCTTTATTTGTCGCTGGGGCGTCCGGTGCTTTTAGAAGAAACGGGATGGTCGAAGTGGCTGCCTGAGGGGAAGGGGGCAGTTTCTTTTCGATCGGCAGAGGAGGCGGTAGAGAAAGCGCGGGAGATTGAAGGAAACTACGAGAGCCACGCGTGTGCGGCGGAGAAGCTGGCGGAGGATTACTTGGATACGCGCCGATCGATTCCGCAGGCGTTGGCTTGGTTGTAAGGGTGGGGGGGATTAGGCGGAAGGGGTAAGTTGAAGAAGGGCGAGTGCGGGGTTCTCGACGAAATTTTTGATGGCGATGAGGAAGGTGACGGCTTGTTTGCCATCGATGAGGCGGTGGTCGTAGGAGAGGGCGAGGTTCATCATAGGACGAATTTCGACTTGGCCTGAGATCGCGACGGGGCGTTGCTGGATGGCGTGAAGACCGAGGATAGCGGATTGGGGAGGGTTGAGGATGGGGGTAGAGAGAACGGAACCGTAGACACCGCCGTTGGAGATGGTGAAGACGCCGCCTTCAAGGTCGGGTAAAGTTAGTTTTCCTTCGCGGGCACGGGTAGCGACGGCGCTGAGGGCTTTTTCGAGGCCCGCGAGATCGAGTTGGTCGCAATCGCGAAGCACGGGGACGACGAGGCCTCGTTCGGTGCCGACGGCGACGCCAATATCGAAGTAGTTTTGGGAGACGATTTCATCGCCTTCGATGCGGGCGTTGACGGAGGGAACCGCTTTGAGGGCATGGACGGTGGCTTGGAGAAAGAAGCTCATGAAGCCGAGTTTGACGCCGTGTTGGGTTTGGAAGGTGGATTGGACTTCGGTGCGCAGGGCGATGAGATTGGAGAGGTCGGCTTCGTTGAAGGTGGTGAGGATGGCGGCGGTGTGTTGGGCACTGACGAGTCGATCGGCGATTTTACGTCGGAGGGGGGACATCTTTTTGCGGGTCTCTCGGTCGGAGCGTGGAGAGGAGTGGGAGGGCACTGCGGTATCCGCCTCGGTATGAATCAGGGAAGAGGTTGGGGTGGGGATGGGGG
>CANIEM010000027.1 GCA_947466515.1 Verrucomicrobia subdivision 6 bacterium | reverse complement strand
GGGGGGCGGACCGGTCACGATGGATCTCGCAAAGCCTGAGACCAAGCTAGATTTCTACCGCGACATCGCCGTTCTGGCAGTTCCTGTAACCACTGGGCGACTGGACAAATTGGACGCCAAAATCAACTGGGCTACTAAACCTGTGATTCGCCCAGAGTCAGCCAGCCTTTCTGGGATCGCGCGCGATCATATCCTGAATCTCACCGACAAAATGAATCCCTCCGGAAAACTTACCACCACCTTGCCAGCCGGCCAGTGGGTCATTCTGCGTTTCGGATATACCGCCACGGGGAGCACGAACCATCCTGCTTCCCCGGAGGGGAAAGGCTCGGAAGCCGACAAGTTGGATGCTGATACCGTGGCGTTTCAGTTTGAAAAATCACTCGACCGGATCATCCGAGACGCGGGTCCCCTCGCAGGGAAATCTTTCAAAAGTATCCTCTTTGACAGCTTTGAAGCAGGTTTTCAAAACTGGACAGAGCATCTGCCCGCTGAATTCTCCAAACAAAGGGGCTATGATCTGATTCCATTTCTGCCAGTCCTGACTGGTAGAATTATCGAATCGTCGGAAGTTTCCGAAGCTGTCTTATGGGATTTTCGTCAGGTGATTGATGAAATGTTTGCAGAAAAATACTTCGGCACCATGCACCAGTTGGCAGCCAAGCATGGGCTGAGGATTTATTCTGAATCCGAAGGGGGGCCGCTCAATCCGATGTCAGCTAATCGACATGTGGATGTGCCGATGAACGAATTCTGGATGCCAGATGTTTCTGCGCGGGCGTCTCGGATGAAACAGACCGTCTCTGCCGCCAGTTTTCTCGGTCGACCTATCGTGGCCGCGGAGGCATTTACGGCCAAACCGGAACATGCACGATTTCTTCCTACTTTAGCTTCCTTGAAAGCTCCTGGGGATCATGCCTTCACCATTGGCATAAATAGGTTCTGCCTGCACAGCTACACTCATCAGCCGGTGACGGAGGCGGCTCCCGGATTTTCCTTGGGTCGCTACGGAACCCATTTCGGACGACTGGTGACTTGGTGGCCTTATGCTCACAGTTGGATCGAGTATGTTTCTCGGTGTTCTGCATTGCTGCAGAGGGGCAAGACTCAGGCGGATATCTGTTTATTGGTAGATGAGGATCTGGGATATGGATTGCCATCGAAGATCGCCACCGCCTATCCGGGGTTTGATTTCCAAGTTGCCTATCCTTCAGATCTGAGACAAATGTCGGTGAGGGAAGGCAGATTAGTTCATCCGGAAGCCGGATCATTCCGTATTCTGATCACTCCCCAGAAAGGGACTTCGAAATCCTGGGTGGCGGAGGTGGCTACCTTGCAGCGTTTGCGGGATCTGGTGAAGGCGGGAGCGTGGATTGCTGGTCCTCCGCCCATGGCTCCTGCTGGATTAAAAGATTGGGAACAAAAAACAGAGTTTGAGCACTTAGTTAAAGAAATCTGGGGAGATAGTACGGTTGGGCCTGGAACTCACCGGAGTATCGGCCTAGGGCGGGTGGATGCGGCTCAGGCGGATCCCGCTAAGCTACTCCTGGAATCTGGGGTGAAGAGAGATGTGGATTGGTCCCCCCCTGAGGCACAGATTCGGTTTATTCATCGCCAAGAAGGAGGGGTTGATTTTTATTTCATCCAGTCTGGAGATAAGAAGCCGCAGAGAATTCAGCTACAATTGCGGCAATCTGGAAGGATTCCTGAAATCTGGGATCCGATGACAGGGCAGATCGCAGCATCACCAGTTTTTGATGTTCAGGGAGCAGTGACGACCATCCCCTTGGATTTGGAACCTGAAGGATCCGTTTTTGTGGTTTTTCAAAAACCTCTTCCCAGCGCCTGGATCTCCTCGGCGACCAATGTGCGAATGGAGCTGAAAACTGGACCCCTTTTGGCTGCTACAAATCCAGTGCATCTGCGTTATCATGATGGCACAGAAAAAGATGTCACCTTGCCACCGGCTAATCCAACCGTCGAAATCAAGGGCCCATGGCAAATTAGCTTTCCAGAGGTGCGAGGAGCCCCACTGGATCTCCGCAATTCTCAACTCTTTTCCTGGCCTGCTTCGCCGGAGGAAAGAATCCAGCACTATGCGGGTACCGCAGTCTACCGAACGGAGTTCACCATACCTAAAGTTGGGGACAGTGAGGTGGTGATTCTGGATCTAGGGAAGGTGGATGATGTAGCCCAGATACTCATTAATGGCAAAGATGCCGGTATTGATTGGCATCCACCCTTTCGCGGAGTTGTCTCTTCCTTGGTTCGGGAGGGCGAAAACGAGATAGAGATTCGTGTGGCCAACCGCTGGATCAATCGACTTATTGGGGACGAAGCGATTCCGACCAACCTGTCCTATCAACCGACTGGGAAAAACAAGTTTACGGATGGCCGTTTGGAGAAAATCCCAGATTGGCTTTATCAAACCGACGCTCGCGCCGTGGAAACCAAAAAAAGGTCCTTCGCCGTTTGGAAGCACTATGAAGCGACCGATCCATTGGTGCCTAGCGGGTTACTGGGCCCAGTGAAGTTAGAATTCTTTTCGATCCTTCCAGCGAGATCTCCATGAGAACACCCAGCCCATCTCTTTTCTTTGTTGGCCTTTCATTTCTTTCTTCCTTTTTCTGGGTTTTGTCCGCTCAGAGTCAAGAGGAGGCACCTAAGGAGCCTCTATCTTCCGCAGCTGAATATTCCTTGAAGGTAACCACGGACAAGGCTGAGCCCTTGTATGATAAAGGAGAACTGGTGAAGTATTCGATTTCCTTTACCCGAAATGGAGCCCCCGTGGCAGGAGCGCGAGTAAAGTGGAGGCTATCGAAGGATGGCGTGGAGCCGCCGTTGGAGGATGGGGTAGCTGATATATCTTCGGGAACCGCAGGCCTTTCCGGCAAATTGGATGAACCTGGATTTCTCCAGTGCCGCGCAGATGTAAGTATTCCTGGGGTTTCTATTCGTTCGGCACGAGCAGCTGGTGCCGTCGATCCCCTGGCCATTCTTCCTAGTTTGCCGATGCCAGATGATTTCGTGAAATTTTGGGACGGCCAAAAGAAAAAATTGTCCGAGATTCCGATCGCACTCCAGTTGACTCCTGTGAAGGCCTCTACCGCTGGGGTGGACTGTTTTGATGCCCAAGCCGCTAGCGTGGGGGCCCCCATGTCGGGCTATCTGGCGAAACCAAGCGGAGCTATTAAAAATAGCCTTCCGGCGATCCTTCTCTGTCACGGAGCTGGAGTAGCCAGTTCGCGTCAAAAAGTGGTTGAAGGGTGGGCGAAGGATGGGTTCCTAGCATTGGATTTCAACGCCCATGGTCTGCCTAATGGGAAGGCTCCGGAATTTTACAAAAACCTATATACAGGCGAACTCAAGGAGTACTACCTGAAGAGTGCAGAGTCTAGGGATACCGTCTTCTTTTTAGGTTTATTCCTTCGACTCTTACGTGGAATCGATGTCCTGACATCGCAACCGGAGTGGGACGGCGAAATCCTCATCGTGAACGGGCGTAGCCAAGGCGGGGGACAGGCTTTTGCGGCTGCGGGCCTTGACTCAAGGGTGAAATTCTTTGCCGCCCAGATTCCTGCTCTCTGTGATCTTACGGGCATGGCAGTAGGTCGCATCCAGGGATGGCCGAAAGCGCTTTCCATGGATGGGGACAAACTCAACCCCAAAGCGATGGAGGCATCGCGATATTTCGATGCCGTGAATTTTGCCAGATTAACTAAAGCAGACGCTTTGGTGACCGTAGGTTTTATTGATGTGAGTTGCTCACCCACGGGGGTTTATGCCGCTTACAATCAACTCCAAGGTAAAAAAAGAATAATCAATAACTTCACCACGGGTCATGCCGGCTCCAAAGAAGCGGACGCGCAGGTGCGCGAGGCCATCCTTAACTGTGTTCACGGAAAAAATAAAAATGAGAAAAACAACTAAAACATCACATTTGGGGAGGATCATTTTATGTTAAGCGGACCCTTCCTGGGAGTTTTTTATCATTGGCTTGGCGGGCTCGCCTCAGCCAGTTTCTATATTCCCTATAGGGGAGTTAGGAGATGGTCTTGGGAAACCTATTGGCTTGTGGGCGGGGTTTTTAGTTGGATCATTGCGCCCGTTACCTTGGCTGCCTTACTAGTTCCTAGTCTTTGGGATATCATTGGGAAATCCACATTTCAGACTCTGGCTTGGACCTATTTCTTCGGGGCGCTATGGGGAATAGGTGGTCTGACCTTCGGTTTAACGATGCGGTATCTAGGCATAGCCTTGGGCATGGCCGTAGCGCTCGGATTTTGTGCGGCCTTTGGAACACTTGTCCCTCCTCTTTTTAATGGGGAATTCGGCCAGATTCTTAGTTCTGGAGCTGGTAGGATGATTCTTCTTGGAGTGGCGACCTGCCTCCTTGGAATTGGAGTCAGTGGAGTGGCCGGAATGTCCAAGGAAAGAGAATTATCTCCGGAGCAGAAAGTCGCCACGGTGAAAGAATTTCATTTCAGCAAGGGCATGCTCGTAGCCACATTTTCTGGAATCATGAGCTCTTGTTTTGCTTATGGATTGGCAGCCGGAAAACCAATCGCCGAACTGGCTAAACTATCCTTAAAGGAGAATGGAGGAAGCGACCTTTGGCAGAATCTACCCGTGTTGGTGGTGGTTCTTGGAGGCGGGTTCACGACAAACTTTATTTGGTGTCTCATCCTCAATTTGCGGAACCGCTCGGGGCACGAGTATATCAATCTTGGTTCAAGGGTCGTAGCTGAAGTCAGTGCTTCAGAGGGGGTCTCCCTTTCTGCTGTGGTAGAGGAAAAGATCATTAGGGATGCGAGTGCGACATCCAACGAAAGGGTGAGCCAATTCTCAGGCCAACCGGATACTACCCCTCTTCTGAGGAACTATCTTTTTTCCGCACTGGCAGGGATCACTTGGTACTTTCAGTTCTTTTTTTACAGCATGGGTCAAACCCGAATGGGGCAGTATGAATTCAGTAGTTGGACATTGCACATGGCAAGCATCATCATCTTCAGCACTCTATGGGGGGTAGTCCTCAAGGAGTGGAGCGGGGCCAGTCGGCGAACCTATGGTCTTGTCGGTCTGGGTTTATTTTTCCTGATATTGTCCACAGTGATAGTTGGCTACGGAAATCTTTTGAAAGGACTCTCTTCTGGCCATTAAGCACGACTGGAAAAGGGATATCTAAGTCATGGCACGATTCGTCCTCCTTCTTGCCGTGGCGGTAATACTTGGCCCTATTTCTGGGCAGTCCGCCGACGATCTAGCGATGGGCCTTCACACACCTCCTGCTCAAGCCAAGCCCGCCTTTGAATGGGTTGATGGAGTGAAGCAGCACCCAGACTATCGGTTTAAAATCACGACCGACAGGGACCCGCCGATCTACCATGCCGGTGAGATAGTCACCTTCACGCTTTCGGCGACGCATAAAGGTCAACCGATCGATGGGAAGGATGTGAAATGGTTCATCACAAACGACGGTCTGCTCCCTGCTCTGCAGGCAGGTAAGGTCGTGCTGACGAATGGGCAGGCGGTATTTTCTGGTTCGTTGAAGCAACCGGGTTTTCTCCAGTGCCGCGTTGATTTTTCCGCTCCCGGCGAGTCAGTACCTGGCGCGAAGGCGGCTGCCGCATTCGATCCGCTGGAGATCAAGCCGAGCCTACCCGCACCGAACGACTTTAACGCCTTCTGGGATTCGCAAAAGAAGCTTGTTAAGGAGACTCCTGCAAACGTGAAGATTACTCCAGTGAAGTCCCCGATGGATGGAGTGGAGTGTTTCAATGTTCAAGCGGACTGTCCGGAAGGCGCGAATTTCTCGGCTTACATGGCAAGGCCTATCGGGGCGAAGCCAGGCTCGCTGCCTGCTATCGTCTGCACGCAGGGAGCGGGTGTGGCCAGTTCGCGGCTTTCCATCGTGGCAGGTTGGGCCAAGGACGGGCTGCTCGCACTCGACTTCAACGTCCACGGATTGCCCAACGGTCAACCGCAGGCCTTCTACAGTGATCTCTACAAAGGACCACTGAAGGGCTACTTCACCAAGAATCCTGATTCGCGTGAGACGCTCTTTGGGCGGGTGATGTACCACCGGTTGCTACGCGCTTTGGAGATCGTTACCAGCCAGCTGGAATGGAATGGAAAGCAGCTCATCGCCCACGGTCGCAGCCAGGGTGGAGGCCAGGCGATCGCTGCGGCGGGACTCGACCCGCGCGTGACATTGATGTGCGCGCAGATTCCCGTCTTTTGTGACAATACCGGCATGATCCTTGGGCGAAGTAGCGGCTCACACGGGATCGTGGCGATGGACGAAAAGGGCGTTCCAAATCCCAAGGCCCTCGAGGCCGTGCGCTACTACGATGGCACAAACTGGGCCATGCTCACCAAAGCGGAAGGCTTCTTCACTGTAGGATTTATCGACACAAGCTGCCCACCGACGGGCATCTACGCAGTGTACAATCTTTGGGCAGGGAAAAAGGACATTCTCGCCTTTTACCGCTGGGGTCATATCGCCGCGCCTGAAGGTGATGAAGCCGTGCGGAAAAAGGTGCTGGCACACATCGGTCGGACTGTGGAGGAAATCTCATCGGTCGTCTCGAAGAAAGCTATGAAGCAGCAAACAGGTGAGGAGTAGCAGCCGTGCCACCAAGTAACCCACTGCAAACTAATATGAAAAGAACTGCGATCTTTATGCTTATGGGACTAGCGGCGGCACGAGCCGACGTGCGCCTCCCAGCAATATTCTCGGATCGCGCCGTCCTACAGCGATCGGAAAAAGTTCCGATCTGGGGCTGGGCCGAAGCAGGAGAGGAAGTGCGCGTTTCCCTGGGGGCCGTGTCAGCCAGAACAAAGGCCGATGAGCGAGGAAAATGGAGAGTCGGGCTCGACTTGTCCAAAGCAGACGCCGCGCCGATGGAACTGCTGGTCCAAGGTAAGAATGAAGTGAAGGTCGCGGACGTCATCGTCGGCGAAGTGTGGTTATGCGTCGGTCAATCCAACATGGAAATGAAACTCGGAGCCACCCTCGACGCGAATGAGGTGATCGCCCGGACCCACAACCCGCTTCTGCGTCACTTCAAGGTCGAACGAAAAGCCGTGGCCTCGCCGGTCGAGGATGTTGTGGGAAAATGGGTCATCGCAGAGGGCCGCGGATTAACGGAGTTCAGCGGGGTGGGCTTTTATTTCGGACAATCGCTCCAGACCGATCTCAAGGTGCCAGTCGGATTGATTCATTCGTCGTGGGGAGGAAGCCTCGCTGAGGCGTGGATGAGCCCGGAAGCTTTCGCTAGCGATGCGGGCTTGAAGGAACGCGCAAAAGAAATGCTCACGAGGGTGGATGCGACCGCGAAGCCGGACGAATCCGCGGACGCGAAGGCCACCCAGAAAGCAATCCCGCCGAACAAGTCGCCCTCCTCCCTCTTCAATGGGATGTTGGTTCCCATCATTCCCTACGCGATCAAGGGCGCAATTTGGTACCAAGGCGAATCGAATGTCGGCACGGGTCAGGGAGACATTTATCCCAAGCTTCTGGCTGCGATGATCGTCGATTGGCGGAAACGCTGGGAGATTGCGGATCTTCCACTTTACATCTGCCAGCTGGCCAACTTTCAAGCGAAGCCGGCCAGTCCGGGTCTAACCAGTCTTTGGGCGGAGTTTCGCGAGGGCCAGACGAAGTTTCTCGACACCCCGCAGAGCGGCCAGGCAATTCTCATTGATATCGGTGAGGAGGGCACGGTCCATCCCCGCAACAAGAAGGATGTGGGCGAAAGGCTCGCCCGGATCGCCCTCGCGAGGAACTACGGCCAAGACGTCGTCTGTTCAGGTCCGGTTTTCCAATCCTCCACGGTGGAGATCGACAAAATCCGACTGAAGTTTGCCCATGCGCATGGCGGACTCATCACCAAAATGCTTCCCGCCACCTACCAGCCCAAGTCCATTGATCCCAAAACCGTTCCGCTGGTACGCAACAGCCCCCAAAGTGAGATCGAGGGCTTTGTTATCTGCGGGGATGACCGTAAGTGGGTTTGGGCCGACGCAAAGGTTGAGGGGGAAACCGTTCTGGTCTGGTCGCCGCAAGTCCCCAATCCTGCTGCTGTGCGATACGCATGGGCAAACAATCCGACCTGTAATCTTTATAATGGAACCGGGCTTCCTGCGGGGCCATTTCGCACCGACAATTTCCCGCTGACGGCAAAGGCCATGCGGAATTGAGCTTATGCATGTGACGCAAAATAATGACGATTCGGGCAAACTGGACATCAATCACCCGGTTCAGGGGAAGCTTGATCGTGCATTCGCAGATCAGGAGCTAATCTGGAGTAGTGGCCAGATCGCGGATATCCGCGGCCGAGAGCCGAATCCGTATCTCGAAGCGTTTAATTCGCTGCCGCCACTGATTCAGAAGGCAAAATGAAACAAAACAGAACTTTCCTCTTTGCCACTGCCCTTTGGCTGGGAATCGGTCTTCGATCGGTGTTTGCGCTCACACAAGGCGCCGATCAATTACCGATCTCACCCGAGTTCATTGGATACATCAAGGCGGCAGCCAATCCCGCGAAACACGGGCAGGGCAAGGATGGTCGCTTCTATCCTTACCCAACGCCGCAAGGATATCGGATCGGATACCGGCAGCCAGTGCCCGACAAAGCCCTGCACATGCGGGGCTGGTCCGCAGAGGAGGCCGACGCCGCACTCGTCCAGCAGCTCAAGATTGTTGAAAGTGAACTTCGCCAGCGACTACTGAAGGACGGGGTAAACTTCGATCAAATGCAACCTGCCTGCCGTGAAATCCTGCTCGATTATGGGTTTACCGAGGGGGTGGCCAAGCTCAAGCCTGAGTGGATTCAGGCCGTCACACAACTGGATTGGGTGCGGATTCTGAATCCCGACTTTTATGTGCGTTATGATGCGGATTGGCCAGATTCGATCCGGAACAAAGCTTTCTTTGAACGCTGGGGAAAAAAGGGGAAGCAATGAGCAGACATTATCTGAATATCTTGGCGGGCCTGACCTGTCTTGGAGCGACCGCATCGATACTTTCTGCGGCACCTATTTCCAATCAAATCTACGAGATCCAGCCCGCTAAGGATGGTTCGCTTGAGATCAAAGTCGGGCAGGAGATGTCCGCCCGGTTGGTACCCTCCTTCACGGTGATGGTGAGCGGGTTGGATCCCGGCTATCATAGAAATAACAGTAATTATTTACTGGCGCCACGAACCTCCCTGCGCTGGGAAAAATACAAACAGCCCTTGGAGGAACTTAACCTTTGGCTGCAGGAGATGGGTTTCGAAGTCCTCGTCACCGAGGATGCAAAAGGCAAGAGGACTTGGAATTACGGCGATGGGAAAATGATTTTGACCGGCCAGTATGCCCAAGGGACAACTAATCCATTTCTGGTGGGCGAACAGGTTGATCTACTTCCTTCCGAGACCGTGATTGAAGGACGCACCATCCGCTGGAAATTCACCTCGGATTCGCGGTTTACCTTCTCCGCTTCTCTGACGCTGCCTGAGGGAAAGGGCGACCCTGAAATCAGTTACCAGTTGAGCGCAAACAAGGCTGGATTTTACTCGGCTGCTTTTACCGGCGTGCCAGGAGTTAAAGAAGGAAACTTAGTGCCCCAGACGAGTTCGGGGCGGTCGGGCAAGCAATTCAACCATGTCGTAGCCGAGGTCACGGAAAAACTCCCACGCGTTCAGGTGAGCGACGGTCGAAAAAATTTCCTTTTGGTAGTTCATCCCGAGAGCATTCCTTTTACCGAGCAACTCATCAATTTCAACACCTCCAGGTTCGGAACCATGATCCGCAAGGAAAACGGAGTCTTAACCCCGGTGGTTTTCGCCCCACTCATGGGAGCTGCATCCTCAAAAATGCGGGCTGGAGAAAGCCGCGCTTTCAAACTCTTTTTCGTCATGAGAGCAGAGGAGTGGCAGTCCGCGTTGCGCTACGTCGCCGAGGATATTTACGGGGTCCGCGACCAGCGGGATAACTCGGGGTCGGGCTCGTTGAGCGCGGCGATTGCGCGGGTCCGTGATTACCTGGCCGATCGTAACGGTAAGAATTATGCGATGTGGCATGTGGAACAAAAGTATTACGACTACTGGTCGGACCAATCGGGAATGTTCAAGCCCTTCTCTCCCCTGTATGGGCTGAGTGCGGCGGTGGTACTGGATGACGAGGATTTCTATCGCCAACGGGCGCTCCCAGCCGTCGAGTTCGCCATTTCTCGCGCGACAAATGTATTTGCCCCTTACGACTTGAACGATACCGGCCAGGTGAGTAAGCCGAGTCGGCAGCTGGGCAAGCCCTACGTTCCACTCCCTCAATTGGTCAGCTTGTGGGAATTTTACCAACGCCGTACCTTTGTTTTCCGTTTCTTGGCCGAGCAGGTCCTCCCCCCTAGCGGGGTCATGGATCTGCTAGCCTTTTGGAAGTTAAGTGGCGATGGGGCACAGCTGGAGAAGGCAAAAGCGGCAGGTGAAAAGGGACTCAAAAGTGAATCTGGCGGTTCCTATATGGATTTTCTCGAACTCTATGAAGCGACCGGCGATAAGCGGTTTCTCGGCGCGGCGAAGGCACGCATTTACACGCAGATCGCGACGGGGGTGAATCTTTTCCCGAAGGTCCCAGAGGAGGAGATTATTTATGACAAAGGGGATAAGGTGCCCGTGCATGCTCACTCATTCGGGCGCCATAAAGCCTGGGGATTTCCTCTGCCTGAGGGACTGCCAACCGTTGAGCAAAAAGCGCCCGCATGGCGCTGTTCGGAAATCGGTTTGGAATCCTTTGGTCCGCACCGGGCGGAACTCTGGCCGAATCACCCCCCTCAGATATTGCGGATCGCGACCTGTTCAGAGGACCGCTTTTTGCAAACTGTGGCTCGCTGGGGAATAGTCGGTCGCTATGCCAACTATGCCGGAGACAACCGGACGGAACGCTCCCTGATTACCGAGAAGCCCGATGCTCCTGAGCACCCAATTTGGAAACTGACCTACTCCTCGATCAACCCGGGGCACGCTTGGGAATTTATCGGCGCGATGCTGGATTTTCGGGTCACCGATTGTTTTGACCGGTCACGCCAGCAGATATTTTTTCCTGGGCTTACCTTGGCTGGGAGTCCTTTCCGAGTTCACGCCTATGGGGCATTGCCAGGGCGCTTTTATGGGGAGGAAAACGCCCATCTCTGGTGTCCTCCCGACCTTCTGGAAATTGATAACCAACAAATCGAATGGCTGGCCGCATGGGGCAACGGGAAACTTTACCTCGCCTTTTGGAGCCAATCTTTCCGCGAGGAGGAAGTGACCGTCCAAATCAACCCGAAGCGGGCTACGATTGCCACCGGAGCGCCCCTGCTTTCCTGGGAGAATAACCAGCCACGTCCCGGCGGAACGAGTTCAGGCCAAAGGATGGAGTTTAAGATTCCGGCAAAAGGGATCACCGCCTTTGCCATCGAGAAGGCGGATATAAAAACAACGCTTCAGGCAAAAATGTTTGACCCATCGGCCCCGAAAATGGGCAGCGAGAGCATCAAGACAGTCGAAGCGCCTTTTGGGAAGGTCCACGGGATGTTGCTCTCGATGGGGCGTGGGCTGACCAACGCATTTATTTACGCGGAAGCGCTTCCGAAAGACGTAATCGCAGCCCGCCTGCGATACCGCCAAGGGAACGGGGAATGGAAGACCCTCCAAGACGAGATATTCCCTTATGAGTTCTCGGTTTGGCTCGAGGACAGCGTCGGTGATTTTGAGGCAGTGATGGAAGTTGACACAAAACGTCTCGAGAAGCAGGAGAGTCCGGCGATTGTTTTGAAATCTGAATGAAAACCAACACAAAGAAAACGGGCTAATATACTCCCGAACGATGAGAGCAAATGCATAAACAAATGATCAAACAAACTTTAATGGCGGGGGTGATTGCAGGACAATCCACTGCGCATGCTCTTACAGCCGCGAAAGTGACAGTGGCTTTCTACGGCACGGTGGTAGCAACCTCCAGAGGAACAGAACAATTAATCTTTCGACTCAACGTCGCCCGATCCTACAACATATGAACACTCCACTTCCTACCCGTCCACTCGGTCAGACAGGATTACAGCTTCCCATCCTCAGTTTTGGGGCCTCATCGATTGGTGAAGAGTTTGGCTCGGTCAAGATGGACGAAGCGATGGAAAGTGTAAGTGTTGCGCTCGACTGCGGACTAAATTTCTTTGATACATCGCCTTTCTACGGTCGAGGCATGAGCGAAGTGTTACTTGGAATCGCGCTTCGAGCTATCCCACGTGATAGCTACACGCTCTGCACAAAGCTTGGGCGCTATGACCTTACCCACTTTGACTTCAGCGCCAAAAGAGTCGTCGAGAGTGTGGACGTAAGCCTCCATCGGCTGCGCACAGACCATCTTGATATCATCCTCTGCCACGATATCGAGTTTGTTCCCATCCAGCAGATCGTGGGCGAAACCATTCCTGCTCTTCGAAAAATTCAGAAGGCAGGCAAGGTCCGATTCATTGGCTTCAGTGGCTATCCGATGAAGATATTCAAACTCATCATAGAGCAGACTCCAGTGGACTGTGTACTGAGTTACAACCAATACACCTTGCAAAACACGCGCTTCGTCGATGAGGTAGCTCCTTGGCTCAAGGCTCAGGGCGTTGGAATAATCAATGCGGGAGCGTTTGGCGCGCGCCTGCTGACCAACGCACCCCTGCCGCCGTGGATCAAAGAACCCGACAGCGTTAAAGCTGCGGCCTGCGCCGCCGCCGCGCATTGCGCAAAGAAGGGAGTGGATATCGCCAAGCTTGCGCTCCAATTTAGCCTCGCTTACCCGGATATTACTACCACGGTGTGCGGCACAGCAGAACCTGAGCACATCCGCAAATGGGCAAAGTGGGCTATGGAGCCTCTTGACCTTGAGCTACTCGCTGAGGTGCAGGAGATTTTTCGGCCAGTGAAAAATATTGGGCACAGTGAGGGCTTGCAGGAAAACAATTAAAAAACCAACCATATCCTGAATGAAAGCACTTCAACTTGAAAAACCTTATGGCTTGAGGCGGATTGAAATCGCTGAGCCGCCACCTCCAAGTGCAGGGGAAGCTCTTGTAAGGGTGCATCGAGTTGGCATCTGCGGCACAGATCTCGGAAGTTTCCTGGGCAAGATGCCCTTTTTTTCCTACCCGTGCATTCTAGGGCACGAACTCGGCGTCGAGGTGGTTGCGGTAGGTGCAAATGTGACAAACGTGAAGCCAGGAGATCGTTGCTCTGTTGAGCCTTATCTCAACTGTCAGCAGTGTTTCTCTTGCCGGCGCGGCTTTACGAATTGCTGCGAGAACCACAAGACCCTGGGAGTGATGTGCGATGGAGGCCTGACGGAACGTTTGATATTGCCCGCACGCAAGCTCCATCCCGCAAACCGCCTTACCTTAGATCAGTGCGCCCTCGTCGAGACGCTCGCCATTGGCTGTCATGCCGTGGATCGTGGTAACCCGAAGTCCGGTGAGAACGTGCTCGTCATAGGGGCAGGGCCAATCGGATTATCTGCACTCGAGTTTGCCAAACTCAGTGGTTCGCGGGTTATCGTCATGGACATCAGCGAGGAGCGGCTGGCTTTCGTGCGTGAAAAGATGGGCATACATGACACCGTGTGCGTAAAGGGTGACGACTCAGATATGACGGCTGTTATGAAGATGACCAATGGCCAGTTCGCGGATGTCGTTATTGATGCTACCGGTAGCAACAAATCTATGGTGCGCTCGCTCGAGTTCGCGGCGTTTGCTGGTCGAGTTGTTTTCGTCGGGATCACCCAGAAGAATATGGATTTACCTCACGCGCTGGTTTTTCATCGGCGTGAACTTACCCTCATGGCCAGCCGCAATGCACTTTCGCGTGATTTTCCACGGATCATTACTTTGATCGAGGAGGGCACAATCGACACCGCCCCATGGATCACGCATCAAGCTGCATTCGATGAAGTAATTAGTATCTTCCCCTCTTGGACAAAGCCCGAGACTGGGGTCATCAAAGCCGTTGTTACCATCAGTTAAATAGGTTAAGCCTCGCAAAATAGGGACGAATACTTATGCAAAAAATTTCACTGGAGCGAGGCAAACTACAATCCCTCCCAACTATGGAGCGTGGCAGCGCAACCAGACAACACTGGAGAGATCACTGAACATGAAAGAAAACATTATCCACATCGCCCTGCTTTTGTCGCCGCTGGCTGCGCTGCACGCGGCCAAAAATCCTTCACAGAACTCGAACCTTCAGCTTTGGTATCTGCAACCGGCGAAAGTGTGGGAAGAAGCTCTGCCGGTGGGCAACGGTCGGCTAGGGGCGATGGTCTTCGGCGGGGTGTCGGAAGAGCGACTCCAACTCAATGAAGGGAATATCTGGTCCGGGAATCGGTTGAAAGACTACGACCGAGTCGGCGCCTACAAGTATTTCTCTGAGATTCGAAAAATGATTTATGACGGAAAATTCAAAGAGGCTCAGGCGCTGGTCAAAAAGGAGGTTCTCGGCGAACGGCCCTTAGGATGTTATCAGCCGCTGGGGGACTTGATCCTAAAATTTGAGGGCGTTGAAAATCCGATGGAATACCGCCGTGAACTGAACCTCGACACTGCCGTTGCGCACGTTTCGTATCGCGTCGGCGATGCGGTTTACACGCGGGAAGTTTTCTCCAGCGTCCCGGATCAGGTGATCGTTGTTCGGCTGACCTGCGATAAGCCCGGCCGGCTGACGTTTACCGCGCAACTGAGTCGTGAGGCCGATGCGGAAAGCACTTCAAAAGGCAACCGCGGGCTGGTGCTGCGCGGACAGTCAGACCGGGGCAAGCCAACTGCCGGGACACGGTTTATTGGTCGGCTTGAGGCGCTGCCAGAAGGTGGCACTGTTACATCAAAGGACGGCGTCCTGCGGGTGGAAAAAGCCAACGCGGTGACGTTGCTTCTAAATGCCGCATCTGATTACCGTTCGGGAGATTTCGAGGTGCAGTGTGAGAAACTGCTCACGGCGGCGGCTGCGCGTCCGTATGTATCATTGCGCGAGTCGAACATCAAAGAGCACCAGCGGCTTTTCCGCCGTGTCACGCTGGATCTTGGTAAGGCTCCGGAGCTGCCGACGGATGAGCGCATTAAACTCTTTCAGAAAAAACCAACGGATCAGGCGCTGATCGCGCTCTATTTCCAGTATGGCCGCTACCTATTGATCAGCTCTTCCCGCCCCGGCAATCTGCCCACTACACTGCAAGGTCTCTGGAATGAGTATCTCTCTCCGCCGTGGTTCTGCGGATGGCATTTCGACGTCAATGCACAGATGATTTACTGGATGGCGGAGACGGCAAATTTGAGCGAATGCCACGAGCCGTTTTTCCATCTGATCGATTCGTTGCGGGTCAACGGCCGCAAAACCGCGAAGGAAGTTTACGGTGGTTCTGGTTTTGTCTTTGCGCACCGAACAACGGCATGGCTGTTTAGCTCACCGGTCAACGGGCTGAACATCTGGCCGTCCGCTGCGGGGTGGTCTTGCCGGCATTTATGGGAACACTACCTGTTCACGCAGGACAGGGAATTTCTGCAGAACAAGGGTTATCCAATCATGAAAGAAGCGGCTGAGTTTTTCCTGACTTGGCTGACGCCAAACCCGGTGACGGGGAAGTTAGTCAGTGGTCCGTCCTTTTCTCCGGAAAACTCCTTTGTTATCGGCGAAGATAGTTTTGCCGAGTTGGATATGGGGCCTGCAATGGACCAGCAAATTGCAGCGGAACTATTTGATAACTGCCTGGAAGCCGGAAAGGTACTTGAGATCAATGATGATTTTATTAAAAAGGTAAAAAAGGCGCGTGCACAGTTAGCGGAAGGAACCCAGATCGGAAGCGACGGGCGCTTGCTAGAGTGGTCCACCGAACGTCCCGAAAGAGAACCGGGTCACCGTCATCTTTCGCACCTCTACGCGGCGTATCCTGGAGCTGCCGTATCTCCGAGAACAACCCCTGAGCTGGCCACCGCGGTAGGAAAATCGTTGGATGCCCGATTGAAGGCGGGTGGGACGCGCGGTGGTGGCATTGCCGCCGATAGCGGCAATACTGGTTGGAGCCTGGCGTGGACCGCGAACCTCTGGGCGCGGTTGGGGAAGGGCGATAATGCTCTGAATGCCATTGATACGATGATTAGCCGCATTACCTATCCCAACCTGATGGACAAATGTCCGTGGCAGATGAAGGGGTTTGTTTTTCAGATCGACGGCAATCTCGGCATGCCTGCCGCAATCATCGAGATGCTCCTGCAAAGCCATAACGGGGAAATCGAGCTACTGCCTGCGCTGCCTGATGCCTGGACAACTGGATCAGTGAAAGGGCTACGTGCTAGAGGTGGATTTGAAGTTGATTTGGATTGGAAATCAAAAGGGCTTCAACATGTGAACATTCATTCTTTGCGCGGGGGTAGTTGCAAGGTTCGGCTCAACGAACGGGTAGCCGAGTTCCAGACAAAGCCTGGCGAAACCCTCACCCTGAACGGTGAACTTAAGCGCATGAATCCGTGAATGTACTCATATGATGAATAACTGCCTACGACTGCTCCTGACTCTGGGCGTTATATGTATGACGTCAGTTCTTGCGGCGGAATCTGGTGGGACTCAAGTACTGCAAAACAATGACTGCAAGGTCTCGATCGTCAACGGCACCGATTTGCGAATCACGTTGCGCGACGGAACGGAGCGCTTGTTCAAGCCGGAATTCACGATTCTCCACACCAAGGAAAACCCGCAGAGGAAATTACGACGGGGAGAGGTTGGCACAAATCACGGCAAAACGCCTGACTATAAAGTTGCGACTTGGGGTCAAGTGGTCGTCAATAAAAACGACCCAAAAGCTCATGTCATGGACGGTTTCAACCCAGAGAATGACAGAGGTATCGAGCCGGGGAGAACCGCTGACTATTTTCAAGCTGGAACAAATGAGACGGTCACGGCTCAGAGCGCAAAGATCTCCGGAGACACCATCAAATGGAGTTTCCCCGAGGTAGCTGGCTCGCAGCTTTCAGCAAAGATCAAGCTTCCGGCAGGTAAAGGTCTCCCTGAACTGGCGTTTGAATTCGTCCCGGGTAAGGAAGGCTACTACTCGATCGGTTATACCGGTGCTCCTGGTGTCAGTCCCGCTGAGATGGATGAGATGTGGCAGCCGATGATCTGGCAGGAAAAGCGTTTTCCAAACATGCCCTATCTGACCGAAGCCTATCAGTGTCCGGTGCCGACAACTCTGGTAGCGCATCAGGGTGTAACCATCGGGGTTCTGGCCGACGCTTCCGAAATACCGTTCCAGCCAATTCCGAATAAAGATAACTCGAAGTTTGGCGTGATGGTTCGCGACCGAGCGGGTCTAGCAAGACCGATGATCTTTGCTCCGGTTCTCGGCGGCCCCGGATCAAAGATGTCCGCCGGAAAGCCATTTAACTTTAAGGCGCACCTCATATGCCACAGGGGCGATCTTCTCGCCACGTATGAACATATCGCCCGTAGCTATTATGGCTTCAAGGATTACCGCCAAAACAGCACAGTGACGCTGAACAAGACGTTTGAAAACATTGTTGACTACAACATGGGACCGTTCAGCCAGTATATCGAGGAACTGCGCGGATGTAGCTACGCCACCGACGTCCCTGGCGCGGTTAAAAACATTACCGGATTGCACCCGCTGTCCTTGGCTGTCGTGACGGACAATGAGGAGATCTACAAAAGGCGGGCTAGGCCCATGTTGGAATATAGCTGGTCGCGCGAACGATTCCTTTTTTCCACCAACCCAGAAGTCAAAGGTGACGGCACGTCCTCGAAGCTCGGCGGCCCGGCCGCGCCGATGTCTGACTTTATCGCGGCTTACGCATTTTCCGGTAAACGGCTAACGGCAGACCTAAAGCTGGCGGAGAAAATCTACAGCACACCGCTCAACCTCTGCCTGAATCTGGTGGAACTGCTCTATGGCGACCAGTGGCAGAATGCCATGTACCTCTATAAGGCGACCGGCGATAAAAAATATCTCGATCTCGCGATCAGCGGTGCCGACCGCTATCTCAAAGACCGCATCTTTACACCCCAGATCGATTTCAGCGACGACGCTTCACGTGACATGTTTTTCTGGACGTCTTATGCGCCGCAGTGGATGGAGCTTTATCTGCTCTACGAAGAAACAGGTGAAAAAAGGTTTTTGGATGCCGCGCAAAGAGGCGCCCACCAGTATGCGCAGTTTATCTGGTTTTGCCCGTCTGTTCCGGTTGAAAAGATCTTGGTCAATGTTGGCAACAAAGCGCCACGGTATCGGCCTGGGGATAAGTTCAAGGACATGATCGTGCCTGAAGAAACCGTGGATGCTTGGCGCGTCTCTGAAATCGGGCTGACTCCGGAGTCCGCACCCACTTGCAATGGGCACCGCGGAATTTACTTAACGCAATTCGCACCTTGGATGATGAGGATTGCGCGGGATACGAAGGATTCCTTTCTCCATGATGTTGCTCGCTCGGCTGTAATTGGCCGGTATGAAAGTTTTCCCGGTTATCATATTAATGCGGGACGCACCACTGCCCATGAAAAAGCCGATTTTCCTCTGCGTTCGCTTCCAGAACTAAACGGCGTCACTTCGCTGCACTTTAATCATCCGTGGCCGCATGCCGCCATGATTATGGATTATCTGGTATCCGACATTTATTACCGGTCCGATGCGCAGATTGACTTTCCGGCGGAGTACGCCGAAGGCTACGCCTATTGCCGAAGTAAAATCTACGGGGCTCAGTCCGGGCACTTCTACAACGAAAAGAATGTTTGGCTGTATATGCCGAAGGGTCTGCTGACCTCTTCCAATGCTCAGATCAATTATCTGGCGGCGCGCGGAAACGGGAAACTGTATCTGGCTCTAGCGAACCAGTCGAAAGAGCCGGTGACGACCACGCTTAGACTGAACAGTGAATTGTTGAAACTGGCTCCAGGGAAGGTGCTTTCCGCGGAAATGTGGATCGATAACAAACCTTCTCAAAGGGTAAAGATTATAAACGGGGAAGTCACAGTGACGGTGTCAGCTGCTGGAATTACCGCGATAGCAATCGAAGGCATATCGATGAGCCCAGGATTCCAAACCAAATTAAGCGTGAAAACTCCGGCTTGGAAAAAAGATTTTACGAACCTCGCTTTCGGCGGCGGAAGCACAGCCGTTCTCTTTAACTTTGGGCCAGCTTTGCAAAGCGTCTACACCTTCACCAAAGCGACGGGGGAAACATTTAAAGAAGTAACGCTCCACTATGCCTGCAATGGAAAATGGAGTGCTCTAACGAGAGAATCCTATCCTTTTGATTTTACCGTGGAGGTGCCTCAAGGTACGGAGGAATTTAAGTTTCGTTATGAGGGGGTTGCCAAGGATGGAAACCTTATTTCATCTCAAGAGGGTATTCTGAAGAAATAATATCATTTAGGTGCCTAAAGATGCCTTTTCCGAGGGACCGAAACTCTATTTCAAGGCCTAAGGTGGGTTTTGAGGCCAAAAAAATACCGGTCGTAAAAACATAGTTTCACCAGTGACACACCTGAAAAACCGCTGGGAGTATTCAAAAACATTTTTAATCTGGGAATATTATTTTGGTTAAAAAGGGGATTCCGTTGCCTCTGATGGCTCTTTTTCGAGGCCTCGTACAGTTTGACCTAAGCAGAAAGTGACTTTTGAAGTTGGCCTGGGAACTTTCCTGAGGCTCGTCCAGCAACCTATCTAATCCAGCCGCCGATCGTTTATTTGCCGAGGCCCGCCAGCATCCGTTTCTTTAATTCGGGGTTGGTGATTTGATTCACCCAAAGCCGCGCCGAATTTGGATCCGTTCTAACCAAGACCCTGCCGAAGGAGGCTATGGCCTGATCCCGTGAGGAAGTGTCGGCCAGAGATCTGATCCATTGGGCGGCTCGCTGCGGGTCGGTCGCCGCCCAGGATGTGGCCACGGCGGAAACCGCTTGGTTGCGCTGGGCAGTGTTGGGGACGGTCTGGGCCCAAGCTGAGGCGGAGGCCGGCTCAAAATACGCCCAACGTGACGCAACATCCCGGACGGCCCAGGCCGTGTAGGCAGCCGCCTGGGGCTGAGCCAGCCAACTTGCCGCGGCCCGGGGATCGCTTTGGGCGTAGGTCTTGACCGTTTCCCGCATAAAGATTTTCTGAAGTGCGGGATCGGTGATCTTCTGGGCGTAAGCGAGGGCCGTGGCGGGATCTCGGCGGCTCCAATTTTCCGCCAAGGAGGCGAGGCCTTGGGTTCGAAGAATAGGGGAGGGTTGTTGAACCAGCCATTGGGCGGCACTTGTCGGATCCGTGCGGTACCAAGAAGTTAGAGTGTTCCGCACGGCCGCCCCCTGCAAGCTGGTGGGGAGGGAGCCAAGCCACTGCAGTGCCGCTCCCAAGTTGGACTTGGCATAGTTGGCGCCGATAGCCGCCACGGCGGAAGTTTGTGCGGAGCCGGGCGGGAGGGAGAAGATAGACTGGGCGGCCTGCGCTGCCTGAGTCGATGACCAGACCCCGTAAATTGATTGGATGGCGGCATCCCGCGCGCTGGGAGAATTCAGCTGCGATGCCCAGGTAGCCGCCTCCTGCGGATTTTGGCGGGCCCAGGCCTGCGTGGCTTGGCGAAGCATCCGGTCACTCGCTCCCTGCTGTAGGGCTTGGACGGCATAATCTGCTGCCCCTCGGGGATCCAGGGCTGTCCAGCGTTCCACCAAGGCTTCCTCCAGTCTGTCGGTGGCCGGCCCTGGGAGGGCTTGATTTAATTCCTGAAGCTTGGCGTGGATCTGCTCTAGGGAGAGTTTGGAAACTGCGGAAGGGCTTCGCCCGACATTGCGGGAATGGATCGGCGAGGAGTCTGAAACAAGATCCAGGGATGGGGCTGGCGTCTCTTGATTTCCCGGGCCCCGTCCGTTTTCGAATTCCTCTCGTTCAAGGGATGACGATTCTTCGCTGGACGCGGGTCGTACAGGTTGAGGATGAAGGGGCACTCCTAGGCCGTAGCCCAAGCCAAGCCCTATCAAAATTGACAGCCAGGCTGGGGCAAAGGCTAAAGCACTTTTCACATGATAATCTTATTCTACTGAATTCTTTGACACAAGGTGAAGGAGGAGTCCTTACGCCTAGCCGACCCTCAAATCCCGACCATGCCACAGCGCGTGGCTTGATTACTCCATTTTTGGACGGGCATGTAGAAATTATGAAAAACAGCGAAATCCCAACAAGTTCAACAAACGTTTTTTGGACAGGGCAGAATTAAGTAAAACATTTCGATAAGTGTAACCCAGATTGGGAAATTCGAAGTGGATGCGTGATCGGATAACAAAGTTACACCACTTCCTGAAGGGAATTAAGCTTAGTTAAAGGTTAGAATAGGTACAGGAACCATGGTCAACGCCATGCGGAACCAGAGTCATCCGCGCTTAATCCAAAACCACTTCTCACTTTCCCACCTTCTCACCTTCACACGTTCCAACCTCCCTGCTTCCCCTGTATTCCTTTGCGACCTTTGCGGACTTGGCGTGAGCAAGGGGTTAAGAGTGTTAGAAGGGGGGGGATGGCTCGACATAGTTGGGGTGGGGTGGGTAGGGTAGGTGATTATTGGTCCCATAGCTCAATAGGATAGAGCAGCGGTTTCCTAAACCGCATATCCCCGTTCGATTCGGGGTGGGACCAGGAAGATTCGGGCGGTTAATCGATGAGGTGGGCTTGGCGGAGGGGTTCGAGATCGGGATCTTCGTGGGCAAGTTTTTCGAGGTCGTGATCGAGTTCGATGGCGCGACGGACGTGGCCTTGAGCGGAGGTGAGATCTCCTCGTTGGGCGGCGTAGCAGCCGAGGTTAAATTGGATGAGTGGATCGCTGGGGTGAAGGTGGGCGGCATTAGTGAGAATTTTGGAAGCGGTATCGATGGATTCACTGCGTCGTTTGGCGAAAGCCCAAGAGATGAACCATCGAGCTTGTTCGGGGTGGATTGAGGCAAGGTGGGAAGCGAGGGTCGCGGCTTCTTGCCAGAGGTTGGAGCGTTCGAGAAGGCGTAGTTTAAATTCTTGGACTCCAGTATCAGCGCTCATAGCGGGGGAGAGTTCATCGAGTGCGCCGAGGGCATCGGAGAGCATGCCGAGGTTGGCGTAGCCGACGGCGGCTTCGGCGCTACGGAAATCTTCGCGAAGTTTTGGAAAGTGGCTCACGGAGTATATGTTATCACAAAACAGGTGAAAACTAAAGGACGAGAAATTTCTTAAATTGTAAAATACTAATGGTAAGTTACTTATGATTTAGAAATTATGGACTGTCGGTCGATCCAGCCGACGAGGATGGCGTGGGGGAGGGTGAGGACGGCGAGGAGAATGAGGTAGGGGCCAATCCAGTTTTGGCCTGCGGGGGCGGAGTTGGAGAGGAGTGGAGGGATGAGCCAGAGAAAGAGGAGTGAAAGGAGAGTGAGTGGGATGGAGAGGAGGAGAAGGCGAGTTAGGGAAGCGATCCAAAGGTGGAGGGAGTCGGTGGGGGAGAGTTGATCACGGAAACTGCTAAGGCGGAGGAGGTGGCGCCACGCGTGGAAGGCGACGAAGTAGGTTCCGACGGAGAGGAGGGGTGGGGTTAAGTAGAAGAGGAGTAGGAGGAGGGTGGTTTCGATAATATTTTTTGGAGTGGGGCGTGAGAGGAGGGTAAGAAAAAAGCAGAGGGGAGTAGCGATGAGGAAAAGGAGGGAGGCGGGTGCGGGGCCGGCAGATGGGGCCATCTGGAGAATGACGTTCCAGGTTTCGGTGAGGTGAAAGGCGAAGGGGGCGAGCATGATGAAGGAGCCGCGGCTGAGGGCGAAAGCGAGCCAGCGGGGGCTGGGGGTGAGTTCGAGGGAGGCGTCGGCTGTGCCCCAGTGCCAGGCGGTGAGGATGAGAAAAAAGAGAGTGGCGGGAAGGGGAAAGATTTTCCAAAGGAGGAGGTAAAAGGCCGACAGGGAGAGGTAGGCGATAAAGAAAATGATAAGAAAGGGGAGACGGGAGGGGTGGCGGAGGACCCAACCTGGAACCCAAGGATCACAGGCGCCATGGGGAACGCCGAGGAGAAGTGCGGAGGAGAGAAAAAAGTAGGGGGCGAAGGTGGAGGCGTGGGCGGGCAAGGCGAGGGCGAAAAGGCCGAGGCTGAGGGCGAGAAGCCAGGGGAAGGTGTGACGGAGGGCGAAGGGCATAGATGGAAGGTTAGGTGGGGTGAGTGGCGAGGAAAAGATTGGGGTGGGGGGTAAAAAAATCGGGGGATCCCCGCGAAGGGATCCCCCGATTCTGCGTAGGAAAACCTACGTCAAAGATACTGGATCGATTATTTTGCGCGTTTGGCCAAGCCCCAAACGATCAAACCAAAGCCAATCTTATTGACGGCGTCACCGATGTTATAGATGACGTTCATCTTCGAAGCTAATTCGACCGAGTTGCTGAGCACGTTGCCTGGCAAGGTCATATAGCCGATTGGGTAGATGGCCCATCCGATGAGGACGAAGCCACGAAGAAGATTGAAAGCTTTGCGGATGTTGGCATCGCTGCTTCCATCGGCCAGCTGTTTGGCTTCTCCGAAGAAGATCTCATAGACGATCCCCGCCCAACCGATGGTGGAGATTACGCCCCAGCCGAAATTGGAGAAACCGCGAACGGGTTGTCCAAGTTTAGCAGAGACTTCGCCGATATACCCTGCGACGAGCATGAGTACGGCGTAGCCGATGAGACGCCAGAGCATGTTGATGCTGGCTCCAGCTGCCTTGAGAAGGAGGTAGAATTCAACGCACATGAGAGGCACGGTGAGGAGCCAATCGATGTAACGGAATTCGGTGGGCGAAGCGGCAGCGGCGTTGAGGCCGTTGAAGTTCGCGCACCAGAACTCCCTCATATAGAGGTAGTGGGCGGCTGCGATGGTGGTGATCAGGGCACTGATCAGCAGCGACGTCTTCCATTTATCCGAGACAGTCTGTCTCTCGAAGTAAAAGAAGACCGAGGCGGCAAACATGGCCATGGTCCCGATAAAGAAGGTGAACCCGACAAGGTCACCCGTTTTCATTGCTGAGGCTGCTAGCATAGTTGTGTTTTCTCCTTCTGCCCCTTACGGGGCTTTTGCTTGTTGCGTGATATTTGAAGAAGGAGTGAATTAGGACAAGCGAAAAAATAAGTTTATGTGAATAGGAGAAATTGATTTGTAAGTAACTATCGCAAAGACTTTTTGGCTTTGAGCCACTGTTGGTTGAGCTGGTGGGGGTTAAGCTGGGAGGGTTTTTTACCTATTTTATGGAGGGAGTGTTCGATATGGCGGACGCGTTTTGCAAAGCGTTCAGCGGCATCGCGGCAGGCGGTTTCGGCGTCAACTCCACGGTGGCGGGCGAGGTTGACTAGGGTAAAGAGAAGGTCACCGAGTTCGCGGGTGAAGGCGGGACCGCGGCCTTGGGTCTGGGCGATTTCTCTGAGTTCCTCGCGGAGTTTGGCGGGGACCCCTTTTTTTGGGTCTGGCCAATCGAAGCCGACGCGGGCGGCCCGGCGTTGGAGGTTTTGGGCACGGAGGAGGGCGGGAAGGCGACGAGGAATGCCGTCGAGGCTACTGCGGCGGGAGGGTTTTTCCTGTTGTTTGAGTTGATGCCAGCGGTGGAGGACCTGGGCAGGGGTGACGATCTTTTCTTTACCAAAGACGTGGGGGTGGCGGTTGATTAATTTTTTGGCTAGGCCCTTGGCGACGGATTGGAAGTTGAAGGCACGGCGTTCGTGGGCGAGTTGGGCGTGAAATAGGAGGTGGAGGAGGACATCGCCGAGTTCTTCCTGGAGGGCTTGGTCATCGCCTTCGTCGATGGCTTCGAGTAGTTCGTAGACTTCCTCTAGAATCATGGGGCGGAGGGTGCGGTGGGTCTGTTTGCGGTCCCAAGGGCAACCGCGGGGACCTCGGAGGCGGGCCATGATTTTGGTGAGTGAACGGATTTCGCGCATCCATTGGGAATACGGATTAGGGGAGCATTCGTCGAGTCATGGCGTGACGAGCGTAAAAAAACATGTAGCCTTTTCAGCTTATGAGTAAGTTTATCTCCCCTTCGGCATCTTGGCCGAACTTGATTGAGCAGCATCGCAAGGTGGTGCCAGAGGCTTTTGGGACAGAGGGGAATCTTTTCAATCTGATGGGTGGGGAGTGGTGTCAACCAGGCCACGGGAAGCTTTTTCTCTCGCCTGTGGATGCGACTCCCTTGGGGCGGTACCCGATGATTCGATTAGAAGCGGCTCGGACGGCGGTGGTGGCGGCGGAGAGGGAGTTCCACGCTTGGTCAAAGACCGACTTGGATGAGCGCAAACGAAAGGTCTCGGAGACGTTGGACGACATGGAGAAACACGCGGATCTTTTTGCAAAAACGCTGGTCTGGGAGATTGGCAAGCCGTATGGGCAATCGAAGGTCAGTGTGGAGCGTTGTATTTCAGGGGTGCGTTGGTATGTGGGGCAGATTGAGAAGATGATGGAGGGGCGGAAACCTCTGGGGCTGATTTCGAATATTGCTTCGTGGAACTATCCGCTTTCGGTTCTGATTCACGCGGTGCTGGTGCAGTGCTTGGCGGGGAACTCGGTGATTGCGAAGACGCCGACGGACGGGGGGATTCATTCGGTTACCTTGGCGATGGCCTTGGCGCGGAGGCGGGGATTGCCGGTAAGTTTGGTCAGTGGTTCGGGGGGGGAGTTGAGTGATGCCTTGGTGCGGAACGAGGCGATTTCCTGTTTGGCCTTTGTGGGTGGAAAGAATAACGGGCGGGAGATTGCTGCGGCATTTTATGACCGATCGAAGCGGTACATGTTGGAGATGGACGGGGTGAACTGTTATGGGGTGTGGGAATTCTCGGATTGGAAGAATCTGGCGGCGCAGATTAAGAAAGGGTTCGAGTTTGGTAAACAGAGGTGCACGGCGTATCCGCGTTATGTGGTGCAGCGGTCTCTTTTTCCAAAGTTTTTGGAAATGTATTTGGGGGTGGTGCAGGGGTTGAAGTGCGGGCATCCGCTTTTGGTGGATAAGGCGGAGGATGCGTTGCCGGCGTTAGATTTCGGTCCTTTGATTAATAGTAAGAAGGTGGAGGAGTTGCGGGTGCAGGTGGGGGAGGCGGTGGCGGGTGGGGCGGTGGCGCTTTATGAGGGAAGATTGGACGAGGCGCGGTTCCAGCCTTCGCAGGATATTTCAGCTTATCTGGCCCCGGTGGCTTTACTGAATCTGCCGCGTAATTGTAAGTTGTATCATGGGGAGCCGTTCGGGCCGGTGGATTCGGTGACGGTGGTGGATAGTGTGGATCAGATGGTGGCGGAGATGAATGTTTCGAATGGGAATCTGGTTTCCAGCCTAGCGACGGATGATGCGGGGTTGGCGAAGCAGGTGGCGATGGATTTACGGTGCTTCAAGTTTGGTCACAATCGGGTGCGGTCGCGTGGTGATAATGAGGAGAGTTTTGGCGGGTTTGGGCAATCTTGGAAGGGCTGTTTCGTGGGTGGCAAATATTTAGTGGAGTCGGTGACGGAAGGTCCAGTGGGGGAGAAGGTGCGGGGGAACTTCCCAGACTATATTTTACTGCCAGAGGAAAGATAAGTCCGCTGGAGAGAGTGGGAAGGTTGGTTTGGGGTGGGCTAAGGTTAGCGGGTAGCGACCCGGCGGTTGATCAACCAGAGAGAGAAGGCGACCAAGACAATAATAGCGCCGCTGACGAGAAGTTCGGTCATCGATTGATTGAATTTAATTAAATCGAAAGAGCGGCCCTCGGTTTCTTGGACGGAAAGTCCTGCGCCGATGGTAAGGATACGGCGGGTAACGCTGATGCCAGCGATGACGAGGAAGGGAATGAGATCGGCGATACTGACATCGTGGGCTGGGGAGACGAGAAGGCGGGTAACAGTGCGAAGAATTTCCATGACGATAAGAATGAGAAGAACTTCATTGATGACCGAGATGAGGGTTGAAAAGAAGGGTTGATGAAGGAGCATGGCATTAAGGATAAAGTGGATGAGGTAGATGGAAATGGAGCCAGCGATGACCAGAAGTAGAACGGCGACGTATCCGTAGGTGATGATTTCCCCTTTGGCGATGAGGCGAAAAAGGCGTGAGCCGAGGCGGGAAGGATCGGGTTTGATCATGGGAATAGATTGTCGGGGAAATGGGCGAAAGCAAGTGAGTTGGCGGTGCGAAGAATGGAGGTAGGGTAGGGAATGGCTCAAGTGACCCTTTTTTACGATGCGGACTGCGGATTTTGTCAGGGCAGTGTGGAGTGGCTTTTAAAAAGGGCGCGGGTGGGTACTTTTGATCCGGTGGCATACCAGGATGATGAGGGGATGCGGAAATTTCAGATGGTGGATCGGGGTTTGGCGGATAAAGGGATTCAGGCATTGGGGGAGGATGGGAGGTTACGGAGGAAGGCGGAGGCGACGGGGTACTGTTTGACGTTGGTGCCGGGGTGGGCGTGGTTGGGACATCTCATTCTTTTTCCTTTGATTTTTCCTTTTGCGTCGATTGGCTATGCGATTGTGGCGATGAATAGGCAAAGGATTTCGGGGTGGATGGGTCGGACGTCGTGTCGGATTCCGCCTCGGGCGAGGGGATAGGGGGATGAGTTTGGGTGGGTTGGGGGGTTTAGAGCGGGAGATTGTGGGGTGTCGGAAGTGTCCGCGGTTGGTGAAGTGGCGGGAGTGGGTGGCGAGAGAGAAAAAAGCGGCTTATGCCCACGAAGCGTACTGGGGAAAACCGGTTCCTGGATGGGGAGATCCGCGGGCAAAGATTGTGGTGGTGGGGTTGGCACCTGGGGCGCATGGGGCGAACCGGACGGGGCGGATGTTTACTGGAGATGAGTCGGGGCGGTGGTTGTATCGGGCGTTGGCGAAGGTGGGATGGGCGAGTCAGGCGGAGAGTAGGGAACGAGGAGATGGGTTGAAGTTACGGGATGTGTGGATTACGTCGGCGGTGAAGTGTGCACCACCGACGAATCGGCCGACGACGCGGGAGCGGGACAATTGCGGGGGATTTTTTCGAAGGGAGCTAGGTTTTTTGCGGGGGGCGAAAGTTTATTTGGCTTTAGGGGGATTTGGGTTTGAGGCGGTGGTGCGGGAATTTGGGTTGAAGCCGAAGCCGAAGTTTTCTCATGGGGTAGAGGTGGAATTGCCTGGTGGGAGATGTTTGGTGGGGTCGTATCACGTGAGTCAGCAAAACACATTTACGGGGCGATTGACGGAGGGGATGTTGGATGAGGTGATGGAGAAGGTGTCTCGGCGAGTCGGCTTGTCAGAGGGGAGTAGTTAAACTAGGGTTTTTGTCACGCGCTCGTGGCGAAACTGGCAGACGCACTACCTTGAGGTGGTAGCGAGGCAACTCATGGAGGTTCAAATCCTCTCGAGCGCAGCGAAGCAAGCGAGAGAGTTCCAACCGCCGGAGGCGACCCTACTACGCTCCTAAACCGCTTCGCGGAGGGATTGGCCCCCTCAGACCTGCCCCTGCCCATTCTCAAATGTCGCTCCGCGACGGGATAGATGTCCGCTTACGCGGGGGAATTCGAAGGGCGCAAGGGGGGGGTGTATGAAGGCGGGAATGTGCGAATGTTTGAATGTGAGAAAGTCGTTTTGGAGTTGGAAGCTTAGGTAGAGGCGGCATCTCCGAGGCCGCCTAGCTGGGCGATTGAGCATACGAAAATGAGCGCAGGCGTTCTCGGAGAGACCGCCCTACCTGGGGTTTGAGTTGCAAAGCACCAATGTTTCAATCGGAGCATCAGGGATGATGCGCCCTACCTAGGGTTTGAGTTGTAAACCACCAATGTTTCAATCGGCGCATCAGGGATGATGCGCCCTACCTGGGGTTTGAGTTGCAAAGCACCAATGTTTCAATCGGAGCATCAGGGATGATGCGCCCTACCTAGGGTT
>CANIEM010000026.1 GCA_947466515.1 Verrucomicrobia subdivision 6 bacterium | reverse complement strand
TGACGGTCAGAGGCGAAGTGGCGTTTCAAGATGGCAAGTTCGCTGGAAAAATCGGCAGAGGAAAGTTTCTCGCACGGGAAGCGACTCACGGAAGATGACTACGGGAAAAAAATTCCGGGAGGCGGTTCGGCGGGAGCGCCCCTTGCAAGTGGTCGGCGCGATTCACGCTTTGGCGGCTAAGTTGGCGAAAGCGGCAGGATTCCGTGCGGTGTATCTCTCAGGAGCGGGGGTGGCGAACGCCTCTTTTGGATTACCCGATCTAGGTTTTACTACGCTGGAGCAGGTGGCGGAAGAGGTAAAAAGAATCCGCAACGCCACGGACCTTCCTATCTTGGTGGATATTGATACGGGTTGGGGCAGGAATCTTTTTACGGGTCGAACGATGAAGCTTTTGCATCGAGCGGGGGCGGCGGCGGTGCATCTAGAGGATCAGATAGAAATGAAACGGTGCGGGCATCGATCTGGAAAGCGATTGGTGACGTTAGAGGAAATGGTTCGGCGGATTCGGGCGGCGGTGAAGACGCGCCCTCATCGCGACATGGTGGTTATGGCTCGAACCGATGCGGCGGCGGTGGAGGGGTTAGATGCGGCGATTCATCGCGCGAAGGCTTATGTGGAAGCTGGGGCGGAGATGATCTTTGTGGAAGCTCTTGGGTCTTTAGCTGCTTATGAAAAATTTACCCGGGCGGTGAGAGTCCCAGTTTTAGCTAATATGACCGAGTTTGGGAAAACCCCGATGTTTACCTTAAAGCAGTTTCGATCGGCGGGGATTCGTCTGGTGCTGTATCCTTTGTCTGCTTTTCGAGCGATGAATGCGGCCGCAGAAATCGTCTATCAGACCATCCGACGAAAGGGAACGCAGCGCTCGGTCTTGGGGAAAATGCAAACCCGCAAAGAGTTGTACCGGCTTTTGGATTATCAACAGGCAGAAAAACATGCAGATCGGAAATTGCGTAGGCGGCGGTGAGCCAAGGAGAATTAACTCATGAGTGAATTATCGAAAGGATTAGCAGGGATTGTGGCAGGACAGACAGCGGTTGCCATTATTGATGAAAGTGAGACAGGAGGCGGACTTCAGTACCGCGGCTACCGCTTGGGGGAGTTGGCCGAGAAGTCGACCTTTGAAGAGGTGGCCTATTTGCTGATTTATGGAGCTTTACCGACCTTTTCGCAGCTGAAGCAGTACAAAAAGAAGCTACTTTCGCTTCGATCCTTGCCAGAAGTGCTGATTGAGGTTCTGCAAAAAATTCCAGCTGACACTCATCCGATGGATGTGCTGCGGACGGGTTGTTCGATGCTGGGTTGTCTGGAACCTGAGGGAAAGGGGCGGGATGGGGTGGCGGTGGCGGATCGGCTCACTGCCTGTTTTGGACCGATGTTACTGACGTGGTATTTATACGCCCACGGCAAAAGGAAACTTCCTCAGGCGGATGCGGAAGATACGGTAGCGGGGGCATTTCTTTATCAACTCCTAGGCAAAGCTCCGACCGAACGGCAAAGGCAAGCGATGGATGTTTCCCTGATTTTGTATGCAGAGCATGAGTTTAATGCCTCTACCTTCACGGCGCGGACGGTGACCTCCACATTGGCTGATTTCTATTCTGCGGTTACCGCCGGGATTGGGGCGTTGCGTGGTCCTTTGCATGGGGGTGCGAACGAAGCGGCCATGGAGCTGATTGAGCGGTTTCCTAATCCAGAGAAGGCGGAGGAGGGGATTCTTCAGATGCTGGCGAAAAAAGAGAAAATCATGGGATTCGGGCATCGCGTCTACAAACATTCCGATCCGCGTTCTGACGTGATCAAGAGTTGGGCGGCTAAGTTGGCGGTGAATAATTCGAAGGGGCAGAAGATGATGGCGGTGGCGGAGCGGATTGATGCGGTGATGAAGAGGGAGAAAAAGTTGTTTACCAACTTGGATTTCTATAGCGCAGTTTCCTATCACCTCTGCGGGATCCCCACGCCTCTTTTCACGCCTATCTTTGTCATGGCGCGGATCTCGGGCTGGGCGGCGCATATTTTAGAACAAAGGGCAGACAATCGTTTAATCCGTCCGATGTCGGAATATATTGGGGAAAAAGTGCGATCGGTGCTGCCGATTGAGAAACGCTGAGCTGGGTTTGAGCGCCGAGATCTCCAACGTTCGTCCGCCGCCCGATGCGGTTCTCGTTGCGATTGCAGAATTTGTTCTTTCTGGTCCTGCAGGGACTCGCGAGGCGCTTCGGACTGCGCGATGGTGCCTGCTGGATAGTTTGGGATGTGCGGCCATGGCGCTGGAGCATCCAGCATGCACTAAGTTAATCGGGCCGATCGTACCTGGAGCGGAGACGAAGGGGGGGACTCCTGCGATTGGAACGGGTGAAAGGCTGGATCCAGTGCGGGCGGCTTTCCATATGGGCACGTTGATACGTTGGCTGGATTTTAATGACACCTGGTTGGCGGCGGAGTGGGGGCACCCCTCGGACAACTTTGGGGGGATCTTGGCGGTGGCTGATTATCTGGATCGCAACGGGAGAAAAATAAATCTCGAGAAGGTTCTTGATGCCGCAATTCGTGCTTATGAGATTCAAGGGATTCTTGCATTAGAAAATGGTTTTAACAGGGTGGGGTTGGATCATGTCCTGCTGGTGAGGATTGCCTCGGCGGCGGTCGCGACAAAGTTGCTTGGTGGGAATCGGGAGCAAGTCTTAGCGGCGCTAAGCAACGCTTGGGCGGATGGAGGTGCGTTGCGGACCTATCGGCACGCACCGAACACTGGTTCGAGAAAGTCATGGGCGGCAGGAGATGCGACCAGTCGAGGGGTTTGGCACGCTTATCAGGCGATGCGCAACGAGATGGGTTATCCCTCGGTACTGACGGCGAAGACGTGGGGTTTTCAGGACTCTCTGGTTCGAGGGAGGGAGATTGTTCTGCCTCGTAAGTTGGGAAGTTACGTGATGGAAAATGTGCTTTTTAAGGTTTCCTTCCCTGCGGAGTTCCATGCCCAAACCGCGGTGGAGGCGGCGATTCACCTTCATGAGGAAGTGAAGGACAAACTGGAGCAGATTGAGCGGGTAGAGATTGGGACTCAAGAGTCGGCGATCCGGATCATTGACAAAAAAGGTCCGCTTCATAACCCTGCGGATCGAGATCATTGTTTGCAGTACATGACGGCGATTGGGTTGCTCTTTGGGGAGTTGAAGGCGGAACATTATGGAGAGGCGGTGGCGAAGGATATTCGGATCGACGCGCTTCGTGGAAAAATGAACGTGGTGGAGGTACCCGCTTTTACGCGCGACTATCTGGACCCTGATAAAAGATCGATCGCTAATGCGGTGCAGGTCTTTTTCAAGGATGGAACGGCGACATCGCGGGTGGAGGTGGAGTATCCGCTGGGACATCGTCGTCGGCGGAAGGAGGCAGAGCCGGTTTTGTTGCAGAAATTTCGCAGTGCTGGCAGTCGTTGGGGGGCGAATGCAAAAAAGATTGAGGAGTTTTGTCTTCAAGAGGTGGAATCTTTAAAAATCTCTCAACTGTTGGACCTTCTTTCCTAACTGGGCTTTCGCGCTAACTTCCTCATATGGCTAGTTGCTTTGATTTCCGACTCAATGGGGAGGCGGTACGGGTGGAGGGGCTTTCGCCTAATGTGACTTTGCTAGACTGGTTGCGGGCGAATGGTCGAACTGGGTCGAAGGAAGGATGTGCCGAGGGAGATTGTGGGGCTTGTTCCGTTGCGGTGGCGGGAACTGATATATCAGGAAAGCCGACCTATCGTGCAATCAACAGCTGCCTGACCCCGCTTATTCTTATGGCGGACCGAGAAGTGATTACGGTTGAAGGTTTGAAGAATGAATGTGTCCATCCAGTACAGGAAGCGATGACGGAGCATCAGGGTTCTCAGTGTGGCTACTGCACTCCTGGACTTATCATGTCGATGTTTGAGGGGTACTACCGAAAGGATATGGATCGTGCATGGAAGTTGGACGACCAACTCTGCGGCAATCTCTGCCGATGCACTGGCTACCGACCGATCCGAGACGCCGCATTAGTGGCCCTGCAGGAAAGAAAAAAGAGGGGGGCGGATAGTTTTGATCGTGCCCTAGGGAAGAAGCCGGTCCGACTTCGTTCGCTTGAGTACAGCGAAAGCGGTGAAAAATTCTTCCGCCCTAGTTCGCTTCAGGAGCTGTTCGTCCTCATAAAGAAACATCCCACAGCGCGGTTGATTGCTGGGGCGACAGAAATGGGGGTGGAAATTGCGAAAGGCTTTAAAAAGTTTCCTATTCTCGTTTCGATCGAAGCCGTGGCGGAGTTGGCCAAGGCTAGAAAGGCGAAGGAAGGCTGGCACTTGGGCGCTGGACTGAAGCTGACCGATCTAGCCGATCTGGTGGAGAAGGACTTTCCCGAGTGGGCAAGAATGTTGTGGGTCTTTGGTTCCCGCCAGATCCGCAACCGGGCCACGCTAGGAGGCAATCTGGTGACGGCTTCGCCCATAGGAGATACGGCTCCCGTGCTGCTTGCCCATGGTGCGACGATGCTCTGTGCCACGGCCAAAGGGGAGCGGAAGGTTTCGGCGGACGATTTCTTTGTGGATTACCGTAGGACCTGTCTTAAGACTGGAGAAATTCTGCGGGAGGTAATTGTTCCGATTCCTATGGCCAAGCTGGGAGGAAGGGTATTGCGAGAGTGGTACAAAGTTTCCAAGCGGAGAGAGATGGATATCAGCACCGTCTCGGCCTGCTTTGTTGTTCATCTTTGCAAGGATGGGATGGTGACGGCCGCAAGACTGGCCTTCGGCGGAGTGGCGGCGACCCCGATCCGAGCCAAGAAGACCGAGAAGGCTATTGTGGGCAAACTCTGGGATGAGAAAACTGTTGAAGCGGCATGCAAAGTATTAGCGACAGAGTTCACCCCGCTGAGTGATACTCGGGGAAGCAGGGAGTATCGGTCTGAAGTGCTGGTTTCCCTCTTAAGAAAATTCTTCGTAGGCGAGAGCGACGGAATTGATTATGAAGCGCCCTTATCCACGGTCTCGGATCCTAAGACGTTGCCACCCCCGCATGAGAGTGGGCACAAACATGTTTCTGGGGAGGCCGTTTATGCGGACGATGTTTCCCTCAGGCGGGAAAATGCGCTGGAGGTTTGGTATGTGACCTCGCCCCACGCGAAGGCTCGGATCACAAAGAGGGACTGCAACGAGGCGCGGAAGGTGCCTGGCGTTCTGGCAGTGCTCATGGCGGAGGATGTGCCGGGACTGAACAACACGGGACCCGTGGTTCACGACGAGCCTCTCTTTGCCGACAAGGAAGTCTGCTTTCATGGGCAACTGATCGCCTTGGTGGTAGGAGAGACAGCCGAGATTTGCCGGGAAGCTGCGGCAAAAGTGGTAGTGGAGTATGAGAAGCAGAAGCCAATCCTGACAGTGGAGGAGGCGATCAAGAAAAACAGTTTTCATACCCAAGCCAACTTCATGCGGAGGGGAAATGCGGCCAAGGGGTTAGAGGAGGCGAGCAAAAAGATGCAAGGCTCTCTCTCCATAGGAGGGCAGGAGCACTTTTACCTAGAGATGAACGCGGCATTTGCTGAACCTGGGGAGGATGGGGCGGTCCATATCGTTTCCTCCACTCAGCATCCCACTGAGGTACAGCAGTGTATCAGCCATATTCTGCATATTCCCGCGAACAAGGTGGTAGTTAGCGTTCCGCGGATGGGCGGGGGTTTTGGAGGAAAGGAGACCCAAGCCGCGGCCCCAGCGGCTCTTGCGGCGCTGGCGGCGGTGCGGACGGGTCGGCCAGTACGCGTCCGCTTCAACCGGGATCAGGATATGATATTTACGGGCAAGCGGCATCCGTTCCTTGCGAAATTTGAAGTCGGCTACGACGCAAGGGGAGTACTGCACGCAATGAAACTGGAACTCGTCTCCAATGGGGGCTGGTCGTTGGATCTGTCCACCCCTGTGACTGACCGAGCAATGTTCCACTCAAATAACTGCTACTTCATTCAAGATGTCGAGGTGAGCGGTCGAGTGGCGAAGACGAACTTAGTATCGAATACGGCCTTTCGCGGGTTTGGTGGGCCGCAGGGGATGTTGGTGATTGAAGAGATTATGGATCGGATTGCGCGATCACTGGAACTCTCCCCTGAGATCGTGCGGGAGCGGAATTTTTACCGTGGGTCAGGTGAGAGTATGACGACCCACTACGGACAGGTGGTGGAGGACGACCGGGTTCATCGGATATGGAAACAGCTACAGACCGATGCAGATGTGGCGAAGCGCCGCAAGGAGATCGCATCCTGGAACGCTAAAAACCCGATGCACAAACGTGGAATCGGAATGACCCCGGTGATGTTTGGAATTTCCTTTACCCTAACGATGTACAACCAAGCCGGAGCGTTGGTTCATATCTACAAGGATGGCTCGGTGCAGGTGAATCACGGCGGGACGGAGATGGGGCAAGGGATTCACACCAATATTCGCACGATCACCTGTCAGGAGCTTGGGCTACCGAGCGATCAGGTACGTTTGATGACGACCGCCACGGATAAGGTTCCCAACACTTCGGCGACTGCCGCCTCCTCGGGAACCGATCTCAATGGGGCGGCGGTGAAGAATGCTTTGGAAACGTTGAAGGGCAGGCTTCGTATTGTGGCGGCCGGCTTACTGCAAAAAGCTGATCCTGAGAAGATCGAGTTTAAAGATGGGAAAGTTGGTTACGGAAGCGGCTGGTTGGAATTTACCAAAGTCGCTGAGGTGGCGATTGCTCAACGTATTTCTCTTTCATCAACGGGATACTATCGGACGCCGGATATTCATTGGGACCGAGTGAAGGGTTTTGGTAAGCCGTTTTACTATTTCGCCGTGGGCGCGGCAGTTTCCGAGGTTGAGGTGGATGGGTTCACTGGCGAAACCCGAGTGCGCCGTGTCGACATTTTGCACGATGTTGGACAATCGATTAACGAGGGGATCAATCGGGGCCAGATCGAAGGGGGTTTCGTTCAAGGAATGGGTTGGTTGACGACAGAAGAGTTGGTTTGGAGCGGGGAGGGGCGGTTGCTAACCCATTCGCCTGACACCTACAAAATTCCAGCGATTGGGGACGTGCCAAAGGATTTCCGGGTAAAGTTTTACGACGGACCGACAGGGCCGACGAAGGCGGTGAACGGAAGTAAGGCGGTGGGTGAGCCTCCGCTCATGTTGGCGATTAGTGTGCGGGAGGGGATCAAGGATGCGGTAGCGGCATTTGGAGGTGAGGGCCCGGTGGAACTGGCGGTACCTTCGACTGGAGAAGCGGTCTTTTTAGCAATCCGAAAGAGAATAGCCACCTGAAGGCGTGCTTCGTCGATTATTGGCGATGCCGAGCCATGAATCGGTGAAGTCGTTTTTCGTCGATGGGGTTAAACCATTTTCCATCTTCCTTAAATTCTGATCCGACAATAAATCCGTCTGCGAGTTTGAGATAAGATCCGATGTTTTTGTGGGTAATGCCGGAACCGAGATAGACGGGCAGGGATGTGGCAGCTTTGGCCTGCCGAAGGTCGGCAGATTGCGGAGCGTCGCCCGTGGTAGCCCCCGTGATAATGACCGCATCTCCCTTCATGAATTCGACCGCATGGGCGATTTCCCCGATACTGATATCGGCGGTGATGGCGTGGGAGCTGTGCTTTTTCTTGATATCCGCCCAGATAGAAATTGAGTCGGCCCCTATGGCGCGGCGGTAGCGCAGGAGTTTACCTGCGCAGGATTCCATGAAGCCTTCATCAGCGACATGGGCAAAGGAGAAGGCCTCGACACGAATAAAATCCAGTTGAGCCGCGTGGGCAACGGCAAGAGCTTCGTGATTCGCTCCTGCCAGGATCTGGATGCCACAGGGCAACTGGGAAGCTGCCTTCACTTGGCGAGCGATGATGGAGAGGGTGGCAACGATCTCTGGGCCGACCGAGCCCTTGAGGTAAGGAGTGTCATGCATGTTTTCGACGAGGATTCCGTGGACTCCCGCTTTTTTATAGATGGCGGCCTCAACGAGAGCCTGCCGTTCGAGCTCTTTCACGTTGCCCTGGTGGGAAGGAGTGCCCGGAAGTGCGCCCACGTGAATCATGGCGATGACCGGTTTTTGGTGGGAAAATCGGACGGATGGGCGGAGAGGGATTTTCATGAATTGCTAACCGCCTCGTAGAGAAGGCGGGTGGCGACCGTTGCATCTTCTATCCGGCTGAACTCGCCTGGGTTGTGGCTGATGCCGTCGCGACTTGCAACGAAGAGCATGATTGTGGGGATTACCGGTGCAAGGATGGCGGCATCGTGGAGTGCACCACTGGTGGTTTCGGGAAGTGGGGCCATTGAGAGCCGGGTAGCTGCGGCACGAAGACGGTCGGCAAGGCCTGCGTCGAGCGCAACGGCTGGCAGTGATTCGGTTTGGGTTAGATCAACTTTAAGCCCGCGTCGGGTGGCCGCCGAGGTGATGAGCGAGCGGATGCGCAGGTCGGCGGCGGCAAGGGCGGAATCGGTGTCGGCACGGAGATCGATGGTAAAGATAACGGTTGATGGAATAACGTTAAAGACGTTGGGCTCGACTAACAGCTTACCAACGGTGGCCACGAGACGCGGTCCAAGAGTGGGTGCTAGAGATTCCAGTCCTAAAATGACTTCCGCTGCGCCTGCTAATGCATCGTGACGGTCTGCCATACCCGTTGAGCCCGCATGGTTGGCGACACCGTTCAAGGTAACCGAGTACTGCCACCTGCCGTTGATTCCTGTGACGAGTGCGACGCTCTCTTTGCGCTTCCACATTCCTGCTCCTTGCTCGATATGCACTTCGAAAAAACCGAGCCAATCCTTGGGTCGCAGGCGATTCGCTTCGAGTTGGGCAGGATCGGTCTGATGGGATTTTCCTGCCTGCCAATAGTTCTGCCCACTTGAATTCTGTAAGGCCGTGAGTGCCTTGGCGTCGAGGGTGCCGATCCATCCTTGGCTTCCGAGCATTCCCAGGCCAAAGGTCGTTCCCTCTTCTTCTGCGAAAATAACCGTTTCAAACGGAAGAGAATCCCGACCATCCTCTGCGGCGGCTCGTAAAACTTCGAGCGCCGCTACTACTCCGAGGACGCCATCGTAGTCGCCGCCCCCTGGTACGCTGTCGAGATGAGAGCCTGCGAGCCAGCAGGGGGTTGACCATCCGACGGAAGCTGGGCGGATATGGACATTGCCAGCCGGATCGATGCGGTGGTGGGAACCGGCGCGTGTGGCCTCGGCGATGACGTGATCCCGAGCCTGCCGCCAAGGGGAGGAGAAGGTGGGCCGTCCGGCGCCGTGGCCTGGTGTTAGTGTGAAGGTTGCAATGGTTGCGATGTCGCCTGCGATTCGCTCGGCGTTGACGGGCATAGCGGCGTTCCCGTTGGTTTGGACTAGCGGCCGAAGTCTTGGCGCCAGGTTTGGCCCGTTTTTTCCATTTCGCTGTCGGCCGCGGTGCGGCGGAGGCGGTGAAGGGTTGGCATGCCGAGAGCCCACTCCTGCATCCAATCGCGGGCGAATTCTCCGCGCTCGGTCTCACGGAAGATCTCGCGGATCGCATCCTCGTTGACGACACGCGGACCACGGGTTCGAACGGCGAACTCGGCGGTGCGACTACAACGGTGGCTGATGTACTCCTCGATTCCCACCTCGTCCATGACGTCGATGACGCTGCGGAGGGAGCGGATCGCTTTGGCGTAGGCGAAGCTCGGGGGATAACCGTTTTCGACCATGACGCGGAAGCAAGTCCGCATGAGCTGGATGGCACCGCCGTAGAGAATCTGTTCTTCGAAATTGTCTCCCTCGGTTTCGTGTTGGAAGGACATCTCGACGACGCCTGCTCGTGTACTTCCCACAGCCTTGGCAACGGCGAGGGCGATGGCCAATGCATTGCCGGTGGCGTCATTGTCGACAGCCACGCATCCGTAGACGCCTTCGCCTGCGAGGTACTTTTGGCGGACGAGATGGCCAGGTGCGTTGGGAACAAAGAGTACCGTGTTGACGTCTTTGGGAGGTTGAATGACGCCGTAGAGGACGTTGAATCCGTGGCAGAAGCAGAGTGTTTTTCCGGCAGAGAGATTGGGGGCGATGTCGGTCTTGTAGATCGGTGGTTGGGCAGGGTCGGCTAATTCGATTAAAAGGACGTCGGCTCGTTTAGTGGCCTCGGTGATGGAGTAAGCTTCGAAGCCGTCTGCTTTGGCTTGGGCGCGGCTGGTGGATTCCTCTGGCGGGCGGGTTCCAATGATGACTTTTACTCCGCTGTCGCGGACGTTGGCGGCCTGGGCCTTTCCTTGAATACCGTAACCAATCACGGCGACGAGTTTGCCGTCGAGAGGCTTCATGCTGACGTCGGCATCGCGATAGATTTTTTCCATATATTATCCTTTGGGATGGAGGGGGAGGGTATGTGGCTCGCGGTTGACGTTTTTGCTGTAAAGATAACGGGTTGGGCCAGGGCCTTTGGCGATGAACCATTGGGGGCAGTAGGGTGCCATCCAGATTACGTCACCTTGGGCCACGGGATGCCAATCGTCGTTCAATCGGTAGATGCCGCCTCCTTCAAGGACAAGTAGACCGTGCTCCATGATATGGATTTCGACGAAAGGAAGCGTGGCGCCGGGATCGAAGGTAAAGATGTTGATGGCGAAATCGTGTCCGAGATCAGTTTCTGGAATTAGGCTACGAAGGCGGGCTTGGGGATCGCCGAGAAACGGGGTTTCGGCCACTTTGGCGGAGTCACCTAAGAAAGCAGAGGGGGCGGGCGTGCCAGCCAGGGGTTCGTACTGTTTGGAAAACCGCATGATTTTTGATCCCGAGGATTGGACTTCGAACTTCGAGCTTGGGGGAAGCCATCCATAGTGTCCCGCGGTTAGATCTTTTCCGTTGAGGCGGCAGGTTCCATCGAGGACGTAGTAAAAATGTTCCTCGGCGCCAGTGTTGCCCGTGCCGGAAGCCTTGCTGTCCAGGATGAGGAGGGTTTGGACAAAGCCCGCACCCATGGCTGGGCTGATCAAGATGTGCGCAGTGGTCTGGGTCCAACCGGGTAAAATACTGGGAACATGACTGTCGGGAGCAATTAAGGCATAGCGGTCCCGGATGACGGTGCGACTTCCCCCTGGAACAGGTTGAAAGTGAGACATAGCGATATCTTATCGGGTAGAGAAGGGTGGAACAAGCCGATCGTTCGTCCTATCCCGCACGGGAAATTGTTACTGGGACGGAAGGGGCGCAAGAAACTGCCCTGGGGCAGCTCGAAAACAGCCTCGCACGGCGACCTGTTCAACTCGGGCGGAAAGCTTGATGCCGAGATATGGGGTGATCGGGTGGGTGGTGAGAAGATCTTGGGCCCGCACTTCGTCTGTGACCCCGGTACGGATGAGCAGGAAGTCGGCATCAGAACCGATTTCGAGGGATCCCTTGCGAGGGTAGAGCCCAAACCGGCGGGCAGGATTTTCCGAGGTAAGCCGTGCAATCTGCGTTGGAGAAAGCCCTGCGGAATAGAGTAAGGGGATCAGGTGTTGGCATCCCGCAATGCCACCCCAGACCTTAAAGAAGTCTGGATCTGTTTTCATCGAAGGGGGAGAGGGGGAGTGGTCGGATCCAATCGTGTCCACCTCGCCTTGGTGGATTTTCTGAAGTAACCCTCTTTGGGCGGTTGCGCTTCGCAACGGGGGAGCACATTTGGCAGGCGTCCCGATCCGAACCATGTCCTCGTCGGTCAGAACCAGATAGTGCGGACAGGTTTCGGCGGTGACGTCTACTCCAGCTCGGCGGGCCTTTTGAATCTCGTCGATGCCCTCTGGACAGCTGACGTGGACGATGTGTAAGCGGCAACGGGTTTCTCCTGCCAGTTCGCAGGCCAGCCGAATCGCTTCTAGTTCGGTTTCGATCGGACGGGAGGAGAGATAGTCGCGGACTGAAGTTCCACCCTTGTGGCGGATTTCCTCGGTTCGGCGCCGAATGGGATCAGGTGATTCTGCATGAACCGCGACTGGTAGGCCTAGTTTAGCCGCCACGCTCATGCCTTGTTTTAGAGTGGCAGGATCGGAGCCCGGAAAATCTGGAGTGCCACTGTCCAGCATGAATGCCTTGAAACCGATCACGCCGGCATGAGCAAGCTCTGGTAACTTTCCGAGGTTAGGTGGGGTGATTCCTCCCCAGAGGGCGAAATCCACACAGGACTTTTTTTCTGCTACGGCACGTTTCTTGGTAAAAGTTTCAGCGTCGAGCGTAGGCGGGAGGGCGTTGAGAGGCATCTCGATCACTGTAGTAGCGCCGCCCAATCGAGAAGCACGGGAACCCGTGGTCCATCCTTCCCATTCTTCGCGGCCTGGCTCGTTGTAGTGAACATGGGCATCGACGGCCCCAGGGAGGAGAGTGAGTCCCTCTGCATCGACTACGTTTTTGGCTTCGGTCTCGATGTGACCTACGACTTTTCCTTGATCTACTGCGAGTGAGATTTTCCGCAGGCCTTCGGACAGAACAACCGTAGCTCCACGAATACAGAGATCGATGGCGGGCATAGAAATATGGATCGCTGGGCGCCGATCCGAGTGGGTCAACTTCCTCGGTAGGTGGTGTAGGTATAAGGAGAGCAGAGAAGGGGAACGTGGAAATTCTGAGAGGGATCGGTCACGGTGAAGCGGACGGGAACTACATCGAGAAAGGTTTTTTCCTGAAAGTAGGTACCGACGTGGAAGCGGATTTCGTACTCCCCTCTCTGAAGAGAACCGGGCGCGACGAGAGGAGAATCGGTGCGACCGTCGGGGTTGGTGGTGTAAGTGGTAAGCAGCTTTCCCTGAAAGAGGAGCTCGATCTTAAGATTCGCGGCCGGTTTTCCGGATCGAGTATCGAGGACATGGGTGCTGAGTTTTCCGTTCATCCGATAACGTCTTCTAACCGAAGTCTGGCGATTTTTGCGATTTCCTCAAGCGCAGTCGTGATCTCAGCCGCGCGGGTTTGGGCTAAGCGTTGGGGGAAGGTGGCGAGGATGGCCTCCTTTTTGTTGAGTCGGGCACAGAGGATGAAGGGGAAACCGAACTTTTTTCGGTAGTCATGGTTGTAGGAGCGGAAGCTTTGCGCTTCTTCTGGGGAGAGATGGGTGAGTCCAGCAGCGGCTTGCTCGGAGGTTGATTCGGGAGTGAGTAGAGCCTGGCCGACAAGATCGGGATGGGAATTCAAGAGGGCAAGTTGGGTTGATTCCCCTGCTTCTTGAACTATTTGGACCATAGATTGGTGTAGAGTTGCGATGTTCGGGTAAGGACGATTGGCGGCAGCTTTTTCCGCCACCCATGGTGAGTGTTCGAAAATGGCGCCAAGCCGATCGACGAAGCCTGATGCGGGCAGGGCGTTAAGATCGTCGAGGGAAGTTTTCAAGAGTCAGTACCAAGCGCGATCGGGCAGGTCGTGAAATTTCTTCCAGACAAGGACTGCTTCGTTGCGAAGAAGCGGGACGCAGCGAGGTTGGCGATGGATGGAGCGGCGGCGTAACTGCTTTTCGAGAGGGGTATCGTCGAAATCTCCGTAGCGAAGGGCGTCGGCGTGGGTGGCGGCGTAGTAGATACGGCGGATGCGGGCCCAAAAGGAAGCGGAGTAGCACATTCCACAGCATTCGGCGCTAGTGTAGAGGATACATCCCGAGAGGTCATGGGTGCGGAGGCGACGGCAGGCTTCTCGGATGGCGACAATTTCTCCGTGGGCGCTGGGGTCACGAGTGGAGAGGACGCGGTTTGATCCCTCACCAACGATTCTGCCATTCTTGACTACGACCGCGCCGAAGGGACCGCCGGTCTTTTTTACGAGACCGCTGATTCGACCCAGTTCGATTGCACGGCGCATGAAGCGGGCATGGGCGGAGGCATTGCCTGAGAGGCGCATACGGCATAGAATGAACCAACTCGGCTCATATGGGAACTCAACTATCCAGCCATCGATACGGCAAGAGCCGAGTGCGTGTTGTCAAAATCCTTCGGGAAGGTTCAAGGCACACCGTTCTGGAGATTAGTGTCCAAGTACTCTTGGAGGGGGATTTCGAAAGTTCTTATACTGGGGGAGATAACTCGAAGGTGGTGGCGACGGATACGGTGAAAAATACGGTGCATGTGTTGGCGAAGGATCATCTGACACCTGAGGTGGAGCGGTTTGCCGTCTATCTCGCAAAGCATTTTACCTCGAAATATCCCCAAGTGAAGAAAGCGACGGTGGAATTGAGTCAACGAGTTTGGGGTCGGATTCAAAATCATGATCACGCCTTCACGGCGCCAGGATCCCCCGTGCCGTGGGTTAAAGTCGTGCATGAGAAGGGGGTCCAAGCAGCGGCGGTGGAGTCAGGATTGCGAGATTGGTTGATTTTGAAATCGGCGCAGTCTGGATTTGAGGGATATCCCCGTTGTGAACTCACGACCTTGCCGGAGACGAGTGATCGTATTTTCGCGACTTCGGTGACTGCAGGATGGAGATGGTCGGAGCAGCCCAAGGACTATTCCGTCGCCAACGAGAAAATTCTGGAGGCAATGACTGGGCCGTTTCTGAATCATTTTAGTCCCTCGGTGCAGACGACGATGTACGAGATGGCGAGCGAGGCGTTGAAGGTTTGTCCTGAGATCTCGGAGGTCTCCTTGTCCATGCCGAATAAGCACTGCAATTTGTTTAATCTAAAACCATTTGGGATGGAAAATCCCAACGTGATCTTCACGGCAACGGACGAGCCCTATGGCCAGATTGAGGCAGTGGTTCGTCGGAGCTGAAGTTGGATGGCGGCTGACTTCTTTTCCGATCTGATTGAGGCGAGGACGAGTGGCCAGCCGTTTGTGGTGGTGACGGTGGTCGAGACGGAAGGATCGGTGCCCCGACATCCTGGCGCGAAAATGGTGGTTCTCGCCGATGGTTCAATTCGTGGAACGGTGGGGGGAGGGAAATTTGAGTCGCTGGTTATTGTGGAAGCTCAGAACAGGTTGCTGGATGGGCAGAATCTTTTGAAGAAGTATTCGTTACGGGAAGGGGAGAGCGATTCCTTTGGGGCGATTTGTGGTGGGAAAGTAACTCTTTGGTTCGAGCCGCAGAAGAAGGCTCCGGGATTGCTGATTGTGGGGGCGGGGCACTGTGCGCAGTCGATTGCGAAACTTGCGGCAGAGTGTGGTTTTCATGTCACGGTGGTGGACGATCGTAAGGAGTGGATGGAGATCTGTCCGGGAGTTCATCGAAAGATAACCGAGCAGAGCGCGCAGGAGGTAATTCGAGAAGTTCGCTGGACTGGGGACGACGCGATCGTGCTGGTCAGTCGGAGCTTCATGTTGGATCGGGACGCTTTGGAGGAGGCGGTGAAGGTGAAGGAGGTGGGGTATTTAGGGATGATTGGGAGTCGAAAGAAGGTTTTGCAGGTATACGACGAGCTGAAAGCGAAGGGAGTGAAGAAGGAGCTGCTGGAGCGGGTTTATGCCCCAATCGGACTGGACATTGGGTCGGATACGCCTGCGGAAATTGCGGTCAGTGTCTTGGCGGAGATTTTACAGGTGTTACGAAAGGCAAAGGGCGGGCATTTAAAGAAACTGAAAACTGACCTCTGACCCCAAGATGGGATTAACCTTTGGTGGCGGCGGTGAAGGACTCGTCGAGGACGGAGAGAATGAAGTCGACGTCGGCTTCGGTGATGCACATCGGAGGTTTGATGCGGAGAACGTTTCCAAAAAGACCACCTTTGCCGATGAGGAGACTGCGTTCCCTGCATTGTTCGAGAACTTCGGCGATGAACTCCCTGTTCGGTTCCTTGGTTTTGCGGTCCTTAACGGCTTCTACGCCGATCATCAGACCCATGCCCCGGACATCTCCAATGGGTTCATGTTTTTCCTGAAGTTTACGAAGTCCGTTGAGCAGACGATCCCCGAGGTTGGCGCATCGCAGTTGGAGATTGTCGCGCCGAATGATTTTGAGAGTAGCTCGGCCTTGGGCGATGGAGACAGGATTTCCTCCGTAGGTGTTGAAATGGATTCGTTGGGCTAGGGTTTCGGCTATTTTGTTGGTGGTGACAACGGCGGCGAGGGGTGCGCCGTTGCCGATGCTTTTGGCCATGACGACGATGTCAGGCTGCACACCTTGGTTTTGAAAACCCCAGAAGGATTTACCGGTGCGACCGAAGCCGGTTTGGACTTCGTCGGCGATGCAAAGACCACCTGCGGCGCGGACATGGCGGTAGGCTTCGGTGAGGTAGCCATCGGGATAAACCACGGTTCCGCCCACCCCTTGGATCGACTCGGCGATGAAGCCAGCGATTTTTCCTGGGGAGGCGAAGCGGATCAGATCTTCGATGTCGGCTGCGTAATTTTTGCCAGCTTGGGGGTCGGTGGCAGGCCAAAGTCCGCGGTAGGGATTGGGTGATTTGGCAAACTGGACGCCAAACCCTTGGGGGACGTTGTACTTCCAGGTGTGGTGCGAAGTGATGCCCATGGTGTTGGAAGTACCGCCGTGGTACGAGTTGCGTAGGGCGATGATATCGTAATTTCCGGTGTAGGAGCGGGCAAGCATGAGGGCGAGTTCGTTCGCTTCAGAGCCTGAGTTAACGAAGTAGCAAACTTTGAGGTCGCCGGGCATGCAGTCGGCCAACTCTTTTCCGTACTGGGCGATGCCAGGGTGGAAATAGATGGTAGAGGTATGTTGGAGGAGATGATTTTGTTCATCAACGGCGGCGATGACCTCGGGATGGCAGTGACCCACGGAGATGGTGACAATGCCGCCGAAGGCGTCGAGGTAGCGGCGGCCTTTTTCGTCGTAGAGATACTCCATCGATCCTTCGACCAGCATGAGGGGTTTTTTGTAGTAGTGAAAAAGGGATGGGGTGAGGTGTTCCTTGCGAAGCTTGAGCACTTCTTCAGTGGAGGGTCCGTGGTAGGGCTTGGGTTGGTGAGAGTAGGGAGGCAGGGCCGGAGTCTTTGCGGGCATGGGAGTAGACTAAAGTTTGGGGAACGGATTAGCAAATCAAGGATGATTCGAGGTCGGGCTTAGGCCCGGTCTCGGTGCTATGGGGTGGGAAGGGTAGCGGGCTGGGGGCTGGCGGTTGGTTGGGCGGGGGGGAGGGTGGAAAGGGGAGGATGGGGGATGACTTTCCAGAATTTTTTGGAATAGGTGTCCCATTGCGCGAGAATTTCTTTGGCCTTCTTGCTTTCGGTGGCTTCGAGGTGTTGGTAAATAATCGCCTGTAAAACTTTTCCGTCCTCTGCACCAGAGATTCGCTCCAAGTTGACCATGCCCGGGTTATAGCGTTTCTGAAACCCACCGTCTTCGTCGAGTACATAGGCGACTCCACCCGACATGCCTGCGCCGAAATTCTTGCCTGTTGGACCGAGGACAACGATGGTGCCACGGGTCATGTACTCGCAACCGTGATCGCCGACACCTTCGATTACAGCCGTGGCTCCGCTATTGCGGACAGCAAAACGTTCGCCCGCTTGCCCGTAAGCAAAGAGTTTTCCGCCGGTAGCCCCATACAAGCAGGTGTTGCCACAAATGGTGTTGAGAGACGGATCGAAGGTCGCGGCTTTGGCAGGAATTAAAATAATTTCCCCTCCCGACATCGACTTGCCGACGTAATCGTTGGCTTCACCCTGAAGCGTCATCTTGACTCCATTAACGAGGAACACGCCAAAAGATTGTCCACTGGAACCATCAAACTTAAGGGTGATGCTACCATCCGCTAGGCCTTCATCTCCGTAGCGGTAGGCGATTTCGCCACTGAGACCAGCACCGATGGAACGATGGGCGTTATTGACTTTGTAGGAGAGTTTCACCTTCCTCTTTTTAGCTAAGGCATCTTTGGCGTCTTGGAGAATGCGGGCGTCGATCGGTTGGTCTTCCAATTTATCGTTTCGTTCCCAAGTGTGATGCCGTGGGGCCAAAGGATCGATATCGGGAACGGTGAGGAGCGGGCGGAGGTCGACTAAAGCGGCTTTGGGGTGATCGGCAGGAACAAAAGTTTCTAACATTTCGGGATGACCAATGATCTCGTCTAATTTCCGTGCCCCAAGCGAGGCGAGAATTTCGCGGACCTCTTGGGCTAGGGCATTAAAGAAGTCGACGACGGCATCGGGCATGCCACGGAACTTGGCGCGAAATTTATCGTCTTGGGTGGCGACGCCGGTGGGGCAGTTGTTCAAGTGGCACTGGCGGACGTAGACGCAACCGAGAGCAATCAGGGCGGTGGTGCCGAAATTAAATTCCTCTGCACCGAGCAAGGAGGCGATGATGATATCTTGCCCTGTGCGTACCCCCCCATCGGTTCGAAGGGTGATGCGGTTGCGAAGACCGTTAAGGAGAAGAACTTGTTGGGTTTCGGCAACTCCCAGCTCCCAAGGACTGCCAGCATATTTAATGGAAGAGAGAGGAGAGGCTCCCGTGCCCCCGTCGTGGCCAGCGATCAGAACGACATCGGCGTGGGCTTTGGCCACGCCGGCGGCGATGGTGCCGACACCAGCCTCAGCGACCAGCTTGACGCATATTTTGGCGCGAGGATTGACCTGTTTGAGGTCGTAAATAAGTTGGGCGAGATCTTCGATGCTATAAATATCGTGATGGGGAGGAGGAGAGATGAGAGTGACGCCCGGTGTCGAGCGGCGGAGGGTGGCGATGAGCGGGGAGACTTTATGACCAGGAAGTTGTCCGCCCTCGCCTGGTTTAGCGCCTTGGGCAATCTTGATTTCCAACTCGGTGGCGCTGGCAAGATATTCGGCAGTGACCCCGAAGCGGGCGGAAGCGACCTGCTTGATTCTGCTATTTTTCGAGTCGCCATTCTCCATGGTGGCAAAGCGAGCCCGGTCTTCGCCACCTTCACCTGAGTTGGATTTTCCTCCAATGCGGTTCATGGCGATAGCGAGTGCTTCATGAGCTTCCGGGGAGAGGGCGCCGAGAGACATGCCAGCGGTGGTGAAGCGGCGCCGAATCTCTTCGATTGGCTCGACCTCATCTAAGGGAATGGCGGAGCGACCTTTTTTCAAACGAAGGAGGTGGCGAATGGTAATGGGGGTATTTTTGGCGAGGGCATCAACGTAGGCGGTATACTGGGCGGGCTGGTTTTTCTGGTCGGCCCCTTTGAGTCCGACAAAAGCTTGTAGGGCTTGAATGGCGGGCGGGGTGATTGCGTGAACTTCCCCGTCTCGGCGCCAACGATAAAGTCCTGCATCGGGCAAGCGATCGGTGACGGCGGCGGCAGCGGTGTAGCCTTCGGTGTGGCGACGAATGGTTTCTGTGGCGAGTTCAGCCACGGTGAGGCCCCCGATTTGCGAGGGAGTGCCAGGAAAATGATCGCGGATGAGATCGGGTCCGAGACCGACGGCTTCAAAGAGTTGACTGCCGTGGTAACTGGTGAGCATGCAGATTCCCATCTTCGACATAATTTTAAGAAGCCCCTTGTCGAGAGCGTTGCGGTAGGCCGCAAGAATTTTCGCGGGATCGAGATCGGGGAGAGAACCCTCTGCGTGCCAGCGAGCGGCGAGTTCCCAAACAAGGTAAGGGCAAATGGCGGAGGCACCGAAGGCGATGAGACAAGCAAAGTGGTGCACGTCACGCGCATCGGCGGTATCGGCGATGAGGGAGATACGCATCCGCAGTCCTGCACGAATCAGGCTGTGGTGGACGGAGGAGATGGCGAGGAGCATGGGGAGTGCGGAATGGGCGGCATCGGTTCCACGATCGGAGAGGCAGAGAATGGTGACCCCATCTTGGACGGCGGCGGCGGCTTCTTCGCTGATTTCGCGCAGGCGTTTTTGGAAGGCGTTGGAACCGCCAGAGACGGGGAAGAGAACGGAAAGAGTGCGAGAGCGGAGATGAGGTTCTTTGCTTTCGAGAACGTGAGAAAGTTCTGCAGGAGTTAGAACAGGGGAGGATAGTTGAAGGAGGCGAACGTGATCGGGGCCATCGGTAAGCCAGTTGGGGCGGGTGCCGAGATAGACGGAGGTGGACATGACTAATTTTTCTCGGATGGGATCGATGGGAGGATTGGTGACTTGGGCGAAGAGTTGGCGGAAGTAGTGATAAAAGAGACGAGGCCGACGAGAGAAGACGGCGAGGGCGGCGTCATCGCCCATGGAACCGGTGGATTCTTCGGAGTTTTTGAACATGGGTAGAAGAACGACTTTGAGTTCCTCCTCGGAATAGCCGAAAGAGAGTAGAGTCGATTGGAGAGTGGTAGGTACGGTGGGGAGGGTGGGGGGCAGAGTGGGGAGCGAGCGGAGGCCTGCTTGAATCCACTGGGCGTAGGGCTGGGTGGAGGCGGCAAAGTTTTTGATATCAGCGTTGCGGAGAAGTTTTTTGGCGACGGTATCGACGGCGATCATTTCGCCAGGAGCGAGGCGGCCTTTCTCGATGACGGATTTTTCCGGGATATCGCCAATGCCAACTTCGGAGCCCATGACGAAGAGGCCATCTTTGGTGATTTTATAACGGGCTGGGCGGAGGCCGTTGCGGTCGAGGCAAGCGGCGACGATTCGCCCGTCGCTAAAAGCGAGGGCGGCGGGACCATCCCAAGGTTCGTTGAGGCACTCATGATATTCGTAGAAGGCGCGGACTTCTGGGGAGAGGCCATCCTCGGAGTGAAAGGCGGAAGGGACGAGCATAAGCATGGCATGGAGAGGGCCGCGGCCTGAGATGGAAAGAAGTTCGAAGGCGTTATCAAGGCTGGAGGAGTCGCTTCCGCCAGGCTGGATGATGGGATGGAGGAGGGGGAGATCGGCGGGATCGAGACCTGGGTGAGAGAGATCGGCTTCACGGGCATGGACCCAGTAACGGTTGCCGCGAACCGTATTAATTTCTCCGTTGTGGGCGACCATACGGAAAGGGTGGGCGAGGGGCCAAGTAGGGAAGGTGTTGGTGCTGTAGCGTTGATGGAAAACGGCCAGAGCGGTTTCGTAAGCGGGGTCTTGGAGGTCGAGGTAGAAGCTTTTGAGTTGGGTGCCCGTGAGCATGCCTTTATAAACGAGAAGGCGGGAGCTGAAGGAGGGAATATAGAAGGGAGGGGTACGATCGGCAGCACAGCGGTGTTCGATTTCGTTGCGGGCTAGAAAGAGGGAAAGTTCAAAGGAGTCGTCGGAAAGTTTTTTGGCGTCGGGCCGGGCGACGAGAAGCTGTTCGATGCGTGGGGCGGAGGCAGCGGCTTTTTCTCCGAGGATGCGGGGGTTAATGGGGACAACCCGCCAACCGAAGGAGAGGAGACCGCGGCGAGTGATGACTTCTTCCGCGATGCGGCGGATGTGAGCTTGGGCGTAGGTGTCTTTGGCGGGAAGAAAGAAGAAGCCCACCCCTAGGTCGTTGTCTTGGTAGAGCCGGTGGCCGAGTTTTTCGATTTCGCGCCGAAAAAGTTTAGAAGGAATTTGGGTTAGAACACCGGCGCCGTCCCCTGATTTGGCATCGGCATCGAGGGCGCCCCGATGGGCAAGTTGGCAGACGCAGCCCAAAGCGCGGTCGAGAATGGTGCGGGAGCGACGGCCTTGGATATCGGCGACGACACCGACGCCACAGGCATCGTGTTCGTGGTCAGGGGAGTAAAGCCCTTGGGGTCGGGGCAATTGATGGTTGAGACGGAATCTTGCCATGTGTCTTTGACAATACTTGAGGAGAGCGCTGGCGCAAGAGTGGGAATCCTCTTGAGAGAAAAGGCTTTTCGGTGAATGTTACTTTATGGCACATGGCGGACCTTCTCGGGTAAAGCGGATGCGAAGGGTGGTGGTTTGTTTGCGTCAAGGTAAGCGCGGGGGTTTGGGAGTGGCGCAGGTCTTAAAGTTGATTTTTCGAGAGTCGGGGGTGAAGGCGAGGTGGGTGACGGAGGCTGGTTTAGCGAAGGCGGTTCGGACGGGGACGGATGCGGTGGTGGTGGGGGGTGGAGATGGGACGATGTTGCATGCGGCGCAAGCGACGATGGGCTCTGGAGTTCCGCTGTTGGGAATTAATCTGGGCTCGCTCGGCTTTTTGACTTCGATCAAGGTGGACGAGATTCAGGAGATTTTACCAAGAATTTTGAGTGGGCGGTATGGTCTGAGCTCGCGTTCGGTACTGTTGGCAAAGCTGAGTGAAAAAAAAGGAGCGTGGTGCAGTCTGAATGAGGTATCGGTGGCGCCGGCGTCGGGGCGACAGATGGTGAGAGTGCGGGTGACGGTGGGTAAGGAATTTTTAACGGAGTACCATGCGGATGGGTTGTTGGTGGCGAGTCCGACGGGATCGACGGCCTACTCGCTTTCGGCAGGCGGGCCGTTGGTGAGTCCGCGGGCGCGGGTCATGTTACTCACTCCAGTGTGTGCGCATGCCATGGCGCAGAGGCCGGTAGTGGTGGGGGAGCAGGAGGGGGTGGAGTTAAGTTTAGGGGAGGGGGAAGTAGCGGCGGTTCTGCGATTTGACGGGGTGAAGATGGGGCAATTAACCAGGGGTAAAAGTCTACGAGTAACGGTGGCCAGCCAAGTGATTCGGCTGGTTCATCCCACGGGTTTTGGTTTTTATGGGTTGGCACGGCGCAAGTTGGGATGGAGTGGCACGGCAGGAGGGCTAGGGCGATGAAGCTGGGTGAACTTTTGCAGCCGAATTTGCTTCTTCTGGAGTTGAAGGAGACAAAGAGAACGGCCGCGATTCATGAGGTGGCCAGTCTTTTAGAAAATGATTCTGGCATGATTAACTTTAAGGGATTTTACGATGAGTTGCTGGCGCGGGAGAGGGTGGAGCCGACGACGTTGGGCAATGGGGTGGCCTTTCCTCATGCGCGGACGGATCATGTGAAGCGGCTGGTTCTGGCAGTGGGACGGAGTGTGAGTGGGGTGAATTTTGAGACGAGCGGGGAGACAATTCATTTTATTTTTGTGATAGGGACACCTCGGCGGATGGTGACGGAGTATTTGGCTTTGGTTGGGGCGATGGCGCGCTTGTTGCGGCATGATGAGGTGCGGACGAAATTGTTAGCGGCGAAGAGTGCGGAGGAGTTTCTGACGATTTTGGGGGAGGATCCCGAAGCGGTGTGAGGGTACGTTTACGCGATTTGGCAGAAGGGTTGGGGCTCTCGGTGATGGCCGTATCTAAGGCATTGAGGGATGCACCGGATATTGGGGTGGCGACGAAAGCGCGGGTTTTAGCGGAGGCGGCGAAACGGGGGTATTGGCCGAATGAGGCGGCGCGCAGTTTGCGGGTGAAGCAGAGTGGGTTGGTCGGTTTGCTCCTGCCTGATTTGACGTCGGAGGAGGGGGCGATGGTTTCGGGAAGTTTAGCGGAGGCGGCACAGGAAGCGGGGATTGCACTGCTGGTGGGAGTGGCGCGTAGTGGGAAGGAGGAGGCGGAGCAGGTACGGGCGATGATGGGAAGGGGGGCGGAGGCGATTTTCTTTTTACCACGGATTAGCACGGAACATCGATCGGCGGTGCTGGAGGTGGTGGGTCGGGCTGGGCTTCCGCTGATTTTTTTCAAGCGTTATCCTGCGGATGTGGATGGGGGAAAGGGCAAGGTGAGTTGGGTGGTGCGAGATATGGGTGGGGCGGCGAATTTAGTTTTGGATCACCTTCATGATTTGGGGCATCGGAAAGTTGCGTATTTGGGTGGGCATCCTGCGGCACGGAGTTCGGCAGCGCATTTACGGGCAATGGAGGAGGGGGTGGCGGCTCGGGGAATGGTGATGTTGGGGGGAGTTCAGATGGTGGGATTGGAAGCGGAGGGGGGGGAAGCGGAGATGAAGAAGATGCTTGGGAAAAAAGAGCGACCGACGGCGGTGGTTTGTGTGAATGATGCGATTGCGGCAGGGGCGAGTCGGGCTCTTTTGGCGGCGGGAGTTTCGGTGGGTGGGGAGGTGAGTGTGACGGGGGTGGGGGACGGGGCGTTAGCGTGCTATGGGCCAGTGCCGATGACAACGGTTTGTTTTCCGAGTTTGGGAAGGGTTGGTTTTTCTCTTTGGCAGAAGGTGAGAGAGGGGAAGGGGGAGATGAAACCGGAGATTGTGAAAGGGGAGCTAGTGGTGCGAGAATCAACGGCCAAGGCATAAACCATGAGTACAACCAAAGAAGATTTGAGATGGATGAAGGAGGCGGAGGCGGAAGCGAGAAAGGGATTGGCGGAAGGAGGGATTCCGATTGGGTCTATCTTGGTGCGCGGAGATACGATTGTGGGACGGGGGCACAATCAACGAGTGCAGAAGGGGAGTGCGATTTTGCATGGAGAGATGGACTGTTTGATGAATGCGGGGAGGCAAAAGAGTTATTTAGATACGGTGATCTATTCGACCCTCTGCCCGTGTTACATGTGTTCGGGAACGATTGTGCAGTTTAAAATTCCGCGGGTGGTGGTGGGGGAGGCGGTGAATTTTCCTGGGGCACCTGAATTTTTAAGGTCGCACGGGGTGGAAGTGGTGATTTTGGATCAGCCTGAGTTGGTGAAAATGATGGGAGATTTTATTCAGGCGAAGCCTGAGTTGTGGAACGAAGACATTGCGGAGTAGAGGGGGGGGGAGGATTTTTGATTTTGGATGTTTAATTTTTAATTATTTCTACTTGGAAGCTTAGGTAGGGGCGGCATCTCCGAGGCCGCCTAACTGGGCGATCGATCATACAGAATTGAGCGCAGGCGTTCTCGGAGAGACCGCTCCCGCGGTTGCGGGACGCAGACGCGCCCTGGGTTTTGTGGTTCAAGTGATCTATGGCCCAATCGGCGCGTCAAGGATGATGCGCCCTACCGGTGGACGGTGTTAAATATTCAGCGCAGACGCGCCCTGGGGTAGGAAGGTTAGAGCGTGGGGAGATGTGCCCTACCGAGTTGAGAAATTAAGGGGTGGAGGGAAGAGTGCGGATGGAGGGGAGGGCACGGTAACGTTGATCGAGGTCGAGGCCGTAGCCGACAACGAATTCGTCCTTAATGACAAAGCCGACCCAGCGAGCTCGGACGGGGCGGACGCGTTTCCTTTTTTTGCTGAGGAGAACGCAGATTTGGACGGAGCGGGCGCCGAGTTTTTTGGCATGGGCGCGGGTGCGATCGAGGGTGAGACCTGAATCGAGAATATCGTCGATGAGGAGGACGTCGCGACCGCGAAAGTTTCCTCGGCAGTGGTGGAGTCCACGAATTTTTCCTGTCGATTGGGTTCCTTGGTAGCTGGAGACGTTCCAGAATTCGACTTCGGTATCGATGGGGAGGTGGCGGAGAAGATCGACGACGAAGAAGACGCTACCTTTGAGGAGGGCGACGATGGTCAGGGGGCGATTGCGGTAGTTTTTGCGGATGGAAGAAGCGAGAGAACGAACGCGTTGCCGAATCCGTGGGGCGGGGAGGTAGGGATTCCCAGGGGGGCGGGTCACTTGCCGGCAGCCGTGGGGGTCAGTTGATCTAGTTCCTGAGTAATTTTAGCAGTGAGTGGGCCAGAAATCTTTAGGTCGAGGCCTTTTTGCCAGGAGTTGCGGGCATTTTTTTCTTCTTCGAGTTGGGCAAAGCAGAGGCCAGCGTAGTAGTAGATAGCTTGGGAGGTAAGAGGGTCGAGGCATTTGGGATTTTGGCTGAGTTGATCGACTAGTGTGCGGAAGTCGTCGCGGGCGATGCTTCGGCGATTGAAGATGGTGGGCAGGTGGTAGTTATTAATTCCGCGGATGAAGCGGACGTTGGGGTCTTGGGGCCGGAGTGCGACGGCCCGATCCATGCAATCGCGACCTGACATGAGGTAGCGTAGCTTTCCTGGTCCGATGAAGGCATCGCGGCTGGCGAGGGTGTAGGCACTACCGAGGTAGACGAGGAGAATGCCGTTTTCTGGTTGTTCGGCGGTAAGTTCTTCGAGCCAGGCGACTAAGCGGCGAGTGGCATCCTCGTTGCCTGATTCGGCGAGGGAGTGCATTTCATAAATTTGGTTGAGGAGGGGATGGGAGTAGGTTTCGGAAACTGGGGCGGTGGAGGAGGCTTGGGTGGCGATGGCGCTGGTGAGAAAAAGTAAAAGTGTGATGAGGGAGTAGGATTTCATGGGTGGGTTATGCGCCCTTGAGATACAAGTAAGAAGCGGTTTGCGAAATAGCAAGAGGAATCAAGAGAATGACACAAGATGTTGGGTTGAAACTCCTTGGAGGAGGCTAGATGTAGAGGTTTAGTTGTTGCGACGACCTGCAAGAAGGGGAAGAAGGTGCCAGAGGAGATAGAGGAGAGAGGTGATGAAGGCGGCGACGTAGGTCCAGGCGGCGGCGCGCAGGACATTATCGACTGACTGGAGTTCGGTGCCTGGAGCGATGAATTTCATTTTGGGCAAAATCTGGAGGGCTCGGCGGGAGGCGTCGAACTCGACGGGGAGGGTAATGAGATTGAAGAGCATGATGGTACCCCAACCGACGGCCATGATGACGAGGTAGGTGTGGGAGCGGAAACCTCCGAAGCCCGAGAAGAGGCCGAAGAGTGGGAGCCAGGTGACGATTTGGCTGGCGAAAGTGGTGGCACCGACGGAGGCCATGCGCCACTGGAGGGGGGCGTAAGCGATTTTGTGTTGGATTGCGTGACCGCATTCGTGGGCGGCGACGCCGAGGGCGGCGGCGGATTGGCCTTGGAAGTTTTGGGTAGAGAGAACGAGGCGCCGATGCATGGGGTCGTAGTGATCTCCGAGAAACCCGTCTTGTTCGACGATTTCGACATCGCGAATTCCAGCGGCATCGAGGATGCGGGCGGCGGCCTCGGCTCCAGTGAAGCCTGAGGAGACGGGAACTTGGCTAGCTTTGGCGTAGGCGATTTTGACGCGGGCGGCGGCCCAGAGTGAGAGAGCCATCGTCCCGATAAAGGTGAGAAGGAATAGGAGATTCATGAAGGTAAGAGTTTATAACCAGTGCACGGGGAGTGCAAGTGGGACTGATCTACCTGGGGAATAGCCCCGAGTCGGAAGGTTATTTACAGAATTTGGCGAGGCGACGGGCGCCTTCTTCTATCTGGTCGATGGAAGTTGCGTAGGAGACGCGGACGGTGGAATCGTCTCCGAAGGCCTTGCCTGGGACGACCGCCACGCGTTCTTTTTCCAAGAGTTTTTCCGCGAACTCGACTGAGTTAAGTCCGGTGCGTGAGATATCGAGTAGGAGGTAGAAGGCTCCTTGGGGTTTGACGAAGGAGAGTTTGGGGATGAGTCCGAGGAGGTCACAGAAGCGACGACGACGTTTATCGTACTCGGCGACCATTTCGGTGACGCAATCTTGGGGGCCACGGTAGGCGGCGAGGGCACCTTTTTGAGCAAAAGAGGTGGGATGGGAGGTGGTGTGGCTCTGGATGGATTCGATCACTTTAGCGAGGGCGGTGGGGGCGGCAACGTAGCCGAGGCGCCAACCGGTCATGGCGTAGGGTTTGCTAAAGCCGTTGACGGTGAGCGTTAGATCGTAAACTTCCTTACTAAAGGAGGCGATGGAGGAGTGTTTGACATTATCATAGACGAGTTTTTCGTAAATTTCGTCCGAGAGGATGTAGATTTCTTCGTCGAGGGCGACTTCGGCCAAGGCGGCGAGTTCATTTTCGGAGTAGACCGAGCCGGTAGGATTTCCTGGGGAATTGATGATGACCATTTTGGTCATGGGGCTCATGTATTCGCGAAAGAGTTCAGGGGTAAGTTTGTAGCCATTTTCAGCTTTGGTGGGAACGATGACGGGTTCGCCGCCAGCGACGCGGACCATTTCTGGGTAGCTGAGCCAGTAGGGGGCGGGGATGAGGACTTCATCGCCTTGGTTGATGGTGGCGAGGATCGCATTAAAGCAGGCGTGTTTGGCACCGCAGGTGACGATGACTTGGGACGGTTCGTAGGACAGATTGTTGTCGGCCTTTAATTTTTCAGAAATTGCGGAGCGGAGTTCGGGAATACCTGCGGCAGGGGTATATTTGGTAAAGCCGGCGTCCAGGGAGCCCATGGCGGCGGCTTTGATATGTTCAGGGGTATCGAAATCGGGTTCGCCAGCGCTAAAGTTAACCACGTCAAGGCCCTCGGCTCGCATGCTTTTGGCACGGGCATCGATGGCGAGAGTAGCGGAAGGGGTGAGGTGGAGAGTACGTTCGGCGTTATCGAGGGGCATGATGAGTGTTCCTTTGGTTTGGGTTATTGACTAGATCGAGCGATACATCGTATTGAAAAGCTGGAGAGGAGTCGAACCTTTTCGATGGAAAGGTGTCAGGCACGTGCCTGACACCGAGGGTTAACCGAGACGGCGGAGGGCTTCGCGGACGAGATCGCCTGGAGGAAGCGTGGAATCAAGGCCGGCGAGGGCTTTTTGGGCTTCGGTTCCCTTGTAGCCGAGGGCGAGGAGGGCAAGGAGGGCGTCTTGGGCATGACCGGAGATGTTGGGGGTGGCGTTTGCACGACCTGGAGAAGTCCCACCTGCGAGGGAATCGAGGGCGGGGAGTTTGTCGCGGAGTTCGAGGACGATGCGTTCGGCGGTTTTTTTTCCTAGGCCTTTGAGTTTGGCGAGGGAGGAGGTGTTTCCTGAGGCAACGGCGTCGCGGACGGCTTGGGGGGTAGTGCCCGCGAGGATGGAAAGGGCGGTTTTGGGGCCGACGCCTGAAACATGATGAAGGAGGAGGCGAAAGAGATCTCGTTCTCCCGAAGTGAAAAATCCGTAGAGGGTATGAGCATCTTCGCGGACCACGAGGTGGGTGAGGAGGCGAACTTTTTCTCCAAGGAGAGGAAGATGATCGAAGGTGGTGACGGGAATGAGTAGTTCGTAGCCGATGCCCTGGCAGTTAATCACGGCGCGAGTGGGCCAAGATTCGGCGAGAGTGCCTTCGAGGAAGGAGATCATCTTAGGAGACTGCCGGAACGGTTCGGGCGGAGAAGGCTGTACGACGGAGGTGGGTGAGACCGACGGCGAGGGCATCGGCTTCATCGGGTTTTGGATTATGGAGAAGGCCGAAGAGGGCGCGGGTCATAAAGGTGACCTGTTCTTTGCGGGCGGCTCCTTTTCCTGTGGCTGCTTTTTTAACGAGTTTAGGCGGGTATTCGTGAACGGTGAGGCCTGCTCGGGCGGCAACGAGAAGGGCAACGCCGCGGGCGCCTCCGAGCACGATGGCGGTGCGGGTATTTTGCACATAGATGATTAATTCGATGGCGAGTTCTTGGGGAGCGTGGCGCGCGATCAGTTCTTGGAGGCGGTCGTGGATTTCGAGAAGGCAGGCGGGGGCGGGTCGAGAGGGTGGATTTTGGATGGTGCCTGAAGCGACGACGACAGGTTTATCGGCGGTACCTTCGAGGATGGCGTAGCCGGTGGCTCGGAGGGACGGGTCGAGGGCAAGAAGACGCACGGGGTGGAGCGTGCCAAAAGGAGTTCGATTGTCGAGGGAACCCCGCGCACCTGGGTTTGACCGATAAAAAATGGCGGTTAGACTAGTCCCATG